>NZ_PPDA01000007.1:2500-347370 GCF_002959835.1 Veillonella sp. S13053-19 | reverse complement strand
ACTCTCTAGTGGTGTTAATTAATACAGAGACAATGTTTCGATATTTAGATGAAACATTGGTGTTAGATAAAGAATGTCCGAGGACTAATAACCCTATTGAAGGTGGGGTAAACGCACAACTCAGACGTTTATTGCGGTACCATCGAGGGATGTCTGTAGAAAAACGCATAAAAGCGGTCTTTTGGTGGTGTTATTTACACTCACCAAGACCGCTTCCTGCAAAAGAAATACTTAAGGTAATGCCAACTGATGCGAGTATTTCTAAAATATATAGATCTATGAATGAAAGAGCCCAACTTCAAGGCATAATTCCAACTTGGGGGGATGCCATTTCTTGGGGTGATTTGCATAACTATGACAAATTATCTTTCAATGATTGGGATTAAAGTACCAACACGTTTTGTCCTATAACCCTATTTTTCACTTGACATAAATCTATCTTTTTCATATACTATACAAGTACCTGTTACACAACAGAATACATGGAGAGGTGTCCGAGCGGCTGAAGGAGCATGATTGGAAATCATGTGTGCGGTTATCCCGTACCCAGGGTTCAAATCCCTGTCTCTCCGCCATTTTTTAAAGGGGTTCCCTATGATTGCGTATGCTATCGTAGGGGCTTTTTTATTAGGGTTTATCTGCTTTATTGATATTCCTAGATATCGTATGACATCGTCATAATTTCACCCTTTTGCCCCTTTACTGCCCCTTTTTTAGGGCATTCGAAATATAAGGAAATACTAGCCTCACTTAGCATAATACCCTCTTTTCTTGCCCCTTTTTATGGGGTCGGAAAACTCGGCATTACTTTAACCCCATATAATCACCTCTAGCCCTCTCTTGATGATGATCAACATTAAGAGGGGCTTTTATATGTTTGGATATGTCAACAGTATAAGGTGGTGATTTGCCATGTCAGCCAATTCTCTGCCTTTAATTGTCATCATGCTTGAGTATCATATAAAAATAACCTTGGCATTTATTAACAGTTATATGCTTTCCTCTCATCTGCAGGGCGTGCAATTTTTGCACATACTGAATTTGCATCTTTGACCGCATCAGTAAAAAAAGGGGGGGCGTCAATACCGACCCCCTTTTATTGGTCATCATATGTCATCAAACACTTGAGCATTATATAAAAATAACCTTAACATTTATCAACATATATAAGGCTGTCCAGTTAAAGCGCCTCCCCTTATAAGGGTACGAATTAAATACGCCCCCTATTCGAGTTGTTTCAAAATTACACGATGATCAAACGGCCTAGATACAACCTAGCCCCTTTTAACCGCATCACTCACAAGACATAAAATAAGCCCCTACACCTTATAAGGGTGAGGGGTTTAATTCTCAATATCTATCATATGATAACGCCTGCTATTCTATGCGTTTTAGTTATCAATTTTCCATTACTTCCGATAATGTATGCTTATTGGTAGTAAATACGGAAGTAATTTTTCACAAGAACGGCTTAACCATGCGGATAATTAAACATTACTCAAACGCATGTATATTTGAGCTATAATTTTATGTATATCTTGATTGTTTTATACGATTTTATCGGAATAATTATAAAATCTGTGATATTGTATGATAACGTGTGTTATCCCTTGCCATTCTCATTTATTACTATTTGAGCCTGCTCTATCGTAGGTAACTCTAACCCTTTTTCATGAATTGCATCAATGATGCGGGCAACTTTCCGCCGTTCGGGTTCTTTCTTACCTCGTAGATACACATCTATTATATATATAATGTATTCCGCTCGTAAACCATGTAACCCATATACAGCATTTTCAAGCCACCGCTCCATAAATACCAATCTAGCAAATTTACGTTTATTATCCTCTACTTTTGCAAGCGTATCAGATAGATCCCTTTTGGTGCTTGTATGTATTGCTGTATTTCCGTATATGGCCACACCTGCAGGAGCTTTGTAATTGTGAATGATAGCACGTAGTTTTTCAATTTCTATATTAAGATTACTATACCCCTTTAATGTGGCTCTAATTAGCCCCTTAGAGGGATTTTCTTTTATTTTAGGTCTAATCATACTAGGGGTTATATAAATATCGCTCATAGAGGCTTTTTTCTGTGTGCTTTGGCGGGTTTGTTTTTGTAGATACTCCTGCTCCTCTCGATACGCCCTATACTCTTTTGCGTTCATACAGCCCCCTTTTTAACTCGCTCTATTTTGAGCGGGTTCATACACAACTTAGACTTTTTTGTCCGAGTTGCAACCTGCTTAATTCATACCCCGCTATTAAAATGAATGATCATTAGCGTTCAATGTTTCGCCTACAAAATTCGCTATAACCTCGGTGATGTATTTGCTATCGCCCTCTTTAGTTTTATATGAGCGAGTTTGTAAACGACCATTCACAAAGCAAGGGCTACCTTTTCGCAAATTCCCAACGCTTTCGCCTAGCTTTCCCCATGCTACACAATTAATAAAGGCCGTTTGTTCCTTTGTTTCATCGGTAGCACTATCAATATATGTATTAGTGCAGGCTAGTGTAAATGTAGCTACTGCCCTGCCTGTTTTCGTATAACGTACATCGGGGTCTTTTGTTAGATTTCCCAATAGATTAATATTATTCATTTGCGTATACCCCTTTCTCACAAGTACCATTCCGCCTATGCGGGCGAAGTGGTAAATTATAGCTTATTTCTAATACTCACAATGCTCTGTATGTAGTATCTCGAGTGCCAAAACGGTACTTATGACTTTTTTTTAACCAATTTCACAGGTTAAATCTGTTACGTTTTAACCCCCTCTGTGCCTATCTCTGATATTGTATGAAAACACAATAATAGCGTTGTAACATGTGTAACCCCTTTTTTCAACTCATTTCTTATATATATATATATATTTATTTAATTAATTATAGAAAATAGGTTACAAAAGTAACACATGCTATTTTATGAACTTTGTGAGCATTTTTTTAGTCACAAATTTAGTCACATTTTAGATACAAGCGCTATTTTTCAGTTACAAGTTGCCACGCTTTATAAGGATTAGTACTGGCTATTCCCCGAATTGCTTTGTCATTCGTATAACCTAGTGCTTTCATACGCTTACCAAACTCGTGCTTACCTAGCGACTTATACCCGCTCTCTTTCGCCCAATTCTGATATATCAAATATAACTCTCTAGCAAATACGTCCTTTGTGCATTTTAATATATTAATTTCCGCATCAGCACCCAATGCAGAACCATATACAGGGGTTTTCTGTACTTCCCCGTTTTCAATATCCTCTAAAAATTGAGCTACTTGATCATTATCTTTTAAGTATGACTTTGTGAGCGCTACTACTCTAGGCGGTTCAGTAAATGCACCTTGTGAGCGTAAACGCCGTAAGCCCTCTAATGCTCTATTAAGTAATACAGTTAAGCCATTACTATTTACAATCTCCTGCACTATATAAGGGCTTGCGATGCTTGTATTCCTAATGCGATTAATCATAGGGATAACTACAAGTCTATCCTGCATCCCTGTGGATGTATCATAAATACGAGGGATAGAATTGCAACTAAAAAACAGCTTGGCGTGCGGGTTGTAGCTGTACGGCTTACAACCTTTATTCTCTATAACGATTGTATCACCTGTAACAATCTTTTTAATGTTTGATGTACTTAGTATAGAACCGCCGTCTATATCATCGCCGATATTGGCAAATTTCCCCATGATTTCAGCTAATCGGAATTTATTTCCGTCAATATCAATCAACGCAATATTAGATACATTGACCTCGGTTAATAGGCTTGTGAGTAATTGCAAGAATGAGCTTTTACCATTACCGCCCTCACCATACAGAATGAAAAATTTTTGAGCGAATGTATTATTCACAAGACAATAGCCTACTACCTCGTATATAAACCGCATCATTTCCACATCATCTTCTTGACCACCGAATAGATTAAACATAAACGTATCTAGTTGATCATGCTCTGCTATGGCAGGATTATACTCAACGTTTGTCATACGTGTTGTAGTTACTATGCTAGGCGCTTTCTCTAGCACTGCATCATTTTCTACATCATATAACGTATTTCTAAATGCTATGATGTTTGTATCAATAAAAGGCAGTACGTTAGCGTTAGCATTGATATAACGGATAGTATCGTTTATCTTATTTGAGGTTATTTCTAAGTCGCCCACATAATCATAAATAATTTTCTCTAATGGGGCTCTTCCTTTTGTAGTTAAGCCCTCATATACTCCATATTTTGTATTATATCCATATAAAGGAGTTGTTAAGGCATCAATATTATTCATGGTAGGCGTTGCTTTAATGTGTACAATATTACACTGTTCTATAATGAGCCGTCCTAATTTAGAGGGTAGTATCCCCCCTTTTTCATTGGTAAACGCCCATGTATCAATTTTCATTGTTGCTTTTCCCATGTATCCCCCTAATCGTAAAAACTATTAATAAATTCCTGTTGGGCTAATCTATCGGCCTCTTTACGCTTGCGGTCTAAATGCGCTATAACGTGGCGTATCGTAAGTACTCTATAATACATCGGGTTATGTCCTGTATTGCCTACTTGCCATTTATCCCGTTTTGCTAAGGCTGAGAGACAAAATATATCATGCATCTTTTGCGCATCGCCCCTGCACCACATATATAAGATTGAAAGTAAACCCGCATCAGCTCGAGAGGCATCGCCCCCAAAGTCGGATATATCGCCATCATCAAATAGCTTTGTGAATTTATCCCCCTGCCTGCTGTTTTTGATGCGGTTTACAAGCTGTAATACATCTTTTTCATGATATACAGGCTCTAGGCTTATACCATTCAAAGAACCGCCTGCATCGCTCTGGCCATTATCTACATTATGAATTGAAAAGGTATCGAATAGCGTTTGTATGGCATCTTGTCGATATGGAATATACTCACAATTAGCCACGCCCTGTACTCTGTTTCCTGTCATGGTAAAGTATCGCCCTTGTGAGTACATCTCGAACCCTAGAGGGCTATTTTTAACGCTTTGAGGGGTATCACCTTTCACAATGATATGTAACCCTGTACCCGAGGGGCTGTACTCTGTATATGACTCGCATTCAATAAACACCTGCATGGCCAACTCATCCAAAGCCTCATTTTCTACATGGTGATCCAGGTCTATTCCTGTAAAGGGCGTACCGTCAAAATGAAAGCCTAGCCCGTCATATCGTCCTGTTTTGAGTGCATCCATGGCTTGCTTAAATGTACCGCATATACTTTGGCTATTCCCCTGCTTATGCGTTATTGGGCTGTATGGTATCTTGCCTTTTCTCACAAGCCAATTACAGTATTTACGCATTTCAAGCGGTATATTATAATAATGACAAAGGTCTCCCGTATCGCCTTGTGAGTGGCTAGAGGTACCTTGCTTTTTCACGCTCATGATGTTACCCCCATCATGGGCGCTTTTATTTTGCCTATTTTCCATATATCACACCTCTGCAGACTGACACCCCTTATTAAATGCATTTAGTGTTATTATGGACACCAAAGTATATATGTCGATTTCTCCGCTTTCGAATTTACCAATTTGATTTACAGAAAACTCGCCCAACTCGTTATATTCATCTAATGTCAATTTTTCTTTAAGCATGATCTTTCCCCCTATTTTAAACTGCTCAATTTATAAGTGCTAATTTGTATAACTTCCCTGTTTATGATTGCGCCCTATTTAAAATTTGCCATGTCTTTTGATTTTAGAAATTCCATAAATAGCTCAACATTCACAAGAGTTAAATTGTGGCTAATGCGTGTTACACCTGCTTTAAACTCCTCTGTAAGTAGCATCTCATTAATAAATTTGCCTACCGCTGTACGAGATAGGTTAAACAGTAATGTCAGTTGTTTAGGCTGTGCCATGATTGGCGTTACTGTAAATTGTGTTGTTTCTAGCTGTTGCATACAAATTTATCCTTTCCCAAAGAAAAACAATTCATTTATTTAGCCTGTACGGGCGTTTTAAGCATCGTCTTGATAGATTATACCTAAGAATATTTTTATCTATGGTAACATTCACAATACCCGCATCAATTTCGATTTTCCCATAATAATATATGGCCACATTTCGAAACCGAAACGCATTATAAAATATTACGTTACTAGATGAGTATCGGGGTTCGAATGACCCTCTTACATCAAACTATTTAGGAGTACCTACAAAGCCCCCTACCTTGTGAGTGATGCAACCCATAATGGGTAGAGTGTGATTATATGATTGAGTTAAATCGGCTATAGGTTGTTATACTCACAAGATGATGCGAACTAGTCAGCTCTTTCAAATAGGTTAGATGCATGCACCCCTAAAGCATCGGCAATTTTAACACATGTTGACGGTATAACAGGCTTGCCATGATACACCTTAAAAATAGTCTTACTTGAAAGCCCTGTACGCTTTTGCAATGTGGTATAGGATGCACCATTTTCTAATAATGCTTTTTCTAACGCTTTAATATTTGTTTTGAATTTCATGTATTTAACTCACTCCTTTTTATATTTTGTCGTCTATTTATGTAGTGATATTACTACATTTTTCATTTTTATAATACGCTTGTATTTTACATAAGTCAATATATTTTTTACTTTTTATTGCTTTTTTGTAGTAATATCGCTACAATATAAATGAGGTGATTATATGATAAAAAGCAATTTAAACGTAAAACTAGCGGAAAATAATTTAAAAATTTCAAAGGTATTCAACGATACTGGCATCAGTAGATCAACACTAACTACGCTCGCAACAGGAGAACCAAAAGGCATCCAGTTAGAAACGATAAATACCCTTTGTAAATATTTAAATATTACGCCTGGCGAACTATTTATTTATGCTCCTATAGATATAACTGTTACAATTACTGATATTGAAGTTCTTAAAGAAGATTATTCAAGCTCTTTAGATATAGATAGTCAGTTGTCAACAGTAAACAAATCAAGGCTACATGGGACAATGTATTTAAATGTTGAAACTAAAAACAATAAATATAGCTTAGAATGTACACTGACCATGAGTACAACTAAGAACTATTTAAATATAGATGTTACACCGTTAGAAAGTGACAATAATTACGCTTTCTTTATGTTTGATTATGGCGAATTGCCTAGAGAATTAGAAATTCAGCTATCTACAACAATCGGAACAAAAATAAAAGAGCTACTGGATAACACACCAGTAAAGGAATTAGGATTATTAAATATGAATGATGATATATATCCTATATTCGAAAAGCCGAGCGTTATATTTAATTTATAAAGTTTTCCGCCAATACAGAAAGGCGGTTCATTATGTGGGTAGAAACACTCACAAATAGCAAGGGTACACGCTATAAGTATTGTGAGCGGTACGAGCTACCGAATGGCGATACTCGCAAGGTATCCATAACGCTAAACAGTAACAGCGCCTATGCACGCAAGCAAGCGAACATAGAACTACAAAACAAAATTAAAGATGTAATAAAAGAATTACACCTAGACCCTAATATAACGATGTATGAGGTCGCTCAATTATGGTTAGAACATACTGAGCCTACAGTAAAGATATCTACTCATTTACATCACAAGTTATATATTAAAAAGATTTTTACCTATATTGATACTAGTATCCCTATTGTGAAAGTAACACCTATCATGATTGAAAACATGGCTTATAGCGTGTACTACAAAGAGGGACTATCGTATTCATACGCTAAATCATTACTCACAATCACTAGGGCTATATTTAAGCATGCTAAACGTAGACGGCTTATTAAAGATATTCATGAAATAGAGGATATCACCATAAAGAAAAAGCCTTTTAGTCATACTGATATAGCCAAAAAGAAAAATAAATTTCTTGATGCGGGTGAACTTAAAAGCGTACTAGCTCAACTCACAAAGATAGCCCCTAGAATAGCCCTGCTCATCGAATTTATGAGTTTAACGGGCTTACGCATAGGTGAATTATTGGCATTGCGGTATTGTGATTATGACAAAGAAAAAGCCACCATAAATATAAATGGTACATTACAGTACTATTATAAAAATGGTAGCGATATAAAGCGGGGAACGCCTAAAAATATATATTCAGTTAGAGATGTAACCCTTGATACTAGATGCGTTAAAATACTAAACTCGATCATAACAGATAACAAACGCCAATCATTATGGTTTAAGGGCTACGAGGAACAGGGCTATATATTTACGGCGAAACGTGGCAACCCCTATGACATGCAATATATCAACAAGATATTAAAGCAGGTACATATAGAGGGTAAACACCTAACAACTCATATTTTTAGACATACGCATATTAGCATATTGGCTGAGTTAGGCGTACCGTTAAAAGCTATCATGCAACGAGTTGGCCACAATGACCCCGCCACTACGTTGAGCATTTATACGCATGTAACGCAACAAATGAAAGATGATATCGTAGAGAAATTAAATAGCCGTAACAGTTAAGCCTGCCCCTTTACTGCCCCTTTGTGAATACTAGCACTCACAAATACAGTAATTAAGCTAATTATTAGCTCTATTTATTGTCTCTCCGCCATAGTAAGAGCAGTGCTTAAGCACTGCTTTTTTATTTATATCTATACAAAAAGGCTATTCGAATTTAATTCTGATATGTACCCCCTTTACTGGTTGTCCAGTAAAGGGGGTACATATCATTCGAATAGCCTTTTATATTATATGTATTTCACCATATTAATTATGGATTTTCTTAGCAATATCACCGATGATCTCAGGTGTCGTTCTGCAGCAGCCACCAATGATTTCAGCCCCCGCCTTACGCCATACATCTACGTAGTCTACAAAGGATGCTGGATCACCGTACCAAGTCTTAGTTTTACTATCATAGCTTTCACCAAGATTTGGATATACCGCAATAGGTTTGTCCGTAACGGTACGAATATCCTTAATCAGGGACTCTACATATTCAGGTTTAGTACAATTGATACCAATACCTGTTACAGGACGAACCTTATCAATCATTTCAGCACATTTAATAATAGTCTCCCCACTAGCTACATGATGTTCATCCTTACAAGCAAAGGCAATCCACGCAGGAATCCCTTTTGATGTAAAAGGATCGGACATAGCACGAGCAATAGCAATGGCCTCGTCATAAGATGGTATCGTCTCAAAGGATAATATATCTGGATTCTCTTCCGCGAACAATGCTAACCGAGGGATATGGAATACCTCAAGGTATTCTGTTTGTACATCAGGATATCCACGGTATTCAGATCCGTCAGCCAAAAAGGCCCCATAAGGACCTACAGAGGCCGCTACCAACGGTTTAGGCAATGCGCCTTCAGAAAAATACTTAACTCCATCCGGAGTCTCTTCACCAAGTGTAATGCCCCGTAACGTAAGTGCTCCGCTAGCCTTAGCCTCTAAGAACTCATTACGAGCTTGAACGGCTAGGCGAACAGATAATTTAACGAGCTCTATCGCCTCTTCTGTACCATAGCCTAAGCCTTTAAAACCCGCTACAGTAGCTTGATAACCAGAACTTTGAATGATGTCTGCTCCAACAGCTAAGTACGCAATGTGTATTTTTTTGATAACATCAGGCTGTTCCATGAGAACTTTTGCGGACCACAGCTTATGCTGAATATTACAACCATAACGCTCTAATTCAGTCCCTAAAGCCCCATCTAAGACGAGGGCGCCCTTATCCTTAATAATATCTAAAAATGCACTTCGTTTAGCCATCATATCACCCATTCTAAAGCCTCTTACAACTTGAGGCTTACCAAGCGTATTATATCAAATAACACGTTTCAGTACTATCTACAAACTATTTTAATACCTCTGCTGGCGGTTCTTTACCAAACCATTTTTTATAAATCTCAGCATATTTACCATTTGCTTTAATCTTTGCTAGACCATCGTTAATTTTAGTAAGGACCTCTGTATTACCTTTTTTCACAGCAATACCAAGTGGTGCCGCATCATAGTCTTCTCCAGTGACTTTTGCGATACCTTTACCCTTCCCATTAACATAATATTCGTTTACCGGTGTATCGTTAATAACTACATCGACACCTTTATTTTGTAGTTCTAAAAAGGCATCAACGATGATATTAAACTGGCGTACATCAGCATTTTGAATCTTGCTAGCAATCTCTGCACCCGTAGAACCAATAGATACACCAATGCGCTTGCCTTCTAGATCCTTAAAGCTATTAATATTTGTGTTATCTATATTAACAACGAGACCATTACCTGCAATATAGTATGGTTTACTAAAATCAACAGATTTTGCTCTATCTTCAGAAATGGTCATATCAGAAATAGCAATGTCGATGGTATTACTTTGTAACGCTGGTAACAGCGCATCAAAGTTCAAGTTTTGAATATCCGCTTCAATACCTTCTTCTTTTGCAATAGCATTGATAATATCGATATCAAAACCTGCTAACTTGCCACTATCTTTATCTTTAAAGCCAAATGGTGCATAGGTCGCATCAGTACCGACGCGCCATGTCTTTTGACTCGTAACTGTATTGCCACAACCAGCGATAAACAAGCTGCTAGCAATGGTGAAAGCTCCTAACAGAGCTGCGATTTTCTTAAACTTCATACTTCCCCCTCATTTTAAATCTTCTCTTAATGGAAAGAAACTTATCTTCTATAAATAACAGGCGTATATAAAAATCAAATAATACCTTTACTGATATTGTAATAGTATTATGATAACATTCGATATAGTTAAGGTCAATTATTCCAATCATATAAATAGGTTTTAATTCACATAGTTTTTAGTTATATCAAAAAAATTTCCTACCTATATAAAAAGACCGCCTTCACCAAGCATAGATAAAACTTGGTAAAGGCGGTAGTTATTACGTTTTTTACGTTTTTTACGCTTTTTACGCTTTTTTAGCTTTTACGTACATAGCTACTTTGTACAAGAATGCACAAAGTAATAAGTACATTACGATACTGAGGTATGTTGCTTCTGGAGTTTCAACCCAAGCTTCTGCAAATACATCAACACCTACAATACGGAGCACCGCACTGAACAAGGAACCAATAGCGCCGCCAGCTACGAGACCGGAGGCAATTGTACTACCTTGAGCGAAGCGAAGATCTGCCAACGCTTTATCTTTTGTACTATTTTGTACGAAGTATGCAATCAAACCACCGATAAGTAATGGTGTGTTGATTTCCATTGGCAAGTACGTACCAAGAGCAAATGCCAAAGGTGGAACTTTTACCATCCACAAGATAATAGCAAATAATGCACCAGCCATGTATAGAGGCCATTGAGCACTACCACCAGTCATCATTGGCTCAATGATAGCAGCCATAGCGTTTGCTTGTGGAGCATTTAATGCATGGTCTCCTACGAAGCCATATGCATCGTTCAAGAGAATCATAACGCCTACAGAAAGGACGGCACAAAGAACGGTACCAACGATTTGCCATTGTTCCATTTTCTTAGGTGTAGCACCTGTCATATGAGCTACTTTAAGCTCAGACATGAAGTTACCAGCCATACCGATAGTTGTACCGATGAAGGATGCCATCATTAGGACTGCAATCATGCCTACTTTACCAGTCATACCTGCAGCTGTTAAGCATACAGCGGAGATGATAATCATAAAGATTGTCATACCAGATACTGGTTCTGTACCTGTATAAGCGATAGAGCTAATACCTACTACAGATAATAGGAAGGACATAATCAGAACAATTAAGAATGCTACCACTGTTTGACTGAAAGTTTCAGCATACATAAAGTGGAAGTATGCAGCGAATAGAACTGTACATAACAAGATGCCAGCACCAATCCAAGATGTAGGAACGTCACGTTGTGTACGAAGTAAATGAACATCAGTCGTTTTAGAGCTAAAGATATCAAGCACCGCATTTTTAACAACGCTAGCTACAACTTTAGACATATTGAGTAGACCGATGATACCTGCCATAGCAAGCATACCGATACCAATATGACGAACATAATCAAGGAACACCTTACGAATTGGAGCCTCTGCTAAAGGAACAGCTTGACCTCCAATTTGCATGATATGTTCAGGAGCTAAATAGTACACGATTGGAATACATACGAACCAAGAGAAGAAGGAGCCTGCTGCGATAATCGCTGCATAGCGAAGACCTGTAAAGTAACCAAGACCGAGCAATGCTGCGTCAGTATCTACGGCTGCAGTCAATTTAGTTTGATCAGCAAGAGCCGTGCCCCATTTAAAGGTAGTAGTACGAATAACTTCTTCCCACCAGCCTAAACTATTAAGAATGAAGTCATACACAAGAGCAATGAGACCGGAGCCAATCATCAGCTTTGCTTTGCTACCTTCATTACTCATCAATACTTCTGCAGCAGCACGACCACCTGGGAACGGATACACATAGTGCATTTCCTCAACGAAGTAGCGACGGAACATAACGCATAATAAAACACCTAAAACGCCGCCAAGGATGATAGGAATCGCCATTTGCACAAAGGATACATCCGTAACATTCCAAATGTACAGAGCTGGCAAGAAGAACATAGCGCCCGCTAATGTGTTCGTACTAGAACTAGCGATAGCCTGAATGTGAACCGTTTCAGCAAAAGCATTCTTACGTTTCAAGATAACTGCTGTACCCATTGCAAGTACAGATACTGGTGCAAAGGCATCTACTGTTTGACCAATTTTCAAACATAGATAACCTACGGCCAGTGTGAAAATTGCCGCATAGAATAGGCCCCAGAATACTACATATGAGTTAATCTCTACGTAATCCTTCTTAGGATCTAATACCGGTTCTACGGGCGGAATTGAACGAGTTTCGTCCGACATAGTAAAACCTCCTAACATAAAAAAGTACAAACGTATAACTATTCACCTTTATACTAACATGGTACTATGCATGGTTCAATGGTTTTCTATGCATTATGCGAATAAAATATCGCTTCATCTATAAATAATTGTTTTGCAATTTTATCGCCCCTGTTCTACAATGAAAGTAAATCAAGAATCGCTATATGTAACAGTATTGAATACTGCCATGTATAACAGGTATGTTTACTTACGAGGAGGCTTTATTATGGAATCAATGGTTGAACGTTTTGTCCGCTACACAAGTATAAACACACGCTCTAACGAGGAAAGCACTACTATTCCTAGTACACAATCACAAGTAGATTTTGCAACGAACGTACTCGTGCCCGACTTAAAAGCAATCGGCTTGGACGAAGTTATTTACAATCGTGAAAACGGCTTTGTCATCGGTACACTCAATGCTAATACGGACGAAAAAGCCCCTGCTATCGGCTTCATTGCTCATATGGACACAGCTGATTACAATGCAGAAAACATCAAGCCTCGCATCGTAGAAAACTACGATGGCGGTGATATTTGCCTTAACGAAGAACATCAAATTTTTACCCGTCGTGCAGACTTCCCTAATCTAAAAAATTATATTGGTAAATCCTTAGTTGTAACAGATGGCCTTACTTTACTCGGTGGTGACGATAAAGCTGGTATCTGCGAAATTATGGAAGCCCTCGCCTACCTTGTAGCTCATCCAGAAATCAAACACGGCAAAATCATGTGTGCCTTCGGTCCAGACGAAGAAATCGGTACTGGTGCAGATCACTTTGATGTTAAACAATTCCCTGTAGACTATGCTTACACTATCGATGGTGAAAGCCTCGGTCAGCTTGAATACGAAACATTTAATGCCGCAGGTGGTACCGTTATCCTTAAAGGTGTATCGGTTCATACAGGCACTGCCAAAGGCATCATGATTAACTGTGCAAAATTAGCTATGCAATTTGATGCTTTACTACCAGGTGCTGCCGTTCCGGAACACACCTGTGGACGCCAAGGGTTCTTCATGCTTATGAGCATGGAAACCCAAGTAGACACTGGTAAAATGAATTACATCATCCGCGACCACGATAAAGAATTATTTGAAGCAAAAAAAGCATTCTTCTTGCAAGCAGGTCAAACATTAAACGATATTTACAGCCGTGAAGTCTGTGAAGTATCTGTAAAAGACCAATATTACAACATGTACGATGTTATCAAAGATAATATGGAATGTGTTAACGTAGCTAAAGCAGCTATGGAAAAAGCTGGCATCACTCCTCTTTGCGATCCTATCCGTGGCGGTACAGATGGCTCTAAAATCTCCTTCATGGGCATTCCTACACCAAATATCTTTACAGGCGTAGAAAACCTACACGGTCGACATGAATTTGCATGTATCGATGACATGAAAAAAGCTGTTGAAGTTATCGTAAACATCGTTAATATTGAGAAATAATAGGTTACGATGTAATTTCTCATACACCTATACTACTAGATGGTATTTGAAGGATATTTAAATACTAAACTAGTAGTATAGAATACAATGGAATACTAAGATACCATAACAATAAAAAGGACTATACGAGATATCTCGTATAGTCCTTTTTATTGTTATGTGATTATAAGTAATATAGCTAATGTTATGCTAATTTTCCATTATGTTTACGATTTCTAATTTGTTCTTCTTCAGCGCGAGCTTTCAAAGAAAGATCTTTTTCAGTACCTACATAACGGCCATAGAGGAAATAATAAGCAACGAATGCTAGAAGTGCTACTACAACAGTAACATGGAACATACTTGTATAACCAACCGCCTCTTTAATAGCACCTAAAATGTATGGACCAAAACCTAAGCCCATATCTAAGGCAATGAAGTATGTAGATGTGGCAACACCAATGCGGTGAACAGGAACGATTTTAACAGTTACTGCTTGACCGTTTGACATAAATGTACCGTAACCAAGACCAACAAACACAGCAGATAAGAGTATAAGCCATGTAGAGTGAGCGATGGACAACAAGAAAATACCAAGTGCTAAAGATATGAAGCAAGGGTAAAGAACGAAGTTTTCCCCTTTCATATCAAATACAATACCAAGTAATGGTCTTGTTATCGTAATAACTACAGCATATACAACGAAGAAGAATGTACCTGCTAAGATAAGGTTTAAATCTTTTGTATAAGCGGCCATAAAGCCGATAACACCAGAGTATGCAAAACCTACTAGTATAGAAACAAGACTAATAGAATTCATACGTGGTTCGATATAATCAGAAATTTTAATGCCTTTATGTTCTTCAGAATCAATATCGAGCTTAGGTTCATCAAATTTCATGATAACGGAACCGATACCACAAAGAATGATAAGAGCAACACAGAAGGCGATGATAAAGTCATAGCCAAGGCTATGAAGCATCAAAATACCTAAAAACGGACCTACTGCAGCGGCAAGAGATGTAGACAAACCATAGTAGTTAATCCCTTCACCACGACGTGACATTGGAATAATAGAGGCTACGATTGTACTTGTAGCTGTAGATGTAATACCGTAAGCAAAACCATTTAAGAAACGAACACTGTCGAGCATCAATAAATTAGGTGTGTAGAAGTACATAGCTGTTGAAATCAAGTAAATCAACAAACCTAAGTACAACATCTTACGACAGCCTAAGCTACTAATAAACCGCCCTGCTAACAAACGAGCAACAACAGTACCAATAATATAAATACCAACGGCCAAGCCAGCTTGACTTGCTGTGGCATGAAGATTATCCTTTGCTACTACCGCAATAATAACGATTAATAAATAATAAATCAAAAATACTAAGAAATTAATCAAAGTATCGAGGACAAAGGATCTTGTCCATAAGGCCTCTTTAGCCTTATCCATAATATCAACTCCATTTTCCAAAATGATTGTCAACCAATTCGTGACAACGGTTAATTATAGACCTCTCATTTCAAAAAACAAGAATTAAAATGTTATATATCTTATAAATATTTTTTATAACAATAGACATAACACAATATCATTTCTACTTTTTATCATTTTTAAATCTTATATAAATTTACGATAATAAAACACCCTTAACAGTTAATAGCGAGTTCAAAAGACTCAACTTCAACCATTAAAGGTGTCATTCTTAGATGTATTTAGTTTTAATCTATTTAGTTGTTAAACCACAAGCCTTAAAGAAATTTTTATAGGCTTCAGCCTTTTTGGCAAGGCTTAATGGATATGCACGAGATGTAGATGGCAATCGTGTTAACGTCAATTCACGACCGTTAAACACAAAGGGAATTGTCTCCCCTGTTTTAGGTAGTTTAACCTTTTCTGGCAAAAGGCTTAACAAAATTTCTGTGGCCTTACCACCGGTGGTACCAATATGTTTACAGTGTGGAATTCGGTCCAATACCTCTGCAAGCGGTACAGGTTCAACGACCTTAAGAAATGCATCCGATGCATTGCCCTTTTCACGTATAGCTTTCAAAACAGTAGGACAAGAAGCAATCCCCGCTTCAGATAAGAACGCTTTGATCTTATCCGCATCAAAGGCTTTTTCCTCACCTTTTCTAAAGTATTCCTTATCGTCAAAGAATACTAAGCCATACACGCGCCACATATCATTTTGAAAGTTAGGATAATGAAAATCCATAGAACGCTTTTCGGAAGTTGGTGGGAATGTCCCCATCATCATTACCGTCGTATTCTTTGGTAAGAATGGCGGAAATGGTCTCGTTTCAATTGTTTCTGCCACAGAGCATCAACTCCTTTCACAATCTATTATGAACTCAACTTTCACCATAACAAATGAACTATGTCACAGTTGATAACAAATGAATCAGATCACTGCTGGCGAATTTAATCCATCCTATAAATGCCTAACACTCAAATACTAACCATTATTGACCGATTGGCTGAGATACCAAGGTATTGATATGGTCAAAGCCAAGTGGTGTTGGAGATACGAGGTACAAGCATACTACTGCAGCCACGGCAAAACCAATCGCTAAGTAGGAGAAGCTGCCATTGCGAGGGAATTCATATAAGCCAAAGAGGCGAATGCCTACGGCAGCACCGATAGCGGTAATCAAAGAAGGAATAGAGAAAATATTATAGAGACCAAATACTACCACGAGACCTGCATAACCACCCACTACAGTAATCATAGGCAACATGCGATCCATAGGATTTGGAATAGAACGGGTAAGAGCAGCTGGATAGTAAGATGCCTCTACACCAAACATGCCTAAGAACAGATTAAAGTCAGCCCAAATAGTTTCCCAAGGACCTCTAAAGGCATCTCGATGCTTGCCTGCGTACCAAGCAAAGCCTGTAATGATTAAAATCGCCAAGCCCGCACAGATGAAGTAGTAGTCACCAGGAATTTTAGGACCTGCATAAGCGCCTACCGCTGTGACTACAGCACTCAAGATAGATGTGACAACGACACGGTGTAAACGAGGTCGTTTATTTTCAGGAATGCGTTTATATACTGTAGCTAGCAATTCTAATACGAAGCAGGCCATAAAAATGGCAATACCTGCTGCAGGTACAAAGAATGCAGCAACCAAACTCAAAATAAAGGGAATGCACAAGCGCCATTTCGGGAATAACACAAGATCTTTATAATCCAAGCGAACATCTTGTGTTTCCATAGTAAAGTTGTTGTACACTACAAAGAGCAACATAAAGGCGATTACATCAACGGCAGTGGCACCCCAAATTAATAATGTAGGCACTATAACCATCGACAAAGCGACACCAGAGACGCGAGATAAACCAGCGGCCGCTAAGCCCAGTAATAAAAACGGTATTAAAGCAGAGATAATTTCGAACATAATAATCCTCCCATCATTGTATAAATTTAAGTATATAGTATCTACTACACTACATCAAGGAGAGATATATTTTTTCATAGCTAATCGTTTTCGTACTGCGGTGGCAGAACAGCCCATCACCTGTGCAATCTTAGCCACCCCATACCCTTGAGCGCGGAGATTTTTAATCTTATTTTCGTCTAAATCTAGAGTATTGGCCCGTATTTCTATGCCTCGGTCGCGCAAATACATTGCCACTGTAGAGCCACGAACGCCATAGGCTAAACCGATATCATCGGTGCTCATGTGGTGCTGCATATATAAATAAGCCATCTCCTCTACTCGTTGAGATTTACGAGCCTTAGGTGTCATAGAAACACCCATATGTCGCAACACATGGTGCACCTTCCAACGAGATACGCCATACATTCGAGCAATAGCATCTGTACTATTCCCACTTTTATAGGCCCTACAAATGCGCACTACATCTACAGATACATTTTTACTCGATCGCTGGCAAACTAAACCATATTCTCTCATTCGGCTTGCCATGGTCGTAGTGGACACATCATACCGCTTTGCCAAGGAATGTAGGGACCACTTTCCTGTCTCATACAAGGCCTGTACGTGAACCATATTAATTTCCTTTTTAAGAGGCCGCCGCTCAATATCGTACGCTTTCATACGGCGCATAATAGTATCTACACTGCACTGAAAATAGTCTGCCACATCGCGAACACTCCACTGCTTCTCTACATATAATTGCTCTAATAACTGTTTTGGTATAACGCGCACATTACGATACATAACATCACCTTTCCTTATGGACGAACTCCCTTCCCTATTATTGTGAAAGTTCCATCAAGAAAAGACAATACAAAAAAGGTTCCTAATAGTCACATAGGTGACCAATAGAAACCTCTTTCAATATGTAATTATATGCACCGCATACGATAGGTGTAATTCTAGTTGCTATCACAATATCTGTGCACAAACCATCAATATATCTATGTACTAACTAATTACCAGTCCATTTATTATACTGATATTTTAACTAGCGATATCTTCGCTCAAGGGCTTTAGGCTTACCTAAAATAATAGACCACTTCATCCCCTCTTTTAGAGCATGATTAGATTTACGACTGCGAGTCGAGGTTACAGCTGGAGCAGTTATAACGCCCACCTTTTCAACAAGGACACGACCCTCTTTAGATGCTTTATCTCGTTTAAACTCGGCTAATCGCTCATTTAGAGGAGCCTCTGTAACAGTCTCACGGTCTAAGCGAGTCGTATTCTTCGTATAGCTTGATGAGCTACTAGTGCGTTTCTTAGGTAAAACCTCAAGATCTTGTTGAGTTGCTGTAGCAGGTGTAGACACATCATCTTTCGGACGATTTTCAAATGATGTGTTATCTACTGTAAGGATTGAGTCCTGCGATGAAGGTTCTTCAACCTTACGTTCTATGGAGATGCCGTATTCGCGTTCCATATCCTCCCAAGTCATTCCGGAACTTGAACTTTCATAGCTTTCATACTCATCAGATTCTTCGTTATTCTTGCCTCTTATAATAGAAAAAGCAACATAGGCGATGATACCTAAAACAATGATAGGGTTATGCGAAAAGACGGATAGCACTGTAGACAAAATAGAGTCCATAGCTACTCCTATTCACTATCTGCTAAGTTTTCACGCATTTTAGTGTCTGCAATAATATTGTTCATATTGTAGTAATCCATAACGCCAAGATTACCGTTTCTGAAAGCTTCTGCCAATGCTTTAGGAACTTCAGCTTGTGCTTCCACAACCTTAGCTTGCATATCTTGTGTTTTCGCACGCATTTCTTGTTCTGTCGCAACAGCCATTGCACGGCGTTCTTCGGCACGAGCTTGAGCGATTTTCTTATCTGCTTCCGCTTGGTCAGTTTGCAATTGAGCACCAATGTTGCGCCCTACGTCAACGTCAGCAATATCAATGGATAAGATTTCGAATGCAGTACCTGCATCAAGCCCTTTCCCCAATACAGTACGAGAGATATGATCTGGATTTTCTAGTACATCTGTATGCTCTTCAGAGGAACCTACAGTCGTTACGATACCTTCACCAACACGGGCGATAATAGTAGCTTCACCAGCACCACCAACAAGGCGGTCAATATTAGCACGTACCGTTACACGAGCACGAACCTTGAGTTCGATACCATTTTTTGCTACTGCAGAGATAATTGGTGTTTCGATCACTTTAGGATTAACGGACATTTGTACTGCTTCCAATACATCGCGACCTGCAAGGTCGATAGCTGCAGAACGTTCAAACGTCAAAGGAATAGATGCGCGCTCAGCGGCAATCAATGCATCTACGACGCGGTCAACGTCACCACCTGCAAGGTAATGCGCTTCTAGCTGATTTACGTTTACATCAAGGCCTGCTTTATTAGCTTTAATCAAAGGCATTACGATTTGGGATGGATTTACACGACGCAAGCGCATACCTACGAGTGTAAAGATACCAACATTAACGCCCGCTGCAAGAGCAGATACCCAAAGGCCTAATGGCACAATATACAAGAACACCATAATCCCAATCAGTAGAATGGGAATCAAAATTAAAATACCTACATCCATAATAACCTCCATTATATACGACGATGTGGTGAAAGCTTAATCGCGCTTTCTAACAATATTGCGGCCGCCTACAACACGCAGTACCACAATCGGTGAACCGGCATCGATGAAGTCCCCTTCGGTTACAACATCTACCAAATTACCATCAATTTTAGCAATACCTGCAGGGCGCAGTGTAGTATGAGCTACCCCCTCTTTACCAGCTAAGTCCTCTAATACATCATTAGATACATAGCCAGCCTTGGTCGTAGACCGTTGCCCTAAGGTAAATAATTTGCCTATCCAAGTCTTTTCAAAGTGATTAAAGAACACGATGATAAGGACAATTAGTAAGGCCGTTAATCCTAGTACTGCATACAGCGCTACCGTTCCTTCTCCAAGAGCTACAAAAACACCCCAAAGGAAAACACAATAACCAATGAGTCCCAAAATACCGCCTGGAACAACGAGCTCCACGGCCATTAGGGCAATCCCTACAGCCATCCATACTAAAAACTCCATAGGCCCTCCTCTCTATAATTAATTTTATACAACTTATATACTCATTATACAATATTAAAAATAATTTATAAAGATTCTATAGTACCAACTTTCATGGTATTAAAAGAGCTAGTACTTACATCTCTTTTTCTCCTATAAAACTATTGTATCTTGATACTTTAAGGAGTTTCAATCATTCAATCTGTTAACCGTTATTTTTGGGATCTAACCTTAATAACATAGCATTAATGGCGACGATGACTGTTGACACAGACATTAGGACTGCTCCTAATGCAGGGCTTAATGTGATACCAATAGGAGCCAAAATTCCTGCAGCTAGAGGGATAGCTATAAAGTTATAACCGGCTCCCCAAAAGAGATTTTGTTTCATTTTACGAGTTGTTTTGTGTGCTAATTCAATAAATGATTCAATATCTCCTGGATCAGATTGAGTCAAGATGACATCAGCTGAATCCAACGCCACTTGAGTTCCTGCACCGACCGCTATTCCAACATCTGCCAAGGCAAGAGAAGGAGCATCATTGATACCGTCACCTACCATGATAACTTTTTTTCCTTCTTCTTTAAGTGTTTTTACTAACTCATATTTGTCTTGTGGAGATTGATTTGATCTATATTCAATCTCTAAATATTCTGCCACGCCTTGAGCTGCTTTTTCATTGTCACCTGTTGCCATAATTGGTTGAATATTGTTATTTTTAAGAACTTTAATTAACTCTTTGCTTGTTGGTTTTAATTCATCCCCTAAAGCTACAGCACCAATAGCATCATCGTTTTCTACTAAGACACTGAGAGTTGCTCCTTTTGGAATATCCATATCCAGATTACGTCCGTAGGCTTTTTGACTGATTAATTGGTAACGGTGTCCACCTGCTTTACCCTCTACTCCAGCACCGGAAATCACATCAATAGAATCAAAAGATGCTGGACGTATATTTTGCTGCTCGGCGAAACTTATAATTGATTGAGCAATTGGGTGACTAGATCCTCCTTCAACACCTGCCAATAAGGCAATGATTTCCTCTTTCTTATATTTGTTATTAAAAAGTTCAACGTCTAATACTTTAAACTCACCAGTTGTTAAAGTACCTGTTTTATCTAAAATCATCACATCTGCATCTTGAGCTATTTCTAAGGCTTGGCGGTCTTTCACCAGTAACCCACGACTGGCTCCTAAGCTTGTGCTACGGGCGGTGACCAATGGAATAGCCAGACCTAATGCATGTGGGCAAGCTATAACTAAGGTCGTGATAGCAAAGGTAACTGCCGTTGGGATATCTCCAATAATCATCCACACTACAAAAGCTATTAGTGCGACAATGACCGCAATATAGAAGAGCCATCCTGCAACCTTTTGAGCAATATTTTCTGCTCTGGAAGGCTGACTTTGAGCTTGGCTAATTAAAGTCTGTACTTGAGAGATAAAGGATTGATCACCTGTCTCAAGCACTTTAATATAAAGTACCCCTTCTCCATTTGTTGAGCCTCCGATTACTTCATCGCCAGGGCCTTTTTTTTACTGCTTTTGACTCCCCAGTTAGAAGAGCTTCATTTACACGTGATTCGCCACGCTCGATAATCCCGTCTGCTGGCACATTTTCTCCGGCTTGAACACGAATTAAATCACCTATCTTTAAGTCAGCAACTGGTCGTGTTTCAATTGAATCGTCTTCTAATACAACGTGAGCATCTTTCGGCACTAACTTAGCCAATGCTGCTTGTGCGTCTCCTGCTTCTCCAATAGCTTTCATCTCAATCCAGTGACCTAATAGCATGATTAATAGTAATGAAGCAAATTCAAAGAAAAAGTCCATCACATGTTCACCCGTTACGTAGGTGATGATCACAGCATAAATACTGTATAAATATGAAGCACTTAAACCTAAAGAAACTAGAGTCATCATTCCAGGTTCTTTTTGTTTAAATTCGTCAACTGCGCCTTGATAGAATGGACGTCCACCATAAATAATTAATATAGTAGATAAAATAGCTACTACAATATCAGAATACGAAAAAGTAAACTGGAATGGTAGTTCAAATCCATACATAGGAGATAAGAGCATAATAACGATTCCTAGTGGCAATGACTTTAAGAAAAGTTCCTTAAAGCTTCCGTGATGATGGTGGTCATGCCCTCTGTGCCCACTGTGATCATGACCCGCATGATGGTCGTGATGTTGATCCTTATGGTGCCCACTGTGGTCATGACCAGTATGATGGTCGTGATGTTGATCCTTATGGTGCCCGCTGTGATCATGCCCAGCATGATGGTCGTGATGTTGATCCTTATGGTCTCCATGTTCATCTGTGATTCCATGCTCGTGTTTTAACTTATCCATGTCGTCATAATCATGGTGATTATGGGACGAATATCTGTTGTCATTATTCATTTTAAATTCCTCCTTATGCTTAATGATGATGTAAATGACAGTCGCATTGTCCTTCTGGACAATTGCAATCCACTTCTTCTACTGCGAAAGATTTTTTCATCTCTAATATTTTTTCTAGTCGATCTATATCATCGAAGCTTAAAACATGATCTTCAATGATGCTTCCTATTACACTTCCGACTTTCTTATTGCAAATACGGTTAAAAATAGTTTCTGCATAATTTCTTACGGCTTCATTCTCTTCAATATTTGCAGTGTAAATAAAATTTCTACCTTCTTGCTCTGTATTTAGTACGCCTTTTCCAACTAATCGACCTAAGATCGTTTTGATTTAGAATCTCACACTTAAATTGTGGGAGCATTATGAAGATATAAAATATTATTTATTATTCTACTTTAATTTGTCCCATCATACCTGCTTCTTCATGTTCAAGAATGTGACAGTGGTACATATAAGTACCCTTCTTATTAAACTTAACTATAAGTCTTACTTTTTCGTTAGGCTCAATATATACAGTATCTTTCCATCCGCTCTCCTCTGGAGAAGGCGCATTACCGTTTCTTGATAGAATTTGAACCTGTGTGCCATGAATATGGAATGGGTGCCCCATTTTATGCATCATAGATCCTGGGTTTGTAATTTCCCAAATCTCTGTATCTCCAAGCTTCACTGTTTCATCAATTCTATTCATATCAAACTTTTTACCGTTTATTGATACCATGTGACCCATACCTTGAAGCTCAAAGCTTCTTATCTTAGTAGCTTGTGCTTCTGACATTCTTTCTATATTCGTTAAAGTGCTAGGTACTTCAGTATCATCTTTCCCATCGCCTTTAACATTAAAGGTCATAATGACTTCCTTATTACTCATAAGTGATAGCTGCGTTCCCTTTTCATACTTTGAAAAGTCCACTATTATCTCTGCTCTTTCCCCAGGTGATAACATAATATTTCTCTTGCTAACCGGTTTTTCTAAAAATCCACCATCAGATGCTATTTGATAGAATCCATCTCTATTATCTAACTTCAAATTAAAGTTACTTGCATTAGCACCATTAACTATTCTAAATCTCATCTTGACTCTATTAACCTCTAAATTAGGTTTAATAGCTCCGTTAACTATGATAGTATCCCCTGTTGCTCCATCCATCATATTTGTATTATAAATAAAACTGCCGTCCTTGCCAAAGCTTCTATCTTGAATTACTAAAGGTATATCATTTACTCCATATTCCTTAGGAATATTTAAGCTTTTTGATACTTCATCATCCACATAGAATAGTCCTGCTAAACCTTTATAAACTTGGGTAGCAGTATTTCCTCCAAAGTGCGGATGATACCACAATGTTGCAGCCTGTTGATTTACTGTAAAACTAGGCCCCCAAGTTGTTCCTGGTTCAATTCCTTGATGAGGGCCCCCATCCTTTTCTCCTTCTACCTCTAGTCCATGCCAGTGAACTGTAGTTGCTTCTTTGAGCTTGTTATTTACGTGCATATTTACTTGCTCACCTTTACTTACTCTGATGACAGGGCCTAAGAAGCTTCCGTTGTAACCCATAGTTCGTGTCTTGGTATTTGGTAAAAATGAAGTTTCTCCTTCTTGAGGTTCTAAAGTAAAATCCGCAATATTAGGATCTGGATTTTTATCCTCTAATAGTGGTGGTATAGGAAGCGTACTTTTTGTTTTACTTGTTTGAATATCTATATTAACTGCACTCTGGTTTATTTTAGAATAACTAATCATTGGTTCTAAAAATGTAATATATCCAACTACAGTTAATACGACTGTAAGTCCAATACCTAATAACATATGTTTATTCTTACTCATTTTTATTCCTCCTTATGTTAATGATGATGTAAATGACATTCGCATTGTCCTTCTGGACAATTGCAATCCACTTCTTCTACTGCGAAAGATTTTTTCATCTCTAATATTTTTTCTAGTCGATCTATATCATCGAAGCTTAAAACATGATTTTCAATGATGCTTCCTATTACATTTCCGACTTTCTTATTACAAATACGATTAAAAATATCTTCTACATAATCCCTTACGGCTTCTTTCTCTTCAATATTGGCAGTGTAAATAAAATTTCTACCTTCTTGCTCTGTATTTAGTACGCCTTTTCCAACTAATCGACCTAAGATCGTTTTGATAGTGGATTGTGTCCAGCCCATTTTTTCTTGCAATACGGAAATGACTTTTTTACTAGTTACTCGATCATTTGCCCAAACTACACGCATGACTTCCCACTCAGCATCTGTAATATAAGTATTAAGTTCTATTGTTCTCATTTTCCTTTCCTCCTAGTCGTTTACAAATGTAAACAAATGCCTTTAAGACAAGTCTACTATTGTAAACGAATTATGTCAAGTCTTTTTAATAAATGTAAGCAACGCTTATAGCTTTTTATCTCTCCACTTCTATCCCATAATAATTTTCATAGTTTTTCCTAAACTAAAAACGACTACTTTCACAGATATACATCTGATCTAGTAGTCGTTTATTATAAGGAGTAAAAACAAATTGGGCTTATAAACGCAACGATTTATATGATAGCCTCACTAGCAACTTGAATTATACTTCAGTATTTTTCAATTGGTCATTACCAACGCCTGTTTTTTGAAGAATCAACAACGTAATGCTCATCGCCATACCTACTACAGTGGCAAGGCCCATACCTTTTAATACTACAGGCCCCACCGCAAGTTCTGCACCGCTAAGACCTACAACGAGGATAACAGATGTAAGAATCATGTTAACAGGGTTTGTGTAGTCTACTTTACGTTCTACTAACATGCGCAAACCAGATGCTGCGATGATACCGAACAAGAGAATGGATACGCCACCCATAACTGGTACTGGAATAGCATGGATCAGAGCTGCAACCTTACCTACGAAGGAAACAATCATCGCAAGAACTGCAGCACCACCGATTACCCATACGCTGAAGCAACGAGTGATAGCAAGTACACCGATATTTTCACCGTATGTCGTATTTGGTGTAGCACCGAAGAAACCAGAAAGGATATTAGCGAGGCCATCACCGAGCAAGGAACGTTGTAAGCCTGGCTCTTTCATCAAGTCTTTAGCAACGATGTTACTAGTTACAACCAAATGACCAACGTGCTCTGCAAATACAACGAAGAGAGCTGGCATAATCATGATGATCGCATTGATATCGAATACAGGCATGCCGTAGAATTGCGGCAAAGAGAACCATGGAGCTGCTTCTACACTAGAGAAGTCAACAACGCCCATGAAGGCAGACAAGATATATCCGGAAACAACGCCAATCAAAACAGGGATTACAGCTAAGAAGCCACGGAACACAACAGTACCAAGCAAGGTAACAACCAAGGAAAACATTGAGATAAAAATAGCTTGACTGTGGCTCATGCCTAAATCTTGAGTACCAATAAGGCCAGACATACTCATCGCTACTGGCGCTAATTCCAAACCGATAATAGCTACGATAGCCCCCATCGCTGCTGGAGGGAATAACTTATCGATCCAACGAGTACCAATATAACGAACAAGAATAGATAAAATCACAAAGGAAAGACCAAATATAACGAAGGCACCCTTTGCAGCTTCATAGCCAAGACCTGCAGATAACACGCCTGCTACAGGAGCGATAAAGGCGAAGCTAGAGCCGAGGTAAGCTGGAATTTTACCTTTACACACGAATAAGTATAGTAATGTACCAATACCATTCATAAATAATGCCGTAGCTGGATCTACTTTCAGTAAATAAGGTACCAATACAGTAGAACCAAACATAGCGAATAAATGTTGAAAACTAAGTGGCAACATTCGACCCCAGGACGGGCGTTCTTGGATATCAATATAATCCTTCATCTTTTCTCCTCACACACAATAGAAATACGTTGTATTTATACAGCACCTCTTAAGAGATGCTATATAAATCCACACTAAATATATTCACCTTATACTACATAAGTTAAATATCAACGTTCAGACCTAGGTCGTCTACGAGTTGGCTTTTTAGCCGTTTTCGGTCTAAAAGGACCAGGCATTTCCGTTTTTTTAGGAGTTTTGGGAGCAGCCGGTTTGAATCGGCTTTGCGTTTCCTCACGTAAGGATGGTAAATCCTCAATTGTACCGATCTGCTTTACACCTTCCACATTACGACGGCCAATGCTCGCTAATAAACCAATGGCCATAAAGTTCATCAATAAAGAGGAACCACCATAACTAACAAATGGTAATGGCACACCCGTTACAGGCATAATGCCACACACCATGGCGATGTTAAATAAGGCTTGACCACTAATGAGCAAGGTAATGCCCATAGCTAGCCATTTACCAAATTCATCTCGGGCCTTATTGGCAATTCGGAATCCATAGTAGGTGAAAGCTGCTACCAAGATAACAACAAATACAGCCCCAAGGAACCCCATTTCTTGAGCCCACACAGCAAAAGCGAAGTCTGTATGTGCTTCTGGTAAATAAAAGTACTTGGATGTACCTTGCATAAAGCCTTCCCCTAGGAAGCCACCAGAACCAACGGCTAACAAACCTTGTACAGTTTGGTAACCCATATCTTGCGCATGAGGCCATGGGTCAAACCAAGATTGAATACGCTCCCACCGGTACGGCGACGAACGAGCCGCAATAAAGCCTAGTAAACCTGCTACTGCAAAGGCACCACCAAAGAATTTTCCATCAAATCCGGCTAAATAAATCAGAATAAAGGAAAATCCAAAGATTAGTATCGTTGTCCCCAAGTCAGGTTGAAAGAATGTTAACCCTGCAAATACTGCTGGCCAACTCAACATAGGAAACATATAACTGATGCGCTCACCAAAATAGCCTTTCATATTAATCAGCGGATTCGTATGTCGAGGTTTACCCCATTTTCTTAAGCTACTCAACTTAGCAGAAGTCCATATAAGAGCCGCCAATTTAGCAAACTCAGAAGGCTGTACAGATATAGGCCCGATTAAGATCCATCGACGAGCACCATTGATAACGGCACCCATGATGAGTACTAATACTAACCCAACAAGCGTAGCAAGCATAATGCGTTGCAACATATGATCCTTCTGTAATTGTCGATAGTCATAGCGGTATAAAATAATGCCTGCTGCCAATGAGATTAACAAAAAGACAATATGTTTCCAGAAATAGCCTAAAAGCCCTGTATTTTCATAAATAGAGCTGATATAGGTGGCACTAAAGATATTGACACTGCCAATAATAGTAATGAGTACTATAGGCAAGAGCATACCTTGTAAATCATTTCTAAAGAGTGAGCCCCACCGACTATCCCCCTTATTCGGTGTTTCCATATTAAGCCTCCTTTTGTACTTTTGGCTTAACTGCTTCTAAGCGGAAAATAGGTTGCCCTTTTTTACTAAATTTCTCTTCGTATTCAGTTTTAACATTTGGAAGATCCGTACTATGTAAATCGTATGTTACATTTTTAAGCTCCCAGCCGCATTCTTTAAACTCTTCAAGAGAGAACATAAATAAACCTTCATTATCTGTCTTGAAGTGCACTTCGCCACCATCTTTTAAGAGACGGGCATAACGGTCTAGGAATGTGTGATATGTAAGGCGGCGTTTAGCATGTTTTGCTTTAGGCCATGGATCACAGAAGTTAATATAGAAGCGGTCTACTTCGCCAGGTTCTACAACCTCTTCAATACCTGCAATATCAAAGAGACATACCTTAGCATTGTCGCGTTCCCCTTCAAAGATTTTTTGTGCTGCGTAATAAATAACGCCAAGTTGTACTTCGAAACCTACAAAGTTAGCATCTGGATATGCTTCAGACATGCCCGCAATAAAGCGGCCTTTCCCAGTACCAAGCTCCATATATAATGGACGCTCTGGATGAGCAAATAACTCACGCCATTTGCCTTTGTGTTCTTCATGTCCAGACAAAATGATATGAGAATCATATTCGTGGATAGCTTCATCAATCCACGGTTTTCTACGAAGGCGCATACTTTCTCCTTACATCTATTTCAATAATGTATTATTTATATCTATTATTACAGGCCATATACCTATCCTATTAATTATAGAAAAGGGGACCTTAAACGTCAATTACATTTCCCTCCTCTCCCCTATAAAAAAGACCTACTTCCAAAGAAGTAGGTCTATATTTTATTCAAAAATCATAGATTCTAGATTTTCAATTTGATATTTACTTAGGCCAAGCTCAGATAAACTCTTTTCAGATGCACTGAATAGATTATTTTTACCAACTCGAGTACCTAATGCTGCTGCCGCTACCAATTCACGGTCTAATTTACCTAGACGAGAACGATTACGATTTTGAGGTTTAGGCTTTTTCATACGGAACGTATTATATTGAACCCCTTCCTTAGCTTCTTCAGTCTTCTGCTTTGTTAAAGCAGCCCCATTAGTGCCATTCCCCAATAAAGCACTAAGACCTGTTTGCTTAGGAACCATTTTTTCGTAATCAGCGCCAAACTCAGGACGCTCTTCACGTAATTGATCAAATGTAGCCAAAGCTGCATTCATTTGCTTCAAACCAGCAGCAGAGTAAAGTTGACGAATCGCAATACTCACCTCTTGCGGCGTCAACGTACCTCGCTCGATAGCAGAAGCAATTGTACTCTTTAATGCACCTTGATCTCCAGACGCTGTATAGCGACCAATTTCAACCAAGTCTTTTTGACGTGCATTGAGTTCTTTAGGCGTATATATGTTTATCTCAGATATAGACGGTGCCTGTTTAGAAGGCTGCTCTCCCGCCCCATTAGCCTCGAACATATAGCCACCGGCTACGATGGCCAAGGCTAATGTTAAGGTTAATACTCTTTTCAACGTCTTATAATCTCCCTTAATCATTAATACTAATTGTATAATACTGTATTAAACGAATACATTAACAACAATTTTATTCTACTGTAATACATACTGTAGATATTATTATATAATACTTCATCTATTTTTTATAGTCCTATTCGAAAAAAATCTATATTTTTTTAACAAGTTTTATATATTTATAAAATTTATAGAATCATTACTGCTCCTTAAGAATGGACGAGCGTACATGATTACTGGGCTCATCAAAGATATCAATTAATTAATAATTTAGCAAACTAAAACTTATCGGCATCAATTTTTAACAATCAATTACCAAAATATAGATACACATTTTTTTATGTATAAACCAAAAAAGTAGATATCCCAAAAGGAATATCCACTTTTATGTACCATAAATTACACATCATTGGCTAAATAACAAAATCTTACATTAAATATAATGCAAAATCTGTATTTCAAAGTTATTTATTTGGACTTTCATATATAGTTTTATAGCTACCCTCTGTAACAGCTACGATTTGTTCAATCTCCTCTGTTGGATCTTCTGTAAAAGTAAAGCTTTCACTAGCATCAAAGGATGCACTCGTCCCACAAGAGGAACTCAAATCGCGCGGCACTGGACGGAGTTCTATATTGGTTACCCCTTCAGGGGCTTCACGCTTGAAGCGAATCGCGCCAAAGTGAGAGTAAAATGTTGCAATATATTTCATAATCACTCATTTCTAATCTACGCATTTGCTCGTTTTGTATTAAGGATAGCAATGATAAGAGCCACTGCAAAGCCAACACCGACTGCGATTTGACCATTTAATGTAGGGCCTGCACCAGAGGCAGCTAAACCGAAATTATGAGCAAATGCTGCACCAGCCGCAAGACCAAGTACTGTTACAGCAGAGTCAGAGTTACCTTCACCCGTCATAATCAATTGACGTAATGGACAACCACCAAGCAATACGCTACAGAAACCTGCAAGCGCCATACCTAGGAAGTTCCACAATCCATCTGTATGTGCAATCGGTTGGTTTTCAAAGCCAAGATGGAAATTACCAAAACTAATATTTACAACGAATACACCAATGAGAACTGCTAAATAGCCAAAGATAAGAATAGATTTTTTAAACAAGAATAAATCGCGGAAGCCACCAACCGTACAAAGTCGGCTAACTTGAGATAAGCCACCTACTACGAGGCCTGCCGTCAAAGAAATGAGCCATGGAGCATGCATTGCGCCAGGACCTTTTTGGCTAAAGAAGATAAATGCGGGAGCCGCTACTACTAGTACTAATAACCCAACCTGAATAGCCGGCATCATAGCAGATTCTAATTTGCTCAACGCATAGGTACGTTGTAAGGAGTAGCCCCGTTTTAAGAAAATAGTACCAAATCCAATACCACCTGCAAAGCCAGCAATGCCGAACAAAGCATTTAAATCACCGCCGCCAAGACGCAAAATCATACGAATTGGACAGCCAAGGAACATCAAAGCACCGATCATAACAAAGAAGCCGAGAATAAAACGAATAATTGGGGATGAACCACCTTTACTTTGGTGTTCGCCACGAATCATGGACAATACATAAGCCCCTAATATAAGACCGATAATTTCTGGGCGAATGTACTGTACCGGTGCGGCACGATGTAGACCTAGACCACCGACAGTATCGCGAACAAAGCACGCAATACAAAAGCCCATATTACCTGGATTTCCAGCTAATACGAGGAATCCTGCAATAGCACCAATAATAAGGCCTGCAATAATTAAATTTCGTTTTTCATGAGACCCACTCATAATAAACTCCTTTCAAACTAACTACACTAAAACTATATGAGCATATGCTCCTACCTTATCAAGCATACTACTCATGATATAATAACCATAAATACATCTTATTATTCATGGAGATTACCAATGAACTATATCTATTTAGATAATGCGAGCACCACGTTTCCCAAAGCACCAACAGTCGCCACCGCTATGTCCGACTATATAACGAACCGGGGTATCAATATCAATCGTGGCTCCTATGCCCTCGCCTACGATGTAGAGGATATTATCTATACAACAAGACAACGACTACATCCCTTATTCAACGGCCATGATCCAGCACATGTCATCTTTACACAAAATGTGACAATGAGCTTAAACATGGTCATCAAGGGCCTATTGAAAGCAGGTGATCATGTGCTCGTTAGCTCAATGGAGCATAATGCAGTCATGAGACCGCTTACCCAACTGCTAGATAAAGGCATTACCTTTGATACTATTCCATGCGACTCCACAGGATCGATCCAAATGGACTCTATCGAGCCATTAATTCGTCCTAACACAGTAGCCCTAATTATCAATCACGCATCCAATGTATGTGGAACCATCCAACCGCTCGAATCAATTGGCCCGATCTGCAAGGCTCATAATCTACAATTTATTGTAGACGCAGCCCAAACGGCAGGTGTTATTCCTATTGATGTGAAAGCATGTCATATTGATGCCCTTTGCTTTACAGGTCATAAAGGCTTATTGGGACCTCAAGGTATTGGTGGCATTATATTGACCAAAGAAATGGCTCAAAACTTAACCCCTCTTATTGCTGGTGGTACAGGCAGCTTCTCACATTTAGAAACCATGCCTACCCATATGCCCGACGCCTTTGAATCAGGTACGTTGAATCTACCTGGCATCATTGGACTCAATGAAGGCCTCGCCTATATTGAGTCACAAGGAATGGAAAATATTCATAACCATGAGCTAGCGTTAACACAAGCCTTCCTCGAAGGATTGCAATCAATAGATGGTATTAACATCGTTGGTAAGCAGAATATCCAAGATAGAACTGCCGTCGTATCCATCACAATTGATGGTATGGACCCGGCGAATATTGCTTACGAACTAGAATCCACCTATCATATCATGACGCGTGTTGGTCTCCACTGTGCCCCGCGAGCACACCAAACGCTAAGAACCTATCCAGAAGGAACCGTACGCTTCTCCTTTGGCTATGCCAACACACATAAAGATGTGGAATCTGCATTATCGGCTCTAAATACAATCGTAAAGAGCTCTAAATAATAGATATCACTGTTAAGGCTATATACCTTGAGTATATAGCCTTTTTCTTATAACATAAACATTTTATTACTTACTTGTTATGAAAGTTATTTCTAGCCTAAAAGCTAATAATCATATAAGGCTTAGACTACAGCAGTTAGAATATCGAGTCCACTTATGCTTCACACAAACGACCGATAGCATCAGCTCTGCAGCGTTTGCAGTGTGTCATTTGCGGCACATAGTGACCAATAAATTGACGCATATTATCGATTTCTTCAGAGGTCGGTCCCCTATGGTTTTCAAATGCCGTATTATGAACTGGAATCATAGCAATGCAGTTCATCAAATCGACACCCCATGCTTCCGCTTGTTTAGCGATAGCTGGTACATGGTCCATATTTACATCAGGCACTACCACGGTGTTAATCTTAACAATGATATTCTTTTCCTTTAACTTTCGGATACTTTCAGCCTGACGTTCTAATAAAATACGTGCCCCATCGATTCCCTTGTAGATATTACCCTCATAGCGAACCATGGAATATACTTGTTTTGCAATCTCAGGATCAATAGCATTCGCCGTAATCGTTACATGAGTAATTCCTAAGTCAGCAATTTCATTAACATAATCAGGCACTGCTAAGCCATTACTAGATAAACAAAGCATGACATGGGGGAAATCTTTTTTTACGAGGCGGAAGGTTTCTAGCGTCTTGTCTGCATCACACATAGGATCTCCAGGCCCTGCAATACCTACTACAGAGATATCCTGACGAGCATCAAACACCTTGCGCACAAAGGCAGCTGCCTCTTGTGGCGTATAGACATGCTGCGTCACGCCCGGTCTATTTTCATTGGCACAGTCGTACTTACGATTACAATAATTACATTGAATATTACAATTTGGCGCTACTGGTAAATGTAAACGCCCCCAATTAGCAGAAGCTGCCTTGTTGTAACAAGGATGATTTTGTAGGAAACTTTGTCCTTGAATTTCTTTCATAATTAACCTTTCCGGCCAAATCTAATAGCATCTTTATGGCAAACATGTAAACAATCACCACAGTTGGTGCAATTCATTTCATTTGGTCGTGTTCCCATTTCACATACGCGCAAGCACGCATCACAGTTATCGCAATCATTTGTTTTAAAAATTCTAAAAATAGAAATTTTGCGAAGCAACTCCATAACGCCCCCAAAAGGACATACAAAGCGGCACCAAGCATTGGCGATAATAAGGGAACCAGCAATAATAGAAACGACCGTTATAGTCCGAGCCGCCCAATACCATTCGGAGAACTGCATAGATAAAATGACAGCATTAAAATATTCATCGCTCGTCCGAATTGGGATCATAACGCGGGGATTACCAAATTTAAAATATACTACGAGCCCTAAAATTATAGTTGCTACCATGCCAAGTTGAAGGAACTGCATATACTTTTTACGATTTCTTAGTGGTCCCATAGATATTTTTCCTAGCATTTGGTTAACCCAACCACTTGGACAGAACCAGCTACAGAAAGCACGTCCAAATAATACGACCATAATCGGCAAGATAATCCACCACGCATAAAAGTACGTCGTGATACGCCCCCAGCAAGAAATGATAGAGCAACTTTCACAATTCACAAAGGGAACAATGTAAGGACAACGGAATACACCATAGTATACCCATTTCCCCATAATAAAGAGGAAAATAAACTGTACGATCCGACGCCAAAGGGTTAAATTCTTAGGGGCTTGTTTTCCAGATACACCAGAACTAACTTGAGTTCCACAGGTGGTAGATGACGGACATTGATTACACATCTTTTACACCAAACCTTTCTATCAAATCGAGACCTCTCGCACTATGAACGGATGTGAATCCGTGATTTTCTAAGATTTGTTGTCCTTCTTGAGACCGTGTAAATTCAATATAATCGGCAGCCAACGCACGATCTTGTACATATTTCATTGTATTAATAGTGAAAGTGAGCGGTGCAGGTGGCACAAATTGTGCAGGTATAGAGAAGTACTCTATACGATCCTTGAACCGATCATGTGTGGTAAGGCGTTTTTCAATGATGGATACATCGGCTTTACCTTCTACAAGGTCACACATCATGGAGATTACACAAGCATTTTCGGCTATCATGTTTTTCATAATGCCATCGGTTAAACCGGATAATTTCATAATCCCCTTTACAGATGCACTACCAGGAGGCGATGCCCCCAAGGGTAACATAACGCGTACACCAGGCTCTGCCATATCCTTCAAGTCCCGAATCCCTGCGGGATTCCCCTTAGGTGTAACGATAACGTAATCCGTAAAACATAATGGTTCAAAAGCCATACTTACGCCTTTTTTGCGCATATTTTTCGCTAGATCTAAACCGCGAGCCCCAAAGACTTCTGTGCGACTTTTCTCAGCTAACAAGGATTTACCAATAGCCCCTGCAAAGGCACCAGTATACTGAATATTGTGCCCCGTGTGCATCGTATAAACTTGGTTTAAATCAAGGAACGCTTCCGACAAACCGCCACAAGTCCACACTTGTAATGAGTCAGACTGTGTTGGCTTGTAAGCGCCTCGTATAAACGACGGCACCGCTGATGCGGCTGCTAAAGCTAAAGCACCACCAATAAACTGGCGACGGGATATATCCTTTTTCAAAAATCCCATGTACTTACCACCTTTCACTGAACTTTACAGTACTAATCATATACTCACATTATAGTATAAAAATCATAAGCTTTAACGATGATATGCATAAGTTTAATTAATTTATTTATATAGATTAGTCATGTAAATACTGTTTTTAAAGGTATTATTATAAAATTTTAAGATATTCTCTCCATATCTATTTTATTGAATATTTATTGCATACGATGAATATGCTATTTTTTTTAGATTTAATGAAGCTAACATCCCACTATGTGTTTAGTGCATAGCCAGCAAGAACAATCAGCTCTATAGACTATATTTAGACTCTTTACAGAACTCATTGCTCTTTAAGATTTAAATGCACTATAAGACACTATTGCCAAAAGAACGCAAAAAGGCGGTACAACCAAATGGTTATACCGCCTTGATTCATCAATTATTCAGCAGTGAATGGCAATAAAGCGATTGCACGTGCACGTTTGATAGCTGTAGTCAATTTGCGTTGATGTTTTGCGCAAGTACCGGAAATACGACGAGGTAAGATTTTGCCGCGTTCAGTCGTGAAACGACGAAGTTTAGCAACATCTTTATAGTCGATTTGATCGATATGGTCTGCACAGAAAACGCATACTTTTCTTCTTGGCTTTCTGCCTCTATCTCTTCTCATTGCGAATCCTCCTTTTCGAATTAGTAGGAGTCCCTGACACTAGAACGGGATGTTTTCGTCATCGCCGCCTGTACTGAAACTATCAAAATTAGAACCACCTTCGAAAGAATTAGTATTCATATCAAGGGATTGGCCCACAAAGTTCGCTACCACTTCAGTAACGTACCGTTTTTGACCGTCCTGAGTCTCGTAAGAACGAGTTTGCAAACGACCTTCTACAAAGCAACGACTGCCTTTACGAAGATTGCCTGCCGCTTCACCAAGTTTGCCCCATGCAACGCAGTTGATGAAAGCAGTTTGCTCTTTCGTCTCATTTGTTGTGGAATCAATATAGGTGTTAGTTGCAGCTACTGTGAAAGTTGCTACCGCACGACCTGTTTTAGTGTAACGTACTTCAGGATCACGAGCTAAATTACCTAGAATTTGTACAGAGTTCATGTTTTCCTCCAGGCTTTAATTATGCTTCGTGTTTAACAATTAGATGTCTTAGGACTTCATCGTTGATTTTCAATACACGATCGATTTCTTTGATTTCAGCAGGTGCTGCTTCAAAGTTGATCAATACATAGAAACCGTCAGTGAATTTCTTCACAGCGTAAGCAAGACGACGCTTGCCCCAACGATCTACCTTTTCTACTGTGCCGCCTACACGAGCAATTAAAGCTTCTACTTTTTCAATAACAGCGTTAGTTGCTTCTTCTTCAGCTGGTTTCACAATAAACATGACTTCGTATTTGTTCATACAAAATCACCTCCTCTTTCGGACTAATGCCCCTATCGACACATAGGGGTAGGAAGTGCTTACCATCAATAAGCCTTACTATTATAACCTAAAAAAACGATGAAAGCAAGAACCCATTTTGAGTTCTTGCTTTCACAATTATTAATGGTCGTATCGTTTATCTCTAGGGAATGCTAGAATAGCACAAATAATAACAAAGATGGCAATAACAGACATCATAGGATATGCCGAATCATTTGGTAAGAATGTTAACATCAAAGATGAAATAATACCACTACCATATTGCATCGCCCCTAGTAAAGCTGCACCAGAGCCAGCCATCTTACCAGCCCGTTCTAAAGCTAACGCATTGGTAACTGCTGCAATAACACCATTCATAGAGAAGAATAAGAAACTGCCGATTACAATAAGCCATAAAGAGTGTTCGCCCATAAACATTAAAATCATAACAATCGTTACACATATGGCTGCAAACATGGTAGTATAGCGCAATAACTTATCGAGGCGTATGGCACTTACAATGCGCCGATTGACGGCACTCATGAGCATTACACCAATGATATTAAGAGAGAATAAATAACCAAAATACTCTGTAGGCACTCCAAATACATCGATGTATACATAGGGTGAACCAGTTAAAAAAGCATAGATAGCAATATAGAAGGAACTTACACAAAGCGTGTATTTCATAAATTCTTTATTACGCAATAAGATCCAGTAATTGATATAAGTATGACTCAGATCCTTTCGGCTACGCTTTTCCTTGGGGTGTGTTTCAGGCAACAATAGAACGGCCAATAGCATGAACACACCTATAATAACCAATAGCCAAAATATAGCATGCCACGTATACCACGCAAGCAAATGACCGGCAAACAAAGGGCCCGCTATGGGTGCTATAGCCATTACGATAGCCAGTGTAGACAACATCTTTGCCGCCTCAGTCCGTCCATACAGATCTCGAATGATGGCTCGCGATAACATGGGCCCTACACAAGCTCCAAAAGCTTGGAATACGCGCCATGCCAACAGTTCAATCATCGATGAACTTAGCGCACAGCCTACAGAGCCTATAATAAACAAAACTAGCCCTATTATGAGAGGTTTCTTCCGACCAATCTTATCACTGACGGCGCCCCAAAAGAGCTGAGCCAAAGAGAACCCGATTAAGAACCCCGTAATCGTAAGCTCCGCATCACCATTTAGATCCCGCCCCATGGCAGGCATGGCGGGCAAATAAATGTCCGTCGATAACGACGTAAACGCCATCAAAGCACTTAATATAGAAATAAAAAGCCAACTTTTATTGCTAACCGTATGCATACAGTCACCACTTCCATATTCAACTATATGAACTATCATATAAACCGCACTATACTTAATATATATTCATTATATCAAAAATATACATATGGATATATATTTTTTTTATAATTCTAACAAAAAAAGCGTAGTAAAATACTACGCCAAAAGTAGAGTAAAAGTAAAAGCCTAACGCAACAGAGTATTCAAAATACTCGCACGCTAGGCTATTCTCTTAAAACTATTTATAAGATGAGCCTAACGCCACCACGCGTTGATGGCTCTCTTTTCATTTATTATACAACATAAACAGAATTTCTTAAAAAATTTATATGATAAATGGCTCATTATCATTAACGATATACACATTTCTATGAGGTACTAATTCCTCTAATCTCTCAGGATTATCAGTATGAACCGGAATAATAGCATCGGGATTAACTAGTTCTATAAACTTAATCAAATCATCTTTAGACACATGACCACTGGCATGACATATATAGGTTGGGTAGGTCTCTAACAAAGTTTTCAATGCTAGGTTTTCTTCAATATATCCTGTCCACATGGAATATATGATACGTACATCATCTTTAGGAAATTCTTTAATTTGAGAAATAAAACTTTCTGTTCCTCTTACCAAGGATACAAACCCATGATCCATATAATATTTAGGATACGGTCCTTTACTAAGAACTAGTGGGCTATCATGTCTACGATACAAAGAGCTTTCATAATATACATTATTAATCACAGTGTCTAATATTCTTTTCTGATAAGCATCACAAATTAAAACTTTATCAGTTGGCATATTCTGCCAAATTCCCATAATACGGTCAATATTCGTAGAGGAGCACATAATAAAAACATATTTCCCATCTTGAATATATGAAGAAATATCGTCTAATACTGCGGCTTCAGATATGTATTTATCTGCGTCTCTAGACAAAGAAGTCCCCTCTGTAATTAATACATCAACCTCACCTATATATGTGTTAACTAATTGGTCTAATATGTGATGACGCAACCCATGCATCCGGAAATCACCTGTATATAAGACATGTTTACCTTCCGCTTCAATGACAAACATATAACTATCCGCAGCACTATGGTCGATAACTAAAGGTCTGATACGTATGTCACCAATAGAAAAGGCATCTCCGCCCCGAAATGTATTAGCACCTAATAAGCTCAAGTATAAGCATCTATCTTGATATTCAGCACCTATTAGTGCGATTTCCTTGCTTAATTCACCCATATATAATGGTATTTCTGGTAGTGCAGAGGTTAGTTGTCCTAAATGATCCATATGATAATGTGAAATCACAATACCATCACAATCTGGTAACCCTTTTGTAACACCGTCTATATCTAAATTTATAGGTGTGTACTTTTCATCTAGACTCAATTCGTTACCAAAATCCAGTATAATGCGGGTAGATGCTGTACTAATTTCTATGGCACTACCACCAATTTGATGAGTGCCACGGTGTATTTCAATCTTCATATTTAATCGATAATAAACTGTTCTTGGATATAATATTTGCCTATATGCCAATCAAAATCTACAGGAATGATTTTTTCTTTATCTTCCATAAATTGAACTGCTTCAAATTTTTCATTAGTACTATCCTCTGAACGTGCTAATTTACAAAATCTGAAAATAATATCTTCTTTACTAGCAATCTCTTTACAGAGCATATATAAGTAATCCTGACCTAAGTTTCCTTTCATCTCCATAAACTCTATGAATTGTTTTGAGTAAGTCGCTTGATTTGGGTAATAAATATTTAGTGGTAACAAAGGAGTTTGCTCATCATTAGCATATTCAGAAATATCTTGAGCACCACCATCAAACAAAATAATAAGTTCAAATTTAGCATTAGAATCAAAAGCCAATTCATCTCTATCAGATGCATGCCCTTTTAAATTATGGGGATAATTCTCAATATAGTCACTTATAAATCGTTCTTTATCTAAAAATTTATAATATGTATAAATCTCTAATACACATCTAAGTAAAGTTTCATGACTACCAGCAGGATGATATTTTAATTCAATTAAAGAAAATCGTCTATTTTCTTCTGAATACCCCACTAAATCAATTTTACCAATTTTATCAGATTGTTTCCCTTTTAAAGAAACTTGGTAATCAATAATATTGCCCAAACTAGGAATAAAGTCATTTAAATATAAAAGCTTAGCAAGATTCTCTTCATTTCTACTGCCTATTTTTCCAGAATATAACTTAAAACACTTTTTCTTGTTATGATCAACTGTAAAATATGACTTATTTCTTAAAGGTTTAAGCTCATCCCAAAAATCTATAGGTCGTTTATATTCTTCTTGCCCCTTAGTCTTAATAGGATAAAGAAGCTGTGCTGCTATCCATTCAGTCATAGCCAGTGGTGTTTTACCCATTGCACTATCCCCTAAAGAATTTAGAATAGAGTCGCGATAAAAACCTTCTGGACCGTTCTCATAAAAAGGCGCCCACATATCAGCTGACAATGGAGCCCCATTAACACTTTCTAAGAAATACTCAAAACCTCCAAAAACATTATCTACCCATTCCGAAAATAAATTTTGTTTCATGATATTCTCCTTATAAAACACACTACAAACTTCACTTTTTCTTCATTTAAATTATACCAAATCTTATATGTATTTTTTGCCACATAAAAACATTTTTTTAATTAAAGGGTCCTATAACGAATCCCTTTAATAAATTCTATAGAAAGTTATTGCAATATTTCCTTTTCTCCTTTACTATAGTAAAAGAGAGTTACATTTAGAAAGGAATCATCATGGCTAATATCAATGAAAATTACTTAAATCTACAAGGTTCTTATTTATTTGCTAATATTGCAAAAAAGGTAAATGAGTACCAAGCCGCACATCCAGATGCAGATATTATTCGTCTTGGTATTGGCGATGTTACATTACCGCTTGTTCCTGCAATTATCGATGCAATGAGCAAAGCGGTTCAGGAGATGGGCAAAGCAGAAACATTCCGCGGTTATGGCCCAGAACAAGGCTATGACTTCTTGCGCCAAGCAATCGTTAATGGCGATTACAAACCATTAGGTGTAGATATTGCAATCGATGAAGTATTCGTGTCTGACGGTGCAAAATCTGACGTTGGCAACATCCAAGAATTATTCAGCGAAGATAATGTCATCGCTATTACAGATCCAGTGTATCCAGTATATTTAGACTCCAATGTTATGGGTGGTCGTACTGGTGAAGCTGTAGACGGTATCTTCCAAAAGGTTGTATACCTCCCTACTTATGCAGAAAATAATTTTTCTCCAGAGTTTCCCTCTGAAAGAGTAGATATCGTATATCTTTGCTCCCCTAACAATCCAACAGGTACTGTATTGAGCCGTGCTCGTCTTGCAGAATGGGTAAAATGGTGTAAAGACAACGACGCCATCTTGATGTTTGACTCCGCTTACGAAGCTTTCATCAGCACAGAGGACACTGTAAAATCTATCTACGAAGTCGAGGGTGCTCGCGAAGTAGCCATCGAGTTCCGTTCCTTCTCCAAAACAGCAGGTTTCACAGGCACACGTTGTGCTTATGCAGTAGTGCCTAAAGAAGTGACAGGCAAAACTAAATCCGGTGAACGCCAAGCCCTCAATCCGATGTGGAACCGCCGCCAATGCACTAAATTCAACGGTGTACCTTACATCATTCAACGCGGTGCTGAAGCAGTTTACACTAAAGAGGGCCGCGAACAAACACAAGCTAACATTGCGTACTACAAAGAAAATGCCCGCATCATCAAAGAAGGTCTAGAATCTATCGGCCTTACTGTATACGGCGGTGTTGATGCTCCATATATTTGGCTCAAAACACCAGGTAGCATGACTAGCTGGGAATTATTTGATATCTTACTTGAAAAGGTTCAAATCGTATCTACCCCAGGCTCTGGCTTTGGCCCTCATGGCGAAGGTTATCTACGTTTAACAGCTTTTGGTAGCCGTGAAAATACAATTCGCGCTGTTGAAAGAATCAAAACGTTACAATTCTAATACCTATAAAATAAAAAGACCGATTACAATCCCATAATAGGAAGGTAATCGGTCTTTTCTATACCTTAATATATATTATTATTTAGTTTGATCTTTATAACAAAACGCAATGTATCGATATAGTTAAACTTAAACTGATTTTCAAATGTATGGTCATATTGATAGATATATTACTTTTACAATCTAGATTGATGAATTCTATAGAAAAATATTAAATACATTTATTTTGTGCTATAATAGTTATGTTAATTATTAAATTTATCGATTAATATAGGAGGCTAATATGAATATTCGTATTGGTATCGTTGGCTACGGCAATTTGGCTCGTGGCGTAGAAGCATCCGTTCAATTACAACCTGATATGGAGCTCGTAGGCGTATTCTCTCGCCGTCAAGGTATTGAAACTGTGTCTGGTGTACCTACTTACTCTATGGAAGATATTCCTAATTTCAAAGGTAAAATCGATGTAATGGTTCTTTGTGGCGGTTCCGCAACAGACCTTATCGAACAAACACCAATGGTAACTAAATACTTTAACTGTATCGATTCCTTCGATACACATGCACGTATCCCTGAGCATTTTGCTAATGTAGACAAAGTAGCTAAAGAAGCTAAAACTGCTACATTGATTTCATGTGGTTGGGATCCAGGCATGTTCTCCTTGCAACGCGTTTACGCTGAAGCAATCTTGCCAAAAGGCAAATCCTACACATTCTGGGGCCGCGGCGTATCCCAAGGTCACTCCGACGCAATCCGTCGTCTTGAAGGCGTAGTTGATGCTCGTCAATACACTGTTCCTAAAGAACAATACTTAGACGAAATCCGCAACGGTCAAACTCCTGACGTTGATGGCTATAAAGGTCACCTTCGTGAGTGCTACGTAGTAGCGGCTCCTGATGCGGACAAAGCTAAAATTGAAAACGAAATCAAAACTATGGAAAACTACTTCGTAGGTTACGAAACTGTAGTTCACTTCATTTCTCAAGAAGAACTTGATCGCGACCACAAAGGCATTCCACATGGTGGCTTCGTTCTTCGATCTGGTGAAAGTACAGATGGCACTCGTCACGTTATCGAGTACTCTTTGAAACTTGATTCCAACCCTGAATTCACAGGTTCTGCCCTCGTTGCTTACGCACGTGGCCTCTACCGCCTTGCTAAACACGGCGGAACAGGTTGCTACACAGTATTCGACATTCCACCAGCTTGGATTTCTACACAATCTGCTGCGGACTTGAGAGCACATTCTCTATAAGAAATATAACAAAAAACCCACACCTCAGTGTGGGTTTTTGTCTTCTTATATGGTATACTATTACAAGAAGTGAGGCATAGATGTTTAGTAGCGTCAGCCTTGTTTCTATAGGTAAAAATTTGAAGAAACGGCTTGATTCTACTGGGTCAGGCCCTTTTTCATTCTAGCGGTAGAAAGCTAGGTGTACTAGATAGTCAGTCTATTTTGCCGCCATGATAATGGTAGCGATTAATTAGCAAGAACTGACACATCTAGAGGCCTCGACATCAATATATTATTTATCAATCTTTCTGTAAATGTATTTAGTGACACTACTAGTCACCTATGTGACTAATGGTGTCACTTTTTTAGTACAAATTTATAGCGTCTATATGATATAATATTTATTTGATAGAGTTTCTACGGAAACTTTCACAAAGAACGAAATCAATTAGTTAATAAAAGGTGGTACCATGAGCACAAATTTAGAAGTAGGCATCGTAGGCCTTCCAAATGTTGGTAAGAGTACATTATTCAACGCCATTACAAAAGCAGGCGCTGAAGCTGCCAACTATCCATTCTGTACAATCGAGCCAAACGTAGGTGTCGTTGACGTTCCAGATAACCGTTTAGCTGTATTGGCTGAAATGTTTGGTTCTAAACGCATCCTTCCTGCTGCTATGCGCTTCGTAGATATTGCAGGCCTCGTAGAAGGTGCGTCCAAAGGTGAAGGTTTAGGTAACAAATTCCTTAGCCACATCCGTCAAGTAGACGCCATTGCTCAAGTTATTCGTTGCTTCGAGGATCCTAACATCACTCATGTTGCAGGTTCTATCGATCCAATCCGCGACATCGAGATCATCAATACTGAACTTTGTCTTGCTGACCTTGAGTCCGTAGAAAAACGCAAACAACGTATTGAAAAAATCGCTAAATCTGGCGATAAAGATGCTCGTGCTGAATTGCCATTGTTAGACCGCATCATCGAAGGTCTTGGCGAAGCTAAACCAGTTCGTGCACAAGGTCTTAACGAAGACGAATTAGAAATGATCAAAGAATTAACTTTGCTCACAGCTAAACCATCCCTCTTCGTTGCTAACGTGTCCGAAGACGAAGTAGCTGATTACTCCGCTAACGAACATGTAAAACGCGTAGAAGAATACGCAAAAGCTGAAGGTGCTGGCATCGTAGTTGTTTCCGCCCGTATCGAATCTGAAATCGCAGAATTATCCGACGAAGAATCCGCTGCATTCCTTGAAGATCTTGGTCTTGAAGAATCCGGCTTAACTAAGCTTATTAAAGCAAGTTATGCACTATTAGGTCTTATCAACTACTTCACGGCTGGTGAAATGGAAGCTCGTGCATGGACAATTGTAAATGGCACAAAAGCGCCTCAAGCGGCAGGCAAAATCCACTCCGATATTGAAAAAGGCTTTATCCGTGCTGAAATCGTATCCTTCGATGACTTACAAGCTTGTGGCAGCCAAAATGCGGCTAAAGAAAAAGGCCTTGTACGCCTAGAAGGCAAAGAATACGTTATGAAAGACGGCGACGTAACACACTTCCGCTTCAACGTATAATACAAATTAATAACAATAAAAACCAGTAAATCGAACGATTTACTGGTTTTTTTAATGCTACAAAAAGCTTTTATTTAATTTTATTTGTCATCATTGCCCAATGCATTTTTAAGGCCACTAATCGCACCTTCTACAGCATCTTTAGCATCATCTGCAGCTTTCTTAACATCATCTGCAATATCATTAGCAGCGTCTTTTACTTTTGCTACTGTATTTTCAACAACGCCTTCTGCTTCCATTTGTTTGTCATCAGTTAATTTGCCAACATTTTCTTTTACTGCACCTTTAACTTGATCTAATTTATCATCTAATGCCATAATTGTGACTCCTTTCATGTAAAATCACGTTTAACCATATAAAATCTACTTTTATAAGTAAAGGGCTATCCTTTTTTTCCGAAGAAAAATGAGACTACAGCAACAACAATTACTGCACCCAATACAGATGGAATTAAGGACATTCCTGCTAAGCTAGGACCCCAAGTACCAAATAGGGACTGACCTACGGACGAGCCAATTAAACCAGCAACAACGTTAGCGATAACGCCCATTGCACCGCCTTTGTTAGTGATGGCACCAGCTAGGAACCCGATAAAACCACCAACAATAATTGACCATAACATACAATCACTCCTTCCTATTCAATCAAAATATTCATAAATCCTATCAAATAATGCAGTTTTTATAAATATTTTAGAATTATTGTATATTTATAATATAGCATTCAATTCTAAAGATTAAATGAAGAATTTCGATTTAGTTCTACATATATGATCTACTCAACTACTGTTACAATTTCGTCTAAAGTACGGCGCGTTTTATTACGATGTGGTTCTTCGTCTCGGTAACCAAAGGCAGCCATTACAGCTATGCCAAAGTGTTTAGTATCGAATAGGCCAAGTTCATCACCTAAGAGTTCTGTCATGTCATCTTGATTGAAGCCTTCTAATGGACAAGAATCTAAGCCTTCATACGCTGCCATAGTCATCATATTCGCCATAACGATATACGCTTGTTTAGAGGCCCAATCAAAAGCAGCACGTTCAGACTCAAATGTTTTATAATCACTTGTAGTAAATTGAGCATATTTTTCTTTATAAATAGCATCTACTTCAGCAGGTAATTGTTTAACCTCTTCTTGAATATAACGTACATAGGGAGAATCAAATTCTAAATCTACCTTTTTACGTGTTAAGAATACCACAAAATGACTTGCTTCAAGGCCCGCATGAATGCCCCAGCCATGAGCTTTCATTTTTTCCCGAATTTCTGGATTTTGAATAACTAGCAATTCAAAAGGCTCAAAACCAAGGGATGTAGGTGCCAAACGAGCTGCTCTTAAAATAGCATTCCAGTCTTCTTCAGAGATTGTCTTATTGCTATCAAACTTCTTACAAGCATAGCGATAGGTCATAGCGTACTCTAAATCGTTACGATCCAATTTAGGGGCTGTTAATTTTACATTTTCTATTTCATACTTGCTCATATATACCTCCATAATGATAAAAAATATCATATATTTATAGTACCATAGTTAGCCGTTAAATTACAGAAGAATGAAAATTTTAATAAAAAACAAGAAAAAGCCTAGACGATGTCTAGGCTTTATATGGTACAGCTAGCTCACCTTTTTCATACCAAAAGAGGCCAGATGTACTAATCTTATGTTCTTTTAAAATAGTCTGAACCTGCTCTACAATACTTGGATCTATTTGCACAGATAAACCACACATATCGTAAAGCTCTGGAGGTGTAGCCATCAATTGATGAGGCACCGCTAATTCTGTTAGTATCTTGTCTGCTTTATCGCCAAAATAATAGGACGTAAAGACGACTAGCAATTTTTTATTTTCCAAGGCCTCACCTCCTATCATAGCATCTACCATTACATTGTTATAACATTGACTATCCATTTAAAGCTAAGGTATCTCGTCTAAATCTGTCTGTTAAAAATCAGTGATAAGAATTATAACTTAACTAAATTCTCCCCAAGAATAGAGTCCGTAATAGCGTACATATTTGTAATACTACCTACGCCAAGCTCTTCTTTTACCCCAAAATAATCGAGACAAATGCCACATGCTGCAATTTCAACACCAAGATCAGCTAGTTTTTTTATATTTTCTAAATGAACAGAATCATTTACAACCATCTTAACACTGCTGTTGATGAAATAGATTTTAGATGGTTTTACATCGGCTTCAAGCATGCATACCCAGAACGTTTTCATTAGGTTACGGCCTAATTCTTCACTACCTTCACCAAGATAGTCTTTTGTCATCAAGATGACACGGTTGCCATAACTCATTGGTTCACAACTACCATCTGCTACTGGATTATCATTAGGGGTCATAGTGAGGTAGAAATCCTTACCGTCTTGTCGGATAGCCACACCATAACCACGAGACTTGCCAAACTTTTCTACATTATCGCGACTCACTTCATTATCTACAATAGTAGTAATAACAGCATCTGGATTCGCATCGCTAACCTTCTTAGTTTCAATCACAGGTTTTGGACACAAGCTACCACGTACATCTACAGTTAATTCATTTGTATTGCTCATCATACACCTCTATATTATATACATTAAATATTTTGTAAAAGTATTACCTATCAGCTATCAGCTAATGATATTGTAATTAAATATCGCTTGCCAATGGTAAAAAACGTATTTTTTATAAATCTATTCTGTAACACGTACCGCTAGCCCACTGAAACTTTCAACAGTACCAATAATAGCCGCACAGTCGATACCAGCCTGATGTAAGGAATCAACTAATTGAGTCCCTTCGCTAGCAGGTACGGAGAAGAGTAAGCCCCCAGAAGTTTGTGGATCAAAGAGAATATCCGTCCATACAGGGTCCAAAGCCTGATCTACTTGAACGTCTGTTATAGCTTTTCGATTCCCATAGGATGCGGCTGGTACTAATCCCATTTGAGCCGCTTCGATAACATCATCAAAGAGAGGAATGTCGTAAGCCTTAATGTGTATTGTCACATCAGAGGCACTAGCCATTTCTACAGAGTGACCCATAAGACTAAAACCAGTCACATCAGTACAAGCATGCACAGTATAGTTGTGAGCCACCTCTGCTCCCACCCGATTTAACGTACTCATGCTAGTGACAGCTTGCTCTGTGCCTATAGGGAATAAATCTGCTTTCAGCGCATTATTCATGATACCTGTTCCAATACGTTTTGTTAGCACCAATACATCCCCTACTTGGGCACCTTTATTTTTCCAAATACAATTAGGATTCACTTGCCCTGTCACAGACATACCGAAGATAGGCTCTTTATTTTCTATGCTATGACCACCTACGATAGCTGCACCAGATTCGGCAACGATTGAACCCGCGCCATTTAACACGTCTGTTAATATTCCTTGCTCAACAAGAGGTACTGGGAAGCCTACGATGTTCATAGCAGTCAATGGAGTTCCACCCATAGCATATACATCGCTTAATGCATTGGCAGCGGCAATTTTACCAAATAAAACGGGATCATTCACCATAGGAGTGAAAAAATCTAAGGTCTGTACCAATGCTAATGTATCAGAAATTTTATATACACCTGCATCATCAGAACCGGTCATATCGGCTAAGACTTGATCATTTGTAACAGGTGTCACTGCTTTCAAAACACGATTTAATATATGCGGACCAATCTTACACGCACAGCCCCCATTTGTCACATAGTCGGTAAGTCGTACCATAAGACCTCCTTACTCATTCTCTGGCAATCGAGAAACGATTTTCTTGACAGCCTTTTCAAATTTAGGGCGCGGCATCAGCAGTTGATGACCACAGCCGTTACATACGATGAGAAAATCCGTGCCAATACGCTTCACTTCCCACTCGTCACTACCGCAAGGATGTGATTTTTTCATCTTCACCACATCGCCTACATAATATCTAACAAATGCCATAGCGCCTCCTTTTACGTTAGTATGTATATACTTATTATACATAAATCAATTGATTCTATAAATATGTCTTAATTCTATAGTTCAACCATCTTATAGATAACTACATACTATTTATTCTATTTATTCTATTTACCGTTCTTATTTAGTTTATTCTGTTCTGTTTTACAATTTCTAACTTTGATTTATATGTCGCTTACCTGTTGATCAGTAATTATATTTAACATTTTATAGTTATAAGCCAAAAATAATTTTGGCTAACAAGCTCTATATTATGAGGAATTATTAGTACATCTAAAGAAAATAATATCAACAACTAATCAATAATGATTTTTCATTTAGTTATCATTCTCAATATCAAAATGACTATTTTTTGTAAATCCCATACTTTTCATTCTTTAAGAAACCGCATTCTTACTACGTTGATAATATTTATCATTTAGAAAATTTTCGAAATAAATTTTACAAAAACACTTGCATTTCTCATTTAGTATGTTACAATATAGTCAACAATGATTATTCGTTAAGTATACGGATAGCACATTGTATATAAAACTGTTAAGACGGCAAGTGCCGAAAAACACAAATAAGTAAGTACTATTTTAAGAGTTAGACAAGTGTCTATTTGATCTAAGAATAAGTTTTCTTACCAAGGCGAAGTCGCCCACGAAAATTGTAGAATAAGTATTCTATTATTTGAATTCACAACCAAGTGGTTATGAATATATAAGTTAAGTAACAAATTTGAAAATTATCGTAAGTACAAAGGAGTATTAAAATGGCTGAATTAAAAGGTACAAACACTGAAAAAAATCTTCAAGCAGCATTCGCTGGCGAATCCCAAGCATTCCAAAAATATACTTTCTACGCAGCAGCAGCTCGTAAAGCTGGCATGAACGAAATCGCTGATTATTTCGAAGAAACAGCTCACAACGAATCCGCTCATGCTAAATTGTGGTTCAAAGCTCTTCATGGTGGCGACGTATCTTCCGATATCGAAGCTAACCTTCGTGATGCAGCAGCTGGTGAAAACTACGAACATACTACAATGTACAAAGATTTCGCTGACGAAGCTGAAAAAGAAGGCTTTGCAAAAATCGCTTACCAAATGCGCGAAGTTGGTAAAATCGAAGCTCGTCATGAAGCTCGTTACCTTGCATTAGCAGCTCAAGTATCTGGTAACAAAGTATTCCACAACGACCAACCAGTAGCTTGGATCTGCGCTAACTGTGGCTATGTACACGTTGGTGAAGAAGCTCCTAAAGTTTGCCCAGTATGTGCTCACCCACAAGCTTTCTTCCACCGTTTCGTTGAATCCATCTAATCTGTAAGTACTACACTAACTAAACTAACAACCTGTAAGTACAGATTTTAATGAAACTATACATGTAAGTACACTTAATCTTACAGTAAGTACTGACAACTTCCTTAATAAAAAGACGATGACTCAAGTCATCGTCTTTTTTGTGTTCTATTTACTATTAAAGAGTATATTCTATTATCTAATATACTAACTACTTAATACCATCAACTAAACATTTAAATTGTTGCACCGCTTCATAAGGACTATCTGCATGAGCAATAGCAGAAATTACAGCTACACCAGAGGCCCCTGCTTGTAGTATAGGTTTCGCATTATCTAAAGTGATGCCACCAATTCCTACACATGGTAATGTTAGCCCTTCTGCTTGAAGCTCAGTAATTCGATTTGGTCCACACGGCTCTTGTGCATCAGGTTTACTACTTGTAGCGTACATAGGTCCTACACCTACACAATCAGCGTAGATTACATCGGTCTTATGGAGTTCCTCCACAGAGTGAATAGAAATACCAACCACCTTATGGCCCACAAGATTACGCACCTCTTCTAGACGCATATCTTCTTGACCTACATGTACACCATCAGCATTAACGGCCATCGCTAAGTCTACATCATCGTTAATAACATACAGCACATTGTACTTAGCACAGATTTGTTTTAACTGTTGGGCTAACTCTAGTTTCTGTTGCCCCACTAAGGTACCTGCGCCCTTTTCTCTAAATTGGAAACAAGTCACACCGCCTCGACAAGCATCCTCTACGACAGATAGCAAGCGATTTTCATTAAGGCCTACATCTTGAGTGCCACCAATGAAATATACTTGTAACTGATCAGGTGCCACCACAGGCCGTATACGATTTTCAGACATAAGCACTGCATCATCGACGGTATATAAACTATCCATAAAGGCTACACTAAAACTACCAGGTTGTACGCCACTTACCTGCACTGCACTTTCACCGGCCAAACCATAGTAAGCCAATGCATAGGCAAGAAACTCACCAATAGATAGTCTGTTTTTACATGGATAATAAGCACTGAAGAAAGCCGCCAATACAGCCCCTAATAGACAGCCCGTGCCCGTTACAGCCGTCATAATAGGGTGTCCGTGTGGAACGGCAAATACCCGAGTTCCATCAGAAACATAATCCTCTTCGCCAGTAGCTACAACAGGGCAGTTGATAAGGCGGGCTAGACGATATGCGATAACAGCACTATCCTCGATCTGTCCTCCATCTACACCTTTACCGGTAGTGGATGTATCTGCCTGATTATTAGGACTTAAAGCATCGTATATAGCTTTAATTTCACTTTGATTACCTCGCACTAATGAGATCTCACCAGTCTTAATCAAGTCTAACACTACAGATAAACGATAAGCCCCCGCATGACAACCCACTGGATCTAAAACGATAGGAACCTCATATTTCTTTGCCAGTGCTATGGCCTCTTTATAGTAACTAACTTTGTCTGGTGTAAGAGTACCAATATTGATGAGTAGCGCCGATGCATGGATGATGAGGTCTTTCAAATCTTCACTACACTCACTCATCACCGGTGATGCGCCAATGGCGAGTAAACCATTTGCCGTAAAGGTCCTCACCACATCATTGGTAATACAAATAACGAGAGGGTTTCTCTGGCGCAAGATTTCTAATATATTGAGTTTAGGCCAAATTTGACCATTCATATATGGATTTTCATAGGTCATATCACTATCTCCTCTCGTCATTTTTCAAGAGCTCATCCATCGTTTCAGGTCCATTAGATAACAGGCCATAAGCCATATGATTAACGGGACCACATCCATTTCCCAGCCCAGGATTATGTTTAATAGCAAGTGCAATATAGTCCTTGGCAATACCAATGGCATCCATTACATCACGCCCTTTAGCGAGCTCCGCCGTTATCACTGCGGAGAAGGTACAGCCTGTACCATGAGTATGCACCGTATCATATTTTGGGCTTGTCCAAGTACGGACACTACCATCTTTAGTGAAAGCATAATCCGTTGCATCTTCGCCGATGTGACCGCCTTTAATGATAACTACTTGAGGTCCTAAGTCCTGTAAGATACGATTCGCAGCCGTTGTTATGTCACTTTCACAATCAATAGACATGTCCGCTAAGACCTCAGCCTCACTACGGTTTGGTGTAATCACTGTAGCCGTCGGAATGAGTTTGGATTTTAAGAAATTTACTGCCTCATCTGATACGAGTCGGTCACCGCTAGTGGCAATCATAACGGGATCCATTACATAAGGAATTGGTTTACTCACATAAGGATAGATAAGATCCATCATCTCCGGCAAGGCAATCATGCCCGTCTTAACGGCTTGAGGTTCAATGTCAGAATACACATCGTGTAATTGTCGGTCAATACTCTCTAGCGACAGATGTTCTACATGATGTACGCCCGTCGTATTTTGGGCTACCACAGAGGTAACAACAGCCATGCCGTATACGTGACGACTTTGGAAGGATTTTAAATCGGCCATAATACCAGCACCACCGCTAGGATCAGTACCAGCAATTGTCAATGCAGTATGTAGTTTCATTATGCCTCCTTATGTAATAGATGACGACGAGATAAGATTTGTAATACTATGAAACCAATAAAGGCACCTGCTACAGAGCTCATGGCGAAGGATGTAATCAAAGTCAACAATGCCAAAGGTTTACCTAACAAGAAATTGGCTATAGGATAACTCACGAGAGCACCGATAAGGCCAGTACCAATGATTTCGCCTAGAGCCGCCGCCCATAGAGCGTTATATTTCTTATATAAATAAGCCGATAACCAAGCGCCAATCATGCTGCCAGGAAAGGCTAAAGGAGAACCTAGTGCCAATACATTGCGTAAACAAGATGTACTAAAGGCAGCACCTACGGAAAATCTTGCCCCCACCACAACGGCTAAAATAACATTAATCATATGTTGAAACGGAAAAATACGAGCCGGCCCAACAGGAATTGATGTAGTAGATAACACTACGCCTAAGGCCACACATATGCTAGCAATAATCAGTTTTTTCATAATACCTCCAAACATATAAAACAAGACCACTCCAAATGGAATGGTCTCGTAATAGTTTAGTATTATGTTGCACTCCACTTCCCTACGCCGGTATTATCTGGATCAGGTCTAGGGTTTTGAATGGTCAATCTCAGCAAAAGCACCCCTAGTGGCAATATATTTTTATACTCTAGTTATAACATCATTATACAATCTATGCAACAAAAAGAATTGACGGTTTCCTATTATCCGCATATAATGAAGCCATAACGGGGTGCTCACAAGAGTGGGCTGAGAGTAAGCTATCGCTTTAACCCATAACCTGATTTGGATAATGCCAACGTAGGGAACATAGAGGATTAAAAGCCGAGTTCCTATGAACTCGGCTTTTTCTATGACTTCCTGGCAAGGAGGACGTATGAAAAATACATATATTACACAACCACAGTTCGCCATGATATGGTTTGGTGCCGCTCTATCTATAGCGGAAATTATGACAGGAACTTATCTGGCCCCCTTAGGGCTCACTCAAGGTCTATATGCTATCATACTGGGGCATATCATCGGCGGTATATTGCTCTTTGGAGCAGGACTCATTGGTGGACGTTTACGGCAAGGCAGTATGAATACAACCGCCTTCAGCTTTGGACCACTAGGAGCTAAAGGCTTTGCCTTTTTAAATATGCTTCAACTTATCGGTTGGACTAGCATCATGATCTACGATGCCATGCTAGCCTTACAAGAGCTAGCACCTCTATCCCCTATAATTTGGACGATAGCTATCGGATCACTTGTCATCTTATGGCTTTTCATCGGCCTCCACAATACGGGCTATATTCAAGCCATCGTATCTGTTCTATTGCTAGGGCTCACCCTCTACATGGGCGCGCACATGATATCGCAGTGGCCTAGTGAAGGTATCCTTCTAACTAGCGGAAACATGAGTTTCATCGCTGCTCTTGAGTTATCTATTGCCATGCCACTATCTTGGCTACCTCTCATCAGTGATTATACCCGTGAAAGTAAAAAACCTTTCTCCGCATCACTTACAAGTGCTACAGTCTACACTGTAACAAGTATCGTTATGTACACCTTAGGTCTTAGTGCCGCTATCTTTGGCGGTGGTGATTCCATCATTACTATCATGATGAATGCAGGACTTGGCCTTGCTGGACTCATCGTTATCATCTTCTCTACCGTTACTACAACCTTTATGGACGCTTACTCTGCAGGCGTATCTAGTACGACTATCTATAACGGTGCATCTAGTAAAGGTATCGCTGTCATCGTTACTATTGTGGGCACTATTGCAGCTATTCTATATCCAATGGATGATATTACAGACTTCCTATACCTCATCGGCTCTGTATTTGCACCGATGATTGCCATCTTATTGGCAGACTACTTTATCAATCGCCAACAAGTACAAACATTATCCGCTTATCTCGTACGAGGTCTTATTTGGGCCGTATCCGTTGGTTTATACCACTATATGTTACATAGTGAAAGTACAATAGGTGCTACATTACCAGCCTTTACAATGGCATTTGTCGTTACAGCTATCGTTGGATTTATAAGTAAAACAGCGCATACATCTGCTGAAATCAAGCAATAACAAAAATGAAAGTATATACACTGCTATCATTAGTAGTAACTAATTAAGAAAAACACCTTCACAATCCGCGCCAGTAGGATTATGAAGGGTTATAGGACAAAACGTGTTGGTACTTTAATCCCAATCATTGAAAGATAATTTGTCATAGTTATGCAAATCACCCCAAGAAATGGCATCCCCCCAAGTTGGAATTATGCCTTGAAGTTGGGCTCTTTCATTCATAGATCTATATATTTTAGAAATACTCGCATCAGTTGGCATTACCTTAAGTATTTCTTTTGCAGGAAGCGGTCTTGGTGAGTGTAAATAACACCACCAAAAGACCGCTTTTATGCGTTTTTCTACAGACATCCCTCGATGGTACCGCAATAAACGTCTGAGTTGTGCGTTTACCCCACCTTCAATAGGGTTATTAGTCCTCGGACATTCTTTATCTAACACCAATGTTTCATCTAAATATCGAAACATTGTCTCTGTATTAATTAACACCACTAGAGAGTTATAGGCTTTTAATAAGCGTTCATGCGTAGCTCTTAAATTATCATTACTATCACGTGTCATTTCACTTAGAAACTCTTTAAAAGTCACTCTCCAATTAAATAATCGTTGAATCCATATTTGTGCATCTTCCTGTGTTTTTACACTATATAAATCGCTTGCTAAATCTTTTAACATAATGCCTGCTAACGTCTTAGGTCGTCTAGTAGTGTAGCGATGCACTTGCCATACGGCATGAACAATACAACGTTGAAGCTTGGCGGTACGCCAAACTTTTTTTAATGCTTTTCTAAGACCAGGTCCACCATCAGAAACGACCACAATGGGTGTCGCTATTCGCTGCATAAGAGCTTGCCATGAGCGAGACTGTTCTGACCTACATAAATACCACCCTAATACATATTCACCATCATAACAGATCAAAATACAAGCTTTTTTAGCTAAGTAAATACCATCAACGAATACCACATCTCTCGAGGTTTCAATTTTGGGCGGCATAGGCCATATTTGCCAGAAATCAGCTATCTGTCTACGAAATGTACGGCCCTGCCCAGGCATGTCCTGTTGTGTTTCTTTACTAAATAACCAATTTAGAAATCGATGAAAACATTTAGTAGTATTATCAATAGTTTGTGTAAAGGTGATGTTACACTGCTTACAATGCCATCGTTGTGATCCAGCTTTAGTTTTCCCATATTTTTGACAAGAAAATCCACAATTTATACATCTTACCAGCATGATTATTCCCTCCACTTAGAACACGATTTTCTAAGAAGATATAACCTTATTGAAGCCAGTAAAATCAAGGGGTTTGGGACTTTTTACCAACACATTTTGTCCACCCTCTAAGTTTATCAAAAGAACTTAAAATGGCGATGGAAGCAGTAATTTACTGGCTCCATCCCCTATAAAACCAACACGTTTTGTCCTATAACCCATTATGAAGGTGTTTTTATGTATCTGTCCTTTAAATTTCAAAGTATATTACCATTACATCAAAATTATATATTCTTAAGCTTTACCCTTATTTAGGAATGGTAATGATTCCGTTTTCGCAGGTCCAGTGTCTATCGCTCACGCTTTCTGCTTCACTTTCATCATGGGTAACCCATACGCAAGGTACATCCCATTCACGGATGATAGATACGAGATCCTCACGAACTTGTTTTCTCAAATTCCAGTCTAGTGCAGATAAAGGCTCATCGAGGAGCAACACAGTCGGTTTAGAGTAAAGAGCACGACCAAGTGCAACCCGTTGTTGCTCACCACCAGATAATCTACCCGCCTTAGTATGGCGGTATTTTTCTAAACCTAACCGTTGTAACAACGTATTACACATGTCAGGTGTACCTCGTTTGCTATAGGTAATATTACGTTCTACCGATAAATGGGGAAACACAATATTGCCTTGAGGCATATAGCCTACTTGGCGCTCTTGAGCGGGCACCCAAAGCTTTTTATCTCGATCAACCCATGTCGTTTCATCACATTGAATACTGCCAGTTGTGGGTTTTACGAGGCCCGCGATGCATTTGATAAACGTACTTTTACCACTACCGGACTGCCCAGTCAGCACAGTAATGCCAGACGGCAGAGCACCATCTGCTTTCACAGTCACAGAAGGTCTAGCTACAGTAAAAGAAAATGTAATCATAGAACCTCCTAATTATTATCTGTATGGCGGAACAAGGAACCTTTTGTAATAAGGTGAATCCCGCTCAGTAACGCCAATGTAAGAACACAAATATAAATAACGAGCTCAAAGGCATCCATATACTGCCCTGCTTCTACATAAGAGTAGATAGCTAATGGCATAGTACGTGTTACCTTTGGAATATTACCAGCAATCAAGATGGTAGCACCAAATTCGCCCATGGCACGGCAGAACGCTAAAATACTACCTGTTAAAATACCTTTCCATGCGAGCGGTACAGATATGGTAAAGAAAATGCGTAGCTCTGAAGCACCTAATGTTCGAGCTACATCCTCCATATTATGATCTACGGACTGCAATGCAGAACGTACCGTTTGATAAAACAGTGGAAATGCAATAACAGAAGAGGCTATGACAGCACCAGAAGCGGCAAAAACGACGCTCATGCCATGAGCTTCAAGCCAAGCCCCAAAGGCATAGCCCGGTGTAAATACCATAAGCAGCGCAAAACCAACGACTACAGGAGGCAGTACTAGAGGCAATGTAATAAGAGCATCAATAATAGCAATGCCGCCCCATTTACAGCGATTCATCCAATAGCAAGCGGCTAAGCCACTTAGGATAACAATAACGAGAGCAATGCTCGCCACCCACAGCGATAGCCAGAATGGACTCATACTATACCCCCTTTCTATTTAATAATGCTGAAATCGTATATTTCTAGCTAGGACTAACAATAATAATATATATATTGTATCATAAGAAAACGCTAGCCATGAGAGCTAGCGTTTTACCCTTATTTAGAAGTGGAGAAACCGTATTTCTCTAATACTTTTTTGCCCTCTGGGCTCATTACGTACTGGTAAAAGTCTTTTGCCAATGCATTGTCATATTTTTTAATGATACCAATTGGATAGATAACTGGATCATGAGAGTCTGTAGGTGTTACTGCGGAAATTTGAACGGCATCACCAGCTGCAATAGCATCCGTTTTGTAAATGAAGCCAGCATCACCAGCGCCTTGGCTAATAGATGCGGTTACAGCTTTTACATCTTTTGCATATACTACATTAGGCTCTACTTGTTCCCAAACGCCTAATTTTGTTAATACTTGTTTACCATAGTTACCAGCTGGCACTGTTTCAGGGTTGCCCAATACGATGCGTTTCACAGTAGCAATTTGACTTAACTCAACTTTAGGTTGACCTTTTGGAACTACAAGAACGAGTTCATTTGTAACGAATGGTTTTACATCACTTACAAGGTCTTTTTCTTGTAATATTTTCATATTTTTTTCGTCAGCAGAGATGAATAGGCTAGCTGGTGCACCTTGTTCAATTTGTTGACGCAATGTGCCAGAACCAGCAAAGTTAATAGCAATTTGATCATCTGCTAAATTATGGCTTTTTTTGTAAGCATCAGCCAGTTCTGTAAGAGCCCCTTTAAGACTGGCAGCAGCTTGTACTGTAATCTTTTCAGATGTACTTGGTTTACCTGTTTCTGCCGGTTTGCTTGCATCGTTACCACAGCCTACTAGAAAAGCAAGCATGAAAACGCTCATTAATACTAATAGAATTCGTTTCATAATTCCTCCTGTGCATCCCTCTGGCCTCCACACTGTGAAAGCTATGGTCAAACCTAGAGACACATCGACTAACAAGAAACTAAATATACAACATATTCACATTATACTATAAATACATAGTTTAGGTCGTATGCAAAACTCACATTCTGCATAGATATTTCTGATGATTATGATTAGTAATCATAATAGATAAATTTTTAAACCTCAAACAATACATACTATGGTATGATAATACTATAGAGGATAAGAAAGCTCTGAGCATATTTTAAAATGTATCCTCTAATCATTCATATAATACTGACTGTATATTTACTCTATACGGTTATATAATAAGTTAAAACTATGCCCTATTTTAATAAGAAACTCTAGGTGAGATAATGAATTTATTAGTATTAATAGGCCATATCTTTATGAATTCCATGATACCTATTTTAATACTTATAGGGGTTGGATTTATATTAGATAGAAAATTTAAACTCGATTTGTATACGCTGAGTAAGCTAAACTTCTACATATTATTACCTACTTTTATATTTAGAGCTATGTATGAAGCAAAGCTTAACTCAGGTACATTAGAAATTGTATTTGTTGCATTCTGTGTACTCATACTAAACTCCATACTATCAGATATAGTTGGGCGAATACAGGGTTATGACGTAGCCAAGATCGGGACCTTAAAAAACTGTGTTATGTTTAACAATGTAGGGAATATGGGTGTCGCCCTTGCTATATTTGTATTTACAAACGTCCCCTATGTTATTGATGGTGCCACCCCCTATGCAAACTTAGGTCTTGTAAGTGTCGTATCCATCATGATTATTCAAACCATCAGCAGTAATACGTATGGGTTCTACCAAGCTGGTGCGGGCAGGCTAAGTCCTCGAGATGCACTAAAAGTAGTGTTCCACATGCCAATGGTTTATGCCATCCCAATGGCTCTACTCTGCCAGTTGCTACCCTTTGATTTACATGGTCTCTTCTTCTTTGCACCGCTTAATATCTTCGCCAACGCTTTCGTCGGTGTTGCTATGATTGCCTTAGGTGTACAAATTAACAGAACGCCATTAAACTTCTTTAAACTAGATGTTATGCTTGCAACGACGTTGCGACTTGTAATAAGCCCACTCATAGCCGCTGCTATGACCATACTCTTCATCAAGTTCTATGGCCCTATGCATCCAATAGCGGCACAAACTATTATCATAACCTATAGCGTACCAACAGCTATCAATATGTCTCTCATTGCCATTGAAATGAAGAATAATCCTGAATATGCTACGCAAATCGTTATGGGCACTACAATTCTATCGGCAGTAACTATGCCTCTATTTATTACAATCGCCTATTACCTTTTCCCATTATATTAAAAATATAAAAATTATAAAAAAATCACTCATAGTCATCAACTATGAGTGATTTTTTTACGCCTTAGCATTTAGTCTCGTCAAACAAGTCACACAAAGTGTAACTATTATAGCACCTATAATTTCATTTAAGCCTAAGTGATGATTAAGAATAACTACATCTAAACCCAAAGTAACTATTGGGCCCATTGCACTAATAACTGCTGCAAGAGATGCACTAATTTTCTTTAGCCCAAAGGACATTAAGTATGATGGAACTATAGAGCAGAAAATAGCCAAGAAAATTAAATAAATTATAGTATGAGGTTGGAGTGCTACAATCTCCGAAAAGCCACCACTATTTAGTATAAAGCCAAAAAGTAAAAACACTGTAGTTATACACATATATGTACTAGTAAATATAGTAGGACTAATACTTAAAACGACCCGCTTACTATAAATCATGAATAAAGCCCAAAATATAGCAGAAACTAAAACTAATAACACGCCTATTAAAGTATTAGTAAAATGACTGTCAACAGTGGGATTAAACATAATCCCTAATCCTAAAACAGTAAGAATAATTAACACAATCTTTGAAATCGTAATTCTGGATAAATCTGATGATAGTAAAAATACATAGATAGGAAATGTAAATAAAACGGCACGTTCTAAAGAAGCAGAAATATATAATAACCCTATAAAGTCTGCCATAGACGAAATTAAATAAAGAACTGCTCCAACAAAAGAATAATAAAAAACTTGTTTTTTATTCACACTCTGCCAATTAAAATGAATCATTGGTAGGATAAAAAAAGGTAATGATAAAAGCGCTCTATATGCCAGAACACTCAAAGGACTTAATGAATCTAGATAAATTAACTTTGCCCAAATTGATTTGGTTGATAAAAATACCGTGGCAATAAATACCACAAATATACCTATATTTTTCATCAACAGGTTCACTATATATACATCTCCACTCTCATATCTAACATAACTAAAAACACCTTTCATTCATAATATGATGAAAGGTGTTCATTGTAATAAAATGTATTATTGATGAGATACGTGTTCCATACCCATTCTTACTAGACCTTCTACATGATCATCGTTTAGAGAGTAGTATGCAGTTTTCCCTTCCTTACGATAGGTTACAAGGCGCGCTTGACGCAATACACGCAATTGGTGGGAAATAGCTGATTGTCCCATCCCCATAGTTTCTGCGATGTGATTTACACACATTTCGTTTTCTAGTAATAGTTCTACTATTTTAAGGCGTGTAGGGTCTCCCAAGATTTTAAACAGCTCTGCTAGCTTTAGCAATGATTCTTGTTTGTCGCTCATATAGTCCCCCTTAATTTCATTCATATCCATGCTTATAATCTATATTTCTTATGTATAACTAATCGATGTTTCTTAAATTAGATTGCTCATATGTAGAGCATACATATAAACATTATATCATTTTTATTATATTAAAAAAGAGACTTTGTAAAAACAAAGTCTCTTTTTGTAACATATCAAAACAGGATATGCATTATTTAATGATTAGTACAGGGCAAGTGGAGTGGCTAGTTACATAGCTACTTACGCTACCCATGAATAAGCCTTTCAAAGGACCAAGGCCACGGCTACCCATTACGATAAGATCAGCATCGTATTTTTTAGCTACTGCAAGTAATGCAGGTCCTGGGGAGCCCACTTCGAATACGCTTTTAACTTTAACGCCTGTAGGAATTTCTTGCACTACATCGTTAAGAATTTCTTTACCAGTTTCTTCCATATCTTCAGCGATTTGCTCAGATACGTAGCCACCAGAGATTGGTGTTTGGTCGAAATTGGAAATAGCAGATACGATATTCGCAACGTGAACAACGATCAATTCAGCTTGGTTGCGGTCTGCTACTGCAAGAGCATGCTCTAATGCACGTTTAGCATTTTCAGAACCATCAGTAGGTACGACAATAGTTTTGTAGGTAACCATAATAACCCCTCCTATTACTAATCCCTCAAAGGGGATATGATCAAAGATCGTTTAGCCTATACTAATATATTCTAGACTATCAAGGAAAACTCCTCTTTTTCCAAAAGGATTTATTACATTATAGCACAAATTATACAGAATTATACAAATAAAAGAATATTATGTGTATATTAGAGAACTTGTGAAGATTGATTAGTATTGAGAGTCGTAGTCAGCCTAAATCCATCTAGTATATCGATAAGCTCAGGTGTAGCTAAACTAACACCTGACGGACCAATCATACGCGCTACTGCTACATTGCCTTCATTACCAAGGATGATGGTAGCACCAAAGGATACTGGAGCCGCCGCCGATGTATCAGAGGTATTCGGATTTTTCATATGTCCCGCAAGATAGAACATTACATTTCCATCGATGATATGCGTTTCATAACGAGTAATGCTCGCCTTATTCACCTCAACAAGTTGTTTGAGGTAATAATCACCAAGCATTTGCTTACCCATCATCGTCGGCATCCCTGTGCTAACGGCTTGTACAGGGATTGTAAAAGACTCTACATCGAGGCGAATATTATGCTTAGTGAAAGCAATCTTACCTTTCTCGTTAAGACGAGTGAAGCCTTTTGGGTACGTAAACTTGATGCCTTCTGCCACACTAATATCATTCGTTCCAGTTAAGAACTGTTTAACCCCTTTAATGGCATTAGAATTCTTTTTGTTGATTAGTTCAAAGGATGGAATCGTATGTTCCATCAAGCCAGCCTCCATGAAGTCCGCTTGAATTGGCGCATAGGTGCTAACCAAATTATAGCGATGCGTAGGATCTTTATCCATAATGAATTCCGCTTCAAACACAGATTGTACCGGCTCTGTAGAGGTCATTTCTGCATAAGATTTCGGCGTTGTTTTATCCCAACGAGCAGATGTAGCACCTTTCTTACTAAAGAAACCACCTACAATATCATTATGTTCAAAGGCATTGCTATGTTGGCGCCAAATGCTCAAATACTCCTCGCTAGACATGCCCTTAATCGGCACACCATACCAAGTCGTATTCCATTCCTTTTGAGACACCCCATCTTGTGGTGTATTATTACGCTTTGTGAAAGACACCGTATAAGCATCATCTTGAGTTGGACCGGCTAAGTTGAAGGAATAACCTTGAATATGCTCGCTTTCACTACGCACATCCATATCTAGCATGACACCGTCGGCTACGCGCCAAGGAATTGTAAAAGTGTAACCATTTTTATAGTCCTTAACTACCGTGTTCATTTGAGTAGCATAGGATTTATATTGGTCTGGCAAAATAGAGGCCGAATCCTTTTGAGACTCTACAATCGCCAAAGGTGTTTCAGGCATACCTTTTAAGCCCTCTGCCATGATAGAGGTCGTCCCCAAAGCCATAACAGCTAGTGTTGCTGCAGTCAAACGTAACTTCATAGGTCCTCCTATAACATATTATCCAAGAACGCTTTGGTTCTAGCGTTCTGTGGATTGTTGAAAATCTGTTCTGGTGTTCCCTCTTCTTGAATAACACCATCTGCCATGAAGATGACGCGGTCAGATACTTCACGAGCAAAGTTCATTTCATGGGTTACGATGATCATCGTCATATGATCATCAGCCAATTGTTTAATTGTTTTAAGAACCTCACCAGTAAGCTCAGGATCAAGAGCCGATGTAGGTTCATCGAAAAGCATAATTTCAGGGTTCATTGCTAAGGCGCGAGCAATAGCTACACGTTGTTGCTGACCACCAGATAAACGGGATGGATACATATCGCGTTTTTCCCAGAGTCCCACCTTCTTAAGTAATTGCTCTGCAATCGGTAGAATGTCTTCATCCTTCATGCCTTTTACCATACGCGGTGCAATCATAATGTTATCGAGCACTGTCATATGAGGGAATAAATTGAAAGATTGGAACACCATGCCCATGCGTAATAGCAAGTCATGTTGTGTTTCTTGGCTTGCATAGTTTACAGTGCCATTAGCATCAGTACTAGCAAGAACAGTGCCATCTACAGTAATAGAACCACCGTCGATAGTCTCTAACTGACCTAAACAGCGCAAAAATGTAGATTTACCAGAACCAGAAGGTCCGATGATAGAAACAATTTCCCCTCTATTCATTTTGAGCGATACATCGCGCAATACTGTTTGATTGTTAAAGCGTTTTTCAATACGCTCCATATTTACAAATGTCATAAGTACCTCTTACATCATTACATACGACAAACTACCATAGAAATAGATTAATCTTCATATACAGCAAATCTTCGTTCTAAGTAGTTGAAGATATTCGTCAAAATAAAGGTAAAGATCAAATAGAATATTGCTGCCACAAGGAATGCAGAAATATCAAAGTCACGTTGTACGATAGACTTCGTAATACGCAAGATATCATTCATCGCTAATACATATACAAGAGATGTATCTTTCAACAAGTTAATCGTTTCATTGGCAAGAGGTGGCAATACACGCTTGAACATTTGCGGCAAAATAATTTTTCGCATAGTTTGAGAGTACGTAAAACCAAGTACCTTTGCCCCTTCGTATTGACCACGAGAGATGGATTGAATACCACCGCGGAAAATTTCACATAAATAAGCTGCGTAGTTTAATACAAAGGTAAGAACGGCTGCCGTTGCATCATCCATCTGAATGGCACCATCCGTAATGATTGGTAATGCATAATAAACGAATAAAATTTGTAACATCAGCGGTGTGCCACGCATTAAGTACACGAAAGCGTCTACTAGCTTATCTACTAAAGGCAATTTAGATAGACGCAACATAGCCATCAGGATGCCGCCTGGAATAGATAAAATCCATACAATACAGAATAGTGATACGGTTACCTTTAATCCATCGGCGATGGTTGGAATAATCTGTAATAAATAATCTAACATGGAATGCTCCTTCAAAACACGACTAGAGAAGAGGCATCTGGCCTCTTCTCTAGTGTACATTTCGTTCTTTAATTATCAGTTGTACCTACTGACCATAGTACTATTAGTATACCACGAATCGTACTATTTAGCATCGCTCTTATCAAGGTCTGCGCCGGAGCCTAACCATTTTTCAGCAATTTTATCAGCAGTGCCGTCTTTTTTCATTTCAGCTAAGATACCATTAATTTTGTCACGCAAAGCAGTATCTTCTTTACGGAAACCAATAGCAAAGTTATCTACACCGTAATCAGTACCTTCTACGATTTTGTATTTACCAGGTTCTTTTGTCATGAGATAACGAGCAATAACACCATCAGCAATAACCGCATCTACACGACCAATACCAAGATCCATGAAAGCACTTACGAAATCAGCATAGGATTTTATTTCTTTAACAGTTTTACCGCTTTCATCCTTTTGTAATGCAGCTTCACCAGTACTAGCTTGTTGTACGCCAACCACTTTACCAGCAAGATCAGCCTTACCTTTGATGGACTCATCTTCATTACGAACGATGATGTATTGTTTGTCTTTCATATATACATTGGAGAACAAAATATTTTTCTCACGTTCAGGAGATACGGTCAAACCATTCCACAACGCGTCGATTTTTTTAGATTTTAGTTCCGCTTCTTTACTGGACCAGTCGATAGCTTTGAATTCTACTTCCATGCCAGCACGTTTAGCCGCTTCTTTTGCCATGTCGATATCAAAGCCTACGATTTCACCTTTATCATCTTTAAAGCCCATTGGAGGGAAGCTATCATCTAAACCAATGACAACTTTCTTAGGCAATTCTGTATTCGCTTTTTTAGCGTCCCCACCACAACCCGTTACAAATACCATCATAGACACAGCTGCAAGGCCAACGGCCATCATCTTTTTCCAATTCATAACTATCCTCCACGGCGTTATCGCCTAATCTCTACAAACTTTTATGATTCGTACAGTTCATTTTTTGTACCTGATGATTGTATTATACTTTAGTTCGTTAAAGTTGTAAATAGTTAATTTGATGAATTTTTGATTTTTTAGTTTATGACTGCGTATGCTTATGGATGGCCTCTATCATGGCCATTTTGTCCTTATATGGTACTTGAGTTAAATCAAGGGGGATTACATAAATACCACCATGACCGTTCATAGCCTGCAATTCACGCCACCCTTCGGTAAAACCGATGATATGATCGTAATCGACAAAGACAAAATACTCATCCCCATTAAAGAGACTGTGAAAGTATTCTTTCACAGAAAAAGGCCTTCGCTTTAACACGAGGCCCTTTTCACAGATAAAAGCTTGACTTTCACCTAATCTATGAAGGGTCCACAATATGACGAGCAACAACAGATAATACCATACGCGTTCTACCCAGTCTGAAGGCATATATTTTATGATTAACGCACATACCACAAGACCAATGATGCGACCGGTCCATTGGATTCCGCGATGTATTTCTAAGCTCTGTTGTACGGCACCTGATGAAAAGCGTTCCATCGCCTCTTGTTTCGTCATGGTTTTCCTCACAAATTGAAAGTCTACTATATGTTTTTATTTACGGCACAAGCCCATAGCTTGTTCTACCTTACGGTACATTACACTCGCTTTAGCTTGCGCCTTAGCAGCACCTTCATCGAGAATGATATCGAGTTCAGGACTTGCAATCAATTCATTATAGCGTTGTTGAATTGGTTCAAGCGTTGCTACTAAAAGATCAGCGATATCGGATTTAAACACGCCATAACCTTTACCTGCGTACATTTCTTCAATAGCTTCGTAGCTGTCTTTTGTAATAGCACGGTAAATACCCATTAAGTTAGAAATGCCAGGTTTATTTTCTTTATCATAACGCACTGCATTATCAGAATCAGTTTGAGCGCGTTTCAATTTTTTCACAATTAAATCTGGTGCATCCAAAAGACGAATCGTAGCATTTTGGTTGTCATCAGATTTACTCATTTTCTTAGTTGGCTCTTGTAAGCTCATAACGCGAGCACCACCTTCGCCTACCTTGATATCAGGTACTACGAAAGTTTCGCCAAATCTACGGTTAAAACGCTCTGCCAAATTACGAGTCAACTCAAGATGTTGTTTTTGGTCCTCACCTACCGGAACATAGTTAGTACCATATAACAAAATATCTGCCGCCATCAATGGTGGATACGTAAGCAACGCTGTAGGAATAGAGTCACCTTGCTTTTGAGACTTATCTTTGTACTGTGTCATACGCTCTAATTCGCCAACATAGCTGATAGATTGCATAACCCAACCGAGTTTAACGTGCTCAGGCACTTCGGATTGCACAAATAATGTTACCTTTTTAGGATCGAGGCCAACAGCGAGGTATAACGCAGCCAAATTACGAGTATTTTGGAATAACTCTTTTGGATCTTGCGGTACAGTGATCGCATGTTGGTTAACGATGCAATAATAACATTCATCAGTATCTTGATAATCTAAGAAATTACGTAAAGCCCCCAAATAGTTGCCAAGTGTTAATTCCCCACTTGGTTGGATGCCGGAAAATATAACTGCCATAATAGTCTCCCTATATTGAAATAAACCAACAGTGCCGAAGCACTGTTGGTTATATATATTATTCTACGGTTACAGATTTAGCCAAGTTACGTGGTTTATCTACATCTGCGCCGCGAGTAATCGCTGCGTAGTACGCCAATAATTGCAATGGTACAACCGCAAGGATTGGAGCGATGAATTTATTTGCACGAGGCACATAGATTGTATGGTCTACGTGTTTAGATAATTCTTCGTCACCTTTCATGCCAATACCGATTACAACAGCTTCACGAGCTTTTACTTCACGGATGTTGCTGATCATCTTATCGTACACATCTTCTTGTGTAGCCAATGCGATAACAGGTACGCCTTCTTCGATAAGAGCCAATGTACCATGTTTCAACTCGCCACCAGCATATGCTTCAGCATGGATGTAAGAAATTTCTTTCAATTTCAAGGCACCTTCCATCGCTACTGCGTAGTCGATAGCACGACCCAAGAAGAACGCATCAGATTTGAAGCCATAATGTTTTGCAAAGGCTTTCATATCTTCATCTACTTCAAAGATTTCATGAATCAATGTAGGCAAGCTTTTAACACCGCAAAGGATTTCTTCGCCTACAGCTGGATCCATTTTACCGTTCAATTGGCCAAGGTATACAGCGAACAACAAGCCTGCTACTAATTGAGTAGTGTACGCTTTTGTAGACGCTACAGAGATTTCAGGACCAGCCCATGTGTAAACAGTGTTATCTGCTTCACGGGAAATACTGGAACCTACTACGTTTGTGATGGCTAAGGATTTAGCGCCAAGGCGTTTAGCCTCTTTCAAGGCTGCCAATGTATCGGATGTTTCACCGGATTGGCTGATAACGATACATAATGTTTTATCATCAGTCAATGGATTGCTGTAACGGTACTCAGATGCAATTTCCACATTTACAGGAATGCGCGCCAAGTTTTCAATATATTGTTTTGTTACAAGACCTGCATGGTATGCTGTACCACATGCAACGATGAGGATTTTGTTGAAAGCTGCTACATCGTCAGCAGTCCAGTTCAATTCCTCGAAGTGTACAGTTTTGCCATCTTCGGAGATGTGTGTACCAAATGTATCGCGAACTGCTTTAGGTTGGTCATGAATTTCTTTCAACATGAAGTGTTCATAACCGCCTTTTTCAGCAGCCTCTGCATTCCAGCTTACGTGGAATACTTCTTTATCGACAGCATTACCTTCACGGTCAAATACGGATACATTATCACGAGTTACGATCGCTAATTCGCCATCGCTCAAGATGTATGTATCACGTGTGTAGTTAATGATCGCTGGAATATCGGAGGCAACAAAGTTTTCACCTTTGCCAAGACCGATAACCAATGGGTTTTCTTTTTTAGTACAAATGATTTTGTCTGGCTCATCAGCACAGATGATTTCAAGAGCATACGCACCGTCAACACGCGCAAGCATGCGGCGTACAGTACCTACGAAATCGCCATCGTACATATCTGCCAATAAGTGAGCTACTACTTCAGTATCAGTTTCAGATTTGAAATGGTACCCTTTTTCGATGAGCTCTTCTTTTAAAGGCATGTAGTTTTCAATGATACCGTTGTGAACAACAGCAAATTTACCATCTTCAGAGGAATGAGGATGGGAGTTCATATCGGATGGACGACCATGAGTAGCCCAACGAGTATGACCAATACCTACAGTCCCTTCATTAGGATCTGCTTTTACAATCGCCTCAAGATTAGCTAGACGGCCAACCTTTTTTTGAATTTTGATTACATTTTCAGCACCAATAACAGCGATGCCTGCAGAGTCATAACCACGGTATTCTAATTTCGCCATACCGTCCAACAAGAAATCAGATGCTTGATTAAAGCCAATGTATCCTACGATACCGCACATAAGTATATCCTCCTATAACTGGGGGCATTCTAGCCCCAGCCAACAACTAAGGCTAACAAATTAATGTTCTAGATTAATGTTTCAATTATGTATTAATTATTACTTTAATACAATTCATTCAGATATACTTTGTCCCCATCGTTACCGATGGGATTTTTAATATCTGTTACGACATGAATGTGCCGGAAGAGCATCCGCTGATTATTCGATCACTCTTCACCTCGTCTACCCTAACGACTGCCTTCGCGGGTACTTGCGCTATTCGCCTTTACGAATTCGGACTTCCTTTCTATGATATACGGCAGAATTAGTACAAATATGAATTATGTACTGAGCTATATTATACTAAAAAAATCGATAAAATGTAAACCTTCGAACCTAATTCAAAGGCAAGAAAAAAGATTTTTTCTATACTTCACAGTATTTTCATTGTAAGAAATTATACTGCTATCAATCTATATTTTATGCAATTAGATTTTGTTATATTTTCGAAATATATTTACAACATTTTGGAGATACTAATTATGAATAAAACAACCATAAAAAAGAAACATAGAACACATAGAAATAACATACAATACAGAAAATTACGTCGTTGGGTGCTCCCTGCCGTATTAGGTGCTGCCTTATCTACATTGGCCTTCATTCCAACCTTTGCAGCAGAAACACAAGCGAATACTAACGTAGCTGTTGTAACCACTTCAGAACAAGCTCCAACTGTACCATCTGCTCAAGGTATCACACCACCAAATGGTGCGCCACATGGTAAACCACCTACTGGCATGGCGCCACAAGCCGAAGTAGATCCTAGTACTTTCACAGGTACGTCTATAATAACAGAAAACAAATCTATCGCTCATGAGTTAATTACTAATACAACATCTGACCAGAATGCTTTCATAGGTAAAAATAAAGCAGTCGTAACTATCGAAAACAGCGTTTTCGATAAAACTGGTAATACTACAAGCGATGACAACAGTAATTTCCGAGGTCAAAATGCGGTAATTCTTGGTATTGATGGCAGCCAAATCAATATTAAGGGTAGCAATATTACATCTAACTCCAATGGTTCCAATGCAGTCTTTGCTACCAGTGAAGGCTCTGTTATCAACGTAGATAACACTAATATTCACACTAAAAGCGATTCCTCTCGTGGTCTAGATGCTACGTATAAAGGCACAGTGAATGGTAAAAATCTAACGATCACTACTGAAGGTGCTCACTCTGCTACCCTTGCTACTGACCGTGGCGAAGGTACGATTACTGCGGAAGCTGCTAAACTAACAACCTCTGGCGCAGGCAGCCCTGTTATCTATTCAACGGGTAATATTACAGCTAACAATGTGAACGGCGTAGCTAATAGCAGTGAAATTGGCGTTGTAGAAGGCAAAAACTCCATTACCATTACAAACTCAAATGTAACTGGCTACAAAGACAATGGATTTATGCTCTACCAAAGCTTCTCTGGTGATGCTGAAAGCGGTATTGCACGCCTTAAAGCAGAAAATAACACGCTCACAACCTACTCCACAGGTGCGTTCATCTATGTAAACAACACTACGGCTGAAGTAGATTTGTCTAACAATGCTATTTCCATGCCTAATACCACTACCCTCGTGAAAGCAGCGGCTGACTCTCGTTGGGGTAATGCTGGCGAAAACGGCGGTCATCTCACACTCCGCGCATCTAACCAAGCACTGAACGGTAATATCCTAGCTGATGCTATCAGTACTGTCGCATTAGATATGACAAATGGATCTAGCCTCGTAGGCGCTGTAAATACAAACAACTCAGCTAAAGAAGTTACACTGAAACTCAGCAAAGACTCTAGCTGGACACTTACTGGCGATAGCTATGTAAAAACCTTAACTAACGAAGATACAACTGGTGAAAACATTCACTTGAATGGATATAAACTCGTTGTAGCTGATAAATAATGACAAAAGCACTACTCTGAATTTTTTGCAATTCAACGTAGTGCTTTCTTCTTTTATATTCAAATCTCATAGCAGTTTATATACAGACAGTTTTTTTGATTTATCACACAAAAATAAGAGTATCAAAAGTTATGAAATAAACAGTCTATTAAGTAGCATCCATATATAGGATATAATTTTAATTCAACTACAGGCTTGTAGTTTTCATGTTTAATCTTATGTACCACAGTGCTTAAAGCTTCTAAATCATCTTCCCAGCTTTGGATATAACTTTGCTTTTCCTCTTCACTATCAAAGTCTTCAACCGCTTTTACGTCTTCAATACATTCTAGTAGTTCTGTTCGTTGTTTATCTACTTCATGGTGGAACAATTTATGTTGATTCGTAGTCCAAAGACCAAAGTAATAAGGCCCCCCACTCAAATCACAGTCCTCTTCAGCTTTTTCACATTCCTCTAAAAATAGTTCGTATTCATCTAAAACATAATAGGCATTAAAGACTTCAAAATCATAAATCTCATCGTTACTTAAATAATATGCTACATCTGAGCCCAGCTTAATTTTCTTTAACCGATCAAGAGCTTGCTTTTTATTTCCTAAATACACATCACAATAAGCTATCCCCAGTAATAATCGCATTCTATTTGGGTATTTTAATAACAACTGCGCAAAAATTGTCTTTGCTTTCTCATATTTTTTAAGCTCAAACAAACACACTGCATAGCCATAGCTTATTTCATAACCATTAGATACACTTATTCCCTTTTCAAAGGCCTGTAAGCTTTTAGTTAACGCCTCTATCGATCCATTATCTTCGTAAGATGAAAAATGATATAATGCTAAACCTCTATAGGTCTCTATATAGGGAGAATTAAGCTTTACAGCGACCGATAGATAATCATATTCTTTTATATGTCTCTCATCGTTATAATAAAAAGCCAGATTAGTGTAAACTCTTGCTTTATCCGTATCACTCAGTTCACCACTATACGTTTCGAGGAAATCTTCTAATAGTTGAATTGAGTTTTCCTCATGCCGCAATACCTGTTCAACAGTTGCTAAAGCACATACCACATCTACATCAAGCGGATGCTCCTGCATCAAACCACGTAAGTAAGATCCAAAACGCTCTGCATATTGCATTAATACATTATAATCACTGAATATGGACACCTTATAAGCAGTTTCATATTCTGTTTTTAAATTTTGCCAATACTCTCTTATTGTAACCGCCATACTGCACCTTTACTATCGAACATATTTTAGACTATATATTTATAATAACATAAGTTACTTCTTATATACGTAAGTACCTATACTAACGCCGCTCATATAAATTCAAACTATACAAAAAGACTTACTTTAGCCTCTAGCTAATTCTAATTACATAAAAATAACCCTCCATTAGATATTCTAAAAATGAATAAAATATCTAATAGAGGGTTATTTTACTAAAACAAAAGAGTATATTATGTTTTATCAATAGAGATCAACGCCGCATTTTTTGCATGTATCAATGTAGTATCAAATAACGGTATATCCGTATCATCCTGTTTAACAAGTAGTCCGATTTCAGTACAACCTAAAATAACACCTTGTACACCAGATTTTACCAAATCACCAATAATATCTAAGTATTGTTGTTTAGATTCATTAGAAATAACACCTAAACACAATTCATTGTATATAATATCATTTACAAGTTCAACTTGATCTTCGTTAGGGATAACAACATGAATCCCCCGATTTTCCAAGATACATTTATAAAAATCTTGTTGCATCGTGTACTTGGTACCAAGTAGACCTACCTTTGTAATACCTGATTTTTTTAACTCTACTGCAGTCATTTCCGCAATATGAAGGAGAGGGATGTGAATATGTCTTTCTATTTCATCCGCAACTTTATGCATTGTATTCGTGCATATAACAATATAATCAGCACCGGCCTTTTCAAGAGATTGAGCCGCATCGGATAAAATTTCAGCGCTTCTATTCCAATCGCCATTTGCCTGGCACTTTTCTATTTCTTCAAAATCAACGCTATATAGAATACATTTTGCCGAATGTAAGCCGCCCAAAACTTGCTTAATAGTTTCATTCAAAACTTGGTAATACGTAATCGTACTTTCCCAGCTCATTCCCCCAATTAAACCTATTGTTTTCATAATGACACCCTCTAATCTTAAAATAACCCAAAACAAAAAGGTTATTCATTATGATTATTCATTTTAAAATATCACTCATTAAGAGTTAGTCCGCTAACCCTTGTTCTCTACCGATAATATCAGCGATTTCTTGGCATAGTGCTTGTAGTTCTTCTTGGTTAGGACCTTCAGCCATTACGCGAATGAGTGGTTCAGTACCAGATGCACGAACTAGAACGCGACCTTCTACACCAAGTTCACCTTCCGCTGTTACGATGGCAGCTTTAATAATATCATTATCTTCCCAACCTGTTTTTGTAGCAACACGAACGTTGATAAGAACTTGAGGATATTTAGTCATAATGCCAGCCAATTCAGAAAGTGGTTGGTTTTTCTCTTTCATAAGAGCTGCTACTTGTACAGCTGTCAACATACCATCACCAGTTGTATTGTGATCCAAGAAGATTACATGACCAGATTGCTCACCGCCAACGGAGAGATTATGTTCACGCATATACTCTAAAACATAACGGTCACCAACAGCAGTAGCAAATGTTTTCATGCCTAATTCTTGAGCGGCTTTATGGAAGCCAATATTACTCATAACAGTACCAACTACAGTATCATCTTTGAGTTTGCCCTCTTCTTTCAATTTAAGAGCGCATAACAACATGATTTGGTCACCATCGAGGACTTGACCTTTTTCGTCAACCAATAAGCAACGGTCCGCATCGCCATCATTAGCGATACCAAGGTCTGCATTATGTTGTTGTACAGCTACTTGCAAGCCTTCGATGTGCGTAGAACCACAGTGATGGTTGATATTTAAGCCATCTGGATTTACGTTAATATTGATAACTTTAGCGCCTAGGCCAGCTAAAATTTCAGGGCCTACACTAGAAGCAGCACCATTAGCACCATCATAAACGATTGTCATGCCTTCCAAGGATGTATCGATTGTGTGACGTACAAAGTGAGCATAGAAATGAGCTAAGTTGCTGTTATGCTCTATTTTGCCGATGCCATCACCTGTAGGGCGTGGCAATTCATTATCCGCACTTTGACGAACATACTCTTCCAATTGATCTTCTACTTCATCTGGCAATTTGTAACCATTGCCATCGAAGAATTTAATGCCATTATCTGGATACGGATTGTGAGATGCAGAAATAACTGCGCCCGCATCAAAACCTTGTTGACGTACTAGGTATGCTACTGCTGGAGTTGGTACAACGCCTGCAATGACTACATTACCACCTACAGAGCAAATGCCTGCTGCCAATGCACTTTCAAGCATAGAACCAGAAATACGCGTATCGCGACCGATTAAAAACGTAGGATGTTCCTTTTCCTTACCAAAGTGTGTAGCCGCTGCACGACCTAAATGATAGGCTAATTCAGGTGTTAAAAATTCATTAACAACACCACGTACACCATCTGTACCAAATAAACGAGCCATAATTATCCTCCTCTAGGGATTTGTGTACATCACAAGTCCTCATATATTCACTGTGGTGTATTATATCACATTATATACACCACACATATAGATACTATACAGATACAACTATATTACGGTATCAATATGAACCTATACTGTAGTTTACTTCACAATATATTACCAACTAGTTTGGTTTTGCGTATTTAGCCATACATAAAATAGCAGTTTCTGCCCCATCGAGGGCTGCGCTCATGATGCCACCAGCGTAGCCGGCACCCTCGCCCATCGGGTAGAATCCACCTACAGTTGGAGAAACGCGCTCTTCGTTGCGTCCCATACGAAGTGGTGCAGAGGTGCGAGTTTCAACGCCTGTCATGCATACGGCAGGATCATCAAATCCACGAATGCGACGGCCCCAATACGGCAACGCCCGTTCTAATACGGATGTAACGAAAGGCGGTAAGCAATCGTGTAAATCGCAGTTCACTACGCCTGGTTCATAGCTATAGGTGCTATCTTGTACACTAGGTGCCGGTGAAAGTCCCAAAAATTGACCTACTGTTTGCGCTGGCGCATGGAAATTAGAACCGCCCAACTCATAGGCCTTACGTTCCCATTCCCGTTGGAAAGCTACCCCATCGAGTGGATGCGTACCAAAATCATCGGGACCTACATTAACTACAATAGCACTATTCGCAACACCGCTATCACGGGCATACAAACTCATGCCATTTACAACAACGCCACCATTTTCTGACGCAGAAGCTACAACTTGACCACCTGGGCACATACAAAAGCTATACGCTGTACGTCCTGTTTCTTTATCGTGGTATACAAGAGAATATTCTGCAGCACCAAGGCCCAAGCTAGACGGTTCTACACCATATTGGGACTCATCGATTACAGCTTGATCATGTTCGATACGAACACCGATAGCAAATGGTTTTGCCGTCATTTCTACATTTCGTTTATGTAGCATTTCATACGTATCACGTGCACTATGTCCTACACCAGATAAGACAACTGTGGTATCAATGCGCTCACTACCATTAACTTCAACACCTACGATACGGTCATTTTCGATAAATAAATCTGTAATCTTTGCACCGAAACGAACCTCACCGCCCCATTCAATAATGCGCTCACGCATAGCTTTCACCATGGTGCGCAATTTATCAGTACCTACGTGAGGTTTATGTTTATATAAAATTTCCTCAGGCGCACCAAACTCAACAAAATATTTGGAGATTTCGTGCAATCTAGGATGGGTAACGCGAGTCGTCAATTTACCATCAGAGAAGGTACCTGCACCACCCTCACCGAATTGAACATTGGACTCAGGTTTAAAGGCGCCCTTTTTCCAGAATGTTTCTACGTCTTCGCTACGAGTATCTACATCTTGACCGCGCTCAAAGACGATAGGACGGTAACCTTCACGGGCAAGGTAAAATGCGGCTAACATACCTGCTGGACCAAAGCCCATAACTACGGGACGATGTGCTAATGGCACATTCCCATAAACGATAGGCTCTGGATCTTCTGCTGTAAATACAGATACATCCTTTTGTTTGCTTAGTTTTTTCATAATTTGAGCTTCGTTGTGAGCCTCAACAAACAAAGTATAGACAAAGACAATATTTTGTTTTTTACGAGCGTCTACGGCGCGTCGTACAACGTGAATCGTTTCAATAGCGCCTCGCAATTGGGGATATTTCTTTTCTACAATATCCTTTATATCCGACTTGACTGTAACAGCCACGCGGAGGTTTATTATTCTAATCATATCTTTCCTATTTTGGCTCCCTTCAGGGGCAGCTTATATCGTTATTATTTGACCTAAATTTCTAACAACTGACCTACAAGAAAATGGTCATACACTTTTATTATACAACACTACTATAAAAGCTAATATAGGATTAATAAAAAAGGTCCTAACGGAGTATGTAAACAATACTCCATTAGGACCTTTAGCATCTAATTGTAATGATTGTGAAAGCTCTACCTGTACTACATTCAGCTGTACATTAAGTAGCATTCTTTTGAATCTCACATTAAGTAGCTTTCTTTTGGATTTCTACTTTTACTCGCACAGTTGATGTATTACTATTGATGCCACTCGGTAAGACTAAGTTATAGGTACCTTGAATGGTTTCTGTAGCACCAGATATATCAACCGGTTCCGTTTGAATATCAGTAATTGTATCAATCAGTTCTTCACGGCCTGTAACCGTTAACTGCGTAGGTGTAGCAGATATAGCTTTAACTTCGTAGCCCTCTGGCACAGTACCAACAGTCGGCACAGTAATAGGAACGGCTTTATTCTTACGCAATAAGTTAAGTTCATATTGTACTTGACCTTGATTTGGATTGATATGTACATCCAATACATTGCCAGCTATATCCCAAGCCTCTAAAGTACTTACAGCACTGAAGTTCTTAGTTTGTCCGGCAACATTAACCTTCATAACAACCTTGCTCACTGTATTAACTTGTTGCTTGCGCCCAGAAACAGTTACCTCTTTCGGCACAATCGTTACTGATTTCAAAGCAATGTCATCAGAGAATTTACCGATTGGAACAATTTCAACAGGAACCTTTCTTTCAGCATACTCGTCAACATTAATAGTGATATTGTCTGGTTTTACTTCCACAAGATTCATACCTGCAGGAGGCGTAAATCCAATAGTCACATTATTTTGACCTGGTTTTACACCAGACGCATCAATATAAGCTCGAAGATTATCTGACTTCATGGAAATAATCGTATCACGAGGGCCAGTCAATACAACACGTACTGTATCTGGTGCATCCTCTACGATATAGCCAGAATTGAGGTTTTGAACCTGTACAGGCACAGTATAGGTTACCTCCATCACAGGATTTTGATCCCGCATGATAAAGAACCACATGACGATAGCCGCCAGCAAGGATAAGAGCTTAGCAGGCCAGTTTCGTTTCAGATGAATCATCATTTGTTAGCCCTCCACTTCCACATACTAGTAATGGTTTGACGAGGGCGTTCCATAAAGGTGCGTAAAGCCTCCTTAATTTGATCCTCTGGTAAATGGCGATAAATATGACCGCCATAGGTATAAGAAATCGTACCTGTTTCCTCACTGACAACGACAACTACCGCATCAGTTTGTTCAGACAAACCGATAGCTGCACGGTGACGCGTACCTAGTTCAGTACTCAACGTACGGTCTTCAGTAAGCGGTAACAAACATCCAGCTGCACGAATGCGACCATCGCGAATGATAAGAGCCCCATCATGAAGCGGTGTACTCGGAACGAAGATATTTTTAATTAATTCACGGCTCAATACAGCATCCATTAAGATACCTGTATCTACGAAGTCATTAAGACCTACTTCACGTTCAAACACGATGAGTGCCCCCGTATGTTCGCGGGACATAACGCGTGCCGCCGCCATCACTTCATTGATAGCCATATCCATTTCCTCTTCGTTTACATTTTGAGCCTTGCTGAAAATACGGCCGCGACCGAGTTGCTCAAGAGCACGGCGCAATTCAGGTTGGAACACGACTGGTAACGCAAAGAGGAGTACAGTCATACTTTGTTGCAAAATCCAGTTAATAACATATAGATTGAACAGATGACTGATCAGATTTATTATTGCTAAGAACACGATACCTTTTAAAAGAGCAACGGCTCGTGTATCTTTAAGCATCTTATATAAATAATAAATACCAATAGCAACAACGAAAATATCAAGGATATCAAGTAGCCTAAAGGTATGTATAAGTGCGTCAATATGCATAAAAATAACTCCTTATACAAAATAATAAGGTACAGTCAATTCTATGACTGTACCTTATATTTTAACTCATTTTGAGAGTACTGTAAATTTAGAAACAGATACTCCATGAGTTTATTTTCATATAAATATATATTAATCTATAAAACAGATATCTTATATATATGCATTTTAAAGCAATCCCTTTGAACGCTTAAATGTTTTGTGTTTCAATCCACACATCCATTTGACCGCCGCAAACCATACCTTCTTTGACAGCTACATCATCATCGAGTAAAACATCGATACGACGGTGTGCTTCTTTTTTGTTCAAAGAATCAACTGCACTTAGACGAATTTCATTTTCTGCACGGCCACCACCGATAGTACCAAAGATGGAACCATCTGGGAATACAACCATAGAAGTACCTGCTTTACGAGGTGTGGATCCACGAGTATACAAAATAGTAGCAACAGCTAATGTTTCGTTTTTACGCTCCTCAAGATATTCAATAAACTCACGATTCATGGCTCACTCTACCTTTCCGCAATGAGCCGCCTTGTTTACCACGTACCACTGCCAAATATTCACTAACGATAGATAACGCAATTTCTTCCGGTGTTTGTGCACCAAGATCTAGCCCGATTGGAGCATAAACCATATCAAGCTCCTCTTGAGTCCAACCTTGCTCACGCAACACTTCAAAAGCGTAATGAATGCGCTTTTGACTCCCCATAACTCCCATATACGTAGGCAAGTAGCCACGAAGTTGTTCAAGGCATATATTATCATACTCATGCGCACGCGTTACGATGATAAAACCATTATACTCATCAAGAGGTAAATCGTTCTTGAAGTTTTCTAAAGGCAAACATTTACGTGTAACACGTTCATCAAAGAATTCAGGGACTACATATTCTGGGCGGTCATCTACAACAGTAACACGACAGCCAATAAATAACAGTAAGTCTGTAATCGCTCGGCTCACATGACCAGCACCCAATACGAGAACGGACGGATCATTTTCTACAGGTTGTACGAAACATTCTATTTCGCCTACCATACATAGAGAATTAAGTTTTGCTTTATCTACTGTAAAGCCTTCAATAGCGGTACCATATAGCACGCTACCATCTTCGGCATAAACAGTCTTATCCCCTTGACGAGGACCAGATAAAATAGTAACCATCAAGGTAGTTTCAGTAACCTGTAGACGGCCTTTCATCACATCATAGATTGTTTCCATCTAAATTCCTTTCATAATCCCACGCAGTAACAGCCTCTAAAACGCCGCCGCCAATAGCTAGGGATTTATCTGAAATACTATAACAATGAGACTCTTCACAACGAGCATCAACATCGGCCAGTTTAAAATGATCCGACACAATGAGTCCACTCTTTAGAATGCCTCTAAGAATACCTGTAATTTTTGCCCGTACTGGTTCTTCATCGACATAACCAATAACCTCATTGGCTTGTACAGAATCACCAATATGACGCTTTGCCGTAAATAGACCAGCCTTTGATGAGTGTATTACACGTTCATGAGTATAGCCACCTACATTGCCAGGAATACCTGTATTCGGCTGAGCAGGACCATCATAGATACAGCGACCTAAGTAATGACCACGCATTGTTTCGATGACTACATCTACATCGTCCCCTGCGGTAAACCCAGGCCCAACACCTATGACAAGCTCTGCATCATCACGTTTTGTACCTAGATTCTTCTTACTTAAAATACCATCTACTACAACAGCTGGTTTCAGTGTATCTAATAACTCTTCGTATGAACTAGTCACAACGGGAATTATCCCTTGTGCCAAGGTTTCTTTCACTTCACTAAGGGTAACATGACGGGCTACAAAGCGTTCCAAAACCATTTCACCACGATGAACGGCATTGCCGTAACATACTTCTCGGCGAATCATAGTAGGAATCGCAATTTCACTAATAACCACGGGATAGCCTGCCCGTTTCAATCTATATACAGCGCCGGAAGCAATATCTCCGCCTCCACGCATGAGCACTAATGGTTTCATAATGCCTCACTTTCACGATGTTTTAAACGCTCAAAATCATCAGGGGTGTCGATATCGTCACCAATATCATCACGAATCCATAATTTTAAGACATAGTCCTTGCCATCACCACGAATGATGGTCTTACCTCCTTGATCCCCTTGGATCTGTTGTAAAAAATCAAACCAATATGAACCAAAGAGAACGGGATTTCCCGATTGATAGTTCTCCCCATAATATGGGACAACGATAGTTTTCGAATGAAAGTTTTCACTAAATGCACTAATGACCTCATGTACGACAGCATTCGTCAGAAGCGGTTGATCCCCTACTGAGCAAAGAATACCGTCTAACGGTATGGGCGATGTTTCTACTAAATGGCGCACCCCAATCGCTATGGACACACCTTGTCCTAGCTGAGGATGCTCATTTCGAATCGCTTCAAAACCATAGGATGTGACAATAGGTTCTAGTTTTTCGTGATCATCACCAGTAACCGCCACAAAAGGTAGTTTACATGACATCGCAGGTACTACCGGACCACCCCATCCACATTGAAGAGCCCCACAGACCGCATCTAGAACAGTCTTGCCATGCCAAGGCAAGAGCTGCTTATTACATCCCATGCGTTTGGCTTGTCCTCCTACGAGGAGGACAATGCCAATATGCAAAGGACGACGGTCTATGGGGTCTCTCATTGTACTGAAAGCGGTATTACAATTTGCTTTCACATTAGTCATGAGTACCTACCGACATTGAATGATGCGACGGATTTCGCAACTTGCTTTATATCCATCAGCTAAGATAATAGCAGAAATATCGCTATCCACAATATGATCAATAAAATCATCGATGATGCGATGTTGCACGGTTTCATAACCAGTACAGAATAGGATTTTTTTCCCTTTGCTGTATTGGAATAAAACTTGCTTGTGTAATACAAGATCAGCTAACATACGCGGTGTTACAATAGCCCCCATATCACGCTTTACGATATCTTGAACGAGCTCAATATTATGTACGTGCTCATCATCAAGGGGAGCCCCTAGCATTTGTAGGTTAACAAGACCAATCGTAGTCTTTGTAAGGGTTGGAATAACAGGTTCACTCGTCTTCGGCGCCTTGAGCCATTTTTCCTTTGCCCCATCTGCTTCTACTACAATTTGCCAGTTAGGATGTAACTTGGATAAACCATCGATAAGATCACAATCTAAGGAGTCTACTTTTGTTCCTGTAATCCCAGAGAACCACGCACCACAATAACCATGTAATACACGATCAGTACAATACTCATCTGCTTCATTAATATTTTGAGTATAAATCGGTTTATAATGAGCAACCTGAGATTCATAGAGTCGAGTCGTAGTCGTAACTACGATGGGCTGACCTTTCAGCCGTCCATATTCTACTAGCTTTGAAAGCACAGTCGTTTTACCGCCTGCCCCAACAAGGGCAACGATTCCCGGCTGAATCAGTCGATTCCAATAGGATGTTTGTGATGTCATAGAACCAGGCCTCCTTAGAAAGTAACAAGAAATTAAAACTCTCTATACTTTATATTTCTCGTCCATAGCCATAAATACCTTCTCAGGTGTCATAGGTAATGTACGAACATCCGCACCAACTGCATTTTTAATAGCATGTTGGATAGCTGGACAACCAGTGTTAATAACAACTTCACCAATAGATTTAGCACCAAAACCGCCAGTTGGTTCATAAGACTCTACGAAGTCTGTATGTAGTTCACCGATATCTTGACGAGTTGGAATTTTATAAGTCATAAGGTTATTAGTCTCTAAGCGACCATTATTAGAATAGCGTACATCTTCATATAGCGCCATGCCGATTGCTTGTACTACACCGCCCTCAACTTGAACGCGAGCCAATTTAGGGTTAATAACAGTACCGCAGTCGATGCAGGAATAGAAGTGAAGAGGAATAACCTTACCAGTTTGTTTGTCTACTTTTACCTCTGCAATAGATGCCATAAATGGAGGTGGGGACGTATGACTGCCCCAGGTAGCGAAACCAGATAATTGTTCTGCTTTCACACCTACTAATAATTTCGGAGCTAATTGATGGATATCCATAGTTTTGGAACCATCTTTTGTTGTGGCTACAACGCCATCAAATTCAACATTTTCAACATCAGTTTCAAAGAATTCTGCGAATTTAGCGATAATTTTAGTGCGCAATTCTTCAGCAGCCATCTTAGCAGCTGTGCCAGTTACATACGTTGTACTAGATGCATAGGAACCTGGGTCGAATGGTACGATATCTGTATCGGATTCAACAACAGTCATATATTCCATAGGGCAACCGATTACTTCGCAGGCCATTTGAGTCAATACAGTATTAGAGCCCATGCCCATTTCGGAAGAACCAGTGTACAATGTGTAGTTACCATCATCGCCAAGACGAATTTCTACAGATGCTACGTCAATATTAGCAACGCCAGAACCTTGCAACGCTAATGCCATGCCAAGACCGCCGCGATAGCGCTCATCGATATCCCAAGAATGAGGGCGTTCATCCCAACGAGCCATTTCTTTTACGCGGTTTATTGTATCTTGGAACAGACCAGAGTCAAGATATTCATCTGGAGCGTATACCAAGCTTTGTTCACCTTGAGCAATCAAGTTCTTTTGACGCAATTCAGCAGGGTCAACGCCCATTTTATCCGCCAAATTATTAATAGCACACTCTAATGGCCATAACGCTTCTGTAGCACCATAACCACGGAATGCACCGCCTGGTGTATGGTTCATGTATACGCCTTCTGTACCGTAGTGGATAGCTGTCGCTTTATTATATAAAGGAATGGACTTATGCTCACCAGCTGTAGTTGTCGTGAAGCAGTGAGTTGCATGAGCACCTGCATCAGTAATAGAGTCCATATCAATTACTTTGATAATTCCATCTTTTGTAGCACCTACGCGGATTTTCCATTCACGAGCATGACGTGTAGTGGAGCAAGTTTGCGATTCTGTGCGATCATATAAAAGGTAACAAGGTTTCTTCAATGTCCATGCTACAAAGGCTGTCATAATTTCTGTACAAGCCGTTTGTTTAGAGCCGAAGCCACCGCCGATACGAGGTTTTAATACGCGAACTTTAGTAGCAGGAATGCCAAGAGCACGTGCGATGTGACGGCGAACATGGAATACGATTTGCGTAGAGGATACAATTACTACACGACCTAATGCATCTACATAACCAAAGCTTTGGAATGGTTCCATTGCTGTTTGGCGTGTAGCCTGGTCAAAGTAAGTACCATCTACTACATAATCACATTTTGCAAGTTCTGCTTCAACATCACCTACGCGTTTGTGATAGGATACGCAAATATTACGTTTATAGTCTTGACCTACAGGAATATTGTTATGAATATCATCTTCAGGATGCACTACTGTTTCATGGTCAATAGCTGTATGCATATCGAGTACAGGTTTTTGTACTTCGTATTCAACCTTGATAAGCGGCATAGCCTTTAAAGCTGTAGCCTCATCTTTAGCTACTACGAGAGCCACTTCATCGCCAACGTAACGAACTACAGGATCCAAGATAAGCGCATCATAAGCAGATGGTTCTGGGTATGTTTGACCAGCCAATGTGAAACGAGTGTTAGGCACATCTTCATGTGTAAAAATCGCTTCCACACCGGGGATCAATTTAGCTTTAGATGTATCAATAGATTTAATGCGCGCCTGTGCATGAGGGCTACGAAGAACCTTAATAACGAGCGCATCTTTTGGAACAAAATCGCCTGTATAGGACGGCTTACCCGTCAAAATACCTTTAGCGTCAACTTTGTCATAAGCTTTACCAATGTGCTGTTTCATTATTATAGGCCTCCTTCTAAGAATTTACGAACCCCTCGAAGTTGTGATTCATAGCCAGTACAACGGCACAAGTTACCAATGAGGTACTCGCGGATTTCATCATCACTAGCCTTTGGATTTTTGCGTTTCAAATTGATAGCGCTCATCATCATACCAGTTGTACAGAAACCACATTGGTCCCCACCTTCACTAGCGATGCAAGCTGCTAGTAATTCAGCTTCTTCTTCTAAGCCTTCTAATGTAGTGATTTTATGACCTGGTGCACGGAATGTAGGATATGCACAAGATAATACGATTTCGTCGTCTACCCATACAGTACAAAGGCCACAGTTTGTTGTATCACAGCCACAACGTACGCTATAATAACCAAGATTACGCAATGTATCCAACAACATTTCGTCAGTTGGCACATTAACTGTTACATTTTTATTATTAATATTTAGTACGAGTTCCATTATTGTGCCACCTCCTTAGCTAAGCGTTGAACCATTGCTTTCACCATTTCCATGCGGTATTCTTTAGACGCATGGGAGTTAGATTGATAAACTAATTCTTCAGATGCCAATTGACCTGCTTCTTTTGCTGCAGACAATCCTTTTTCTGAAAGCAAAGCACTTGCTTTTTCTGCTAATTGAGGCACGCCAGGTCTTGTACCGATGTACACTTCAACGCCTTTGTCATCACGGCGAAGAGCACCTGTCAACACTGGGAAGTCGCCGCGAGAGATGCGAAGTGCTTCCACAGCTACAGGCACATCTACTTTAGGAATGCGAATTTCCATGAGAATATCACGTTCTCTATACGTCATATAGTCTTGCATGGACATGCGACCACCTTTAAAGGTAACGATGTCTGCATGTACTGCCAACAATGCAGGAATGATATCAGAGAAGCCGAATCTACTAGCTACAGAGCCGCCCATAGTAGCTGTATTACGGAATTGAACGCCAAGGATTTCCTTAACGCCTTTAACTACGGCACCACCGCAGAATTGTTGTAATGGCTCAAAACGTTCCACATCTCCTTGTGTCGCCATAGCGCCAATTACAAACTCGTTCTCCTCTTCACGAACATAACGCAAATCAAGGCTTGCCATATCGATCACTGATGGCCATGTGCGTCGACCTAAACGCAACCAGCAACCGCCAGCTAGCATTGGAGCAGTTTTGTTTTTTGTGGCTAATTCATAAGCCTCTTCCACCGTCTTCGGTTGTAATACTTTCATAAATGCTAACATAATCTGTCCTCTCAATGGTATACTAATACTAACAGAACTTAGATGATAACCATAAAAATGCAAATATCATCGAACTACAAACCTAGAAGGAACTCATTAAAATCTATAGAAATTCCTCACATTTCTTATACTTTTATTGTACCAATAATTCGCTATGAAATCTACGATGAAATATATAAATTTACAAGAAATCTGCAAAGAACTGAATATTTATGAGTTTGGTGTCGCATCTTGGCCACTACCTGAGAATGCAAAATCCATTTTATACGAAAGTAATCCATGTCCTTTTACGGCTGCCAATGTAGAGGAAAGACTATTAGGAACATCCCTTTTTACACCTAAAAGTGCAATTGTTTGTCTTTTTCCATACTATGTAGAGCATAAATCTCCTTCCAATTTATCTCGCTATACATGGGCCACAGATTACCATCTAGTCATCAATGAATATTTAAAAAAGCTTATTGAAAAATTACAAATAATGAATATAGACGCACAGTTCTCTATTCATTGTGACACCTCCCCTTTAGCCGATCGTTACATGGCTTACTTAGCAGGTCTCGGGTTTTACGGCAAAAATAATTGCTTCATCAGCCCTAAATGGGGTTCTTTTGTGGTGATTGGAACGATTTTAACAACCTTAGAACTAGAACCTAATACTCCACTAACTCAATCCTGCATGGGATGTAATCGCTGCATTACTGCCTGTTTAGGTCAATGCTTAGGTCTTGATGAGTTTAAATTCGACACCTGTAAAAGTTACTTAACCCAGAAAAAAGGAGAACTTACTTCAGAGGAGGAGCATATCATAGCTAAAACTCCCCTCGTATTTGGCTGTGACGTGTGCCAAGAAGTGTGCCCGCACAACAAAGATATTCCTACCACACCAATTCCAGAATTCCAATCAGTAGAACCGTACATTGATATAGATGAATTAGATTCACTAACGAACAAAGAGTTCAAAGCTAAATACGGACATCGTGCCTTCTCATGGCGTGGCAAAAAAATACTAATAAGAAATCAAGAAATTATTGAATCTAAAAAGCTGTTATAATTTATAACAATTTATAATACCTTTCTAGTCTTTGACATCTGTTTAGCAAAAACTTATAATATAATGACAGAGATAGCTAGATGCCTAGGAACGTCCAGCTCATCTCTAAAACTTTATTTGAGATGTAAAATGGCTGTGACGTCTATTAAGATGTTATGGGGGTTATAGGACAAAACGTGTTGGTACTTTAATCCCAATCATTGAAAGATAATTTGTCATAGTTATGCAAATCACCCCAAGAAATGGCATCCCCCCAAGTTGGAATTATGCCTTGAAGTTGGGCTCTTTCATTCATAGATCTATATATTTTAGAAATACTCGCATCAGTTGGCATTACCTTAAGTATTTCTTTTGCAGGAAGCGGTCTTGGTGAGTGTAAATAACACCACCAAAAGACCGCTTTTATGCGTTTTTCTACAGACATCCCTCGATGGTACCGCAATAAACGTCTGAGTTGTGCGTTTACCCCACCTTCAATAGGGTTATTAGTCCTCGGACATTCTTTATCTAACACCAATGTTTCATCTAAATATCGAAACATTGTCTCTGTATTAATTAACACCACTAGAGAGTTATAGGCTTTTAATAAGCGTTCATGCGTAGCTCTTAAATTATCATTACTATCACGTGTCATTTCACTTAGAAACTCTTTAAAAGTCACTCTCCAATTAAATAATCGTTGAATCCATATTTGTGCATCTTCCTGTGTTTTTACACTATATAAATCGCTTGCTAAATCTTTTAACATAATGCCTGCTAACGTCTTAGGTCGTCTAGTAGTGTAGCGATGCACTTGCCATACGGCATGAACAATACAACGTTGAAGCTTGGCGGTACGCCAAACTTTTTTTAATGCTTTTCTAAGACCAGGTCCACCATCAGAAACGACCACAATGGGTGTCGCTATTCGCTGCATAAGAGCTTGCCATGAGCGAGACTGTTCTGACCTACATAAATACCACCCTAATACATATTCACCATCATAACAGATCAAAATACAAGCTTTTTTAGCTAAGTAAATACCATCAACGAATACCACATCTCTCGAGGTTTCAATTTTGGGCGGCATAGGCCATATTTGCCAGAAATCAGCTATCTGTCTACGAAATGTACGGCCCTGCCCAGGCATGTCCTGTTGTGTTTCTTTACTAAATAACCAATTTAGAAATCGATGAAAACATTTAGTAGTATTATCAATAGTTTGTGTAAAGGTGATGTTACACTGCTTACAATGCCATCGTTGTGATCCAGCTTTAGTTTTCCCATATTTTTGACAAGAAAATCCACAATTTATACATCTTACCAGCATGATTATTCCCTCCACTTAGAACACGATTTTCTAAGAAGATATAACCTTATTGAAGCCAGTAAAATCAAGGGGTTTGGGACTTTTTACCAACACATTTTGTCCACCCTCTAAGTTTATCAAAAGAACTTAAAATGGCGATGGAAGCAGTAATTTACTGGCTCCATCCCCTATAAAACCAACACGTTTTGTCCTATAACCCTGTTATGGCTATTTTTACAGAATAAAAAGAGACGACGAAGGTCGTCTCTTTTTTAATTACTATTTGATTTCGTAATAGTTTAGCTCATCCAAGCTCTTACCAAGGGCTGGCATATAGGTTTCAAGGAACATATCTACCTCGGGCATGTTGAGCGCTTTTAGTTTTACTAATATGGAGTCATGTGCTTCTTTAAACTCGTCGTTTCCTGCCTTCAGTTCGTTCACACACTTCATATACGCTGAAATCGTATCTGCTGCCTTTACGATAGGCCATTCAGGACTATCTTCAGCATCTACGATTATAGGTTTATAAATAGATTGCAATCGTTCTGGCAAGGTAGAGAGCATCTTTTCTTGTGCCAAGGATTCAACTTCACCATAAAGCTCACGTAATTTGGGATCAAAGTACTTAATAGGTGTTGGCATATCGCCTGTAAAGATTTCACTCACCTCATGGTACATGGCAATAACCGCTACTTTATTAATATCTACATTGCCACCGAAGTATTCGTTCTTCAGAGCTGCCAAGTTATGAGCTACCATAGCTACTTCAAGGCTATGCTCTTGAATATTTTCTGTTTCTGTATTGCGCATAAGACTCCATCGATTGATAAAGCGCATGCGTTTTAAAAAGGCAAAAAACGAACTCATATATCCCCCATTACAAATAGTTCCCCTAAATAACTCCACGAAGTTTAAAGCCGTAATCAAGGAATTGTACAGCTTCTTCCCAACGATTATCATCATTAAGCATAACTACAATCATAGTATGACTATTACGCGTAGCAGATGCAATTAAACATTCCCCTGCAGCATTCGTAAAGCCTGTTTTCAAACCATTGGCACCAGGATATTTGTTGCGAATGAAGTGATTCGTTGTACGAATTGTTACAGGTGCACGATTTTGGTATGGCACCTTATAGTAATCATTAGCAACCTTATCACGGAACATTTGGTATTTCATACCATACGCAGCAATCATAGCCAAGTCACGAGCCGTAGAGTGGTGCCCCATTTGAGTTAATCCATGTGGATTTAGGAACACACTATTCTTTGCGCCTGCTTTAGCAGCAATACGAGTCATATCCTTGCCAAATTTTTCTACAGAGCCACTTACATTTTCTGCTACTACAACGGCCGCATCATTACCGCTAGCAACCATCATGCCTTCGATAACAGCTTCTAATGTGATTTGATCGCCTACACGAACGCCTAGATTAGATTCTTCCATGCTCGTTGCATAACTACTAATAGTAGCTAATTCATCAAGTTGAGTACCTTTAAGCTCTAGTGCCGTTAACAAGGTAACCATTTTTGTAGTACTCGCTGGGTGCATCCATTTGTCAGGATTTTTAGCAAATAAAATTTCCTTTGTGTCCGCATCAATGAGGACTACTGCCTCACCGACCGTAGATGGCGGCGCAATATATGCTGCATAGGAAATACTAGAACCCAGTAAAGTAGCCCCTATAAAGGCTATCATCAAAATAATTCGCTTCCACATCGTAAACAAATTCGTTGATAAAGATATCATATATCTCACTTTCTACATTACATTTAACTTTCTTGACTATCATCAATGGCGAGATTCGTTCCTGTTGCCTTTTTCTTAGTCCCTTTGATTTCACCAGTAGAGTTATCTACATTTTGAATATACACTACACGTTGAGGGTATGGAATATCGATACCATATTTATCGAACGCATCTTTTACATCAGACATAATTCCATATTGCACATCTAAGAAGTCTTTCGACTTAACGCGTGCATAGGCAGCAATGCGTACAGAGTTATCGCCAAATTCAGAAATACCAATTTCCATATTTTTAGGATTGAGTACACGTTTATCAGCAGCAAAAATATTTTTTAAGATTTTAATTGCTTCATGATGATTATTGTTATAACCAATATCAAAGACGAACGGGATAACTCTTTCGTGGGTATAAGCAATATTAGTTATGGCTTGGGAGGTAAGGATAGAGTTTGGTATATACACATTTCTTTGATCTTTAGTAGTGATAATAGTATACATAAATTGAATAGACTTAACACTACCTACAGTATCTCCAACTTGAATAACATGACCTGCTCTAAAAGGCTTAAATATAAGAATTAATAAGCCTGATGCCAAGTTAGATAAGTTGCTTTGTAAGGCCAAACCAATACCTAAACCAAAGGCACCAAAGGCAGCTACAAAGGAGGTAGTAGGAACACCAATTTGATTTAAGCAAATCAAAATTAGACCCACTAGCAATGCATAATTGATGATCTGCGTAATAAAGCTCATCGCAGCAGAGTCATAAGAGGCCTTAGTCATAATACGGACAGCAAAGGTTTTCACCCATTTAATAGCATAACGACCTACCCAAAATATAATAAGAGCTAATAATATATTGCCCGCTTGAGAAAAGAACCAATCTCGGAATTGAATCAATACATTAGCATCTTTAAACAATATTTCTGATGCAGAATAAAAAATATTACCCATATTGCCCCTCCAATAATAAAACTACATAAATGATTGAGCACATCTATTAATATGGTCATCATAAACATATATGCTATAATTTAATAAATATATTTTACACGATATAGTAAAGTTATTATATCGTTATATTACATATATAACAATCTAAATCTAGGGAGACTTACATGTTAAACAATCCATACGAAGCACCACAAGAGCTTGCTACCGGTGGTTATATAACCAAGGAGCTACACTCCGTTACAGTGCACTTTGACGATATTCACTACTCCTTGTCTAGCGGACAATTAAACGGTGGTTATCACCACACACTCGCCGTGCGCAACCAACAATTAACATATCAAATTGAAACAGAAAAAGATTTACCAGGTGGCTCGGTAGCCAACTATTTAGCACAAGAGTTCGAGCAAATCGATACGCCAGTCCATTTTAGTACAGCGCTTCTCACATCTGCTACAATGACGCTCCACGCCTATGCTAAGGTCGAGGAGAAAGATACTATCGTAGAGACTATCGTTACTGCAGGCTATGAGAAAACAGCCCATCGTGCAGGCACAGGGTATTGCTATGAAGAACGGGACGGAGCGTTTGTAACGCCTGGCACAATCAACATCCTCGCCTTTACGAATAAGGCCTTAACTGACAGCGCCATGGTGAAAGCTATGATGACCATTACAGAGGCTAAAACTGCAGCCCTCCAAGATTGGGGCGCTGAAAGTGTGAAACTCTATCCATTTATGAACGAGGATATTCCTGATGCGCTCACAAAAGAACGCAACACCACTGCTACTGGTACCTCTACAGATGGGGTCATTCTCACCATCGATACAAATGGTGACGTCTTAACCGACGCAGGCACCTTCTCCTTGTTTGGGGATACCTTAGCAAAAGCAGTTTATGTAGGCGTACAAAGAGCATTAGAAAATGCTATCGACGCGGAATAAATATATCACAGGCTCTACAAACGATATATTATTGGATGAAACGATATATCATTGGATCCATCGCTCACTTAATATATCATTTAATATACTGCTTATAAGAAAAAAGATAATACGCAAATGAAAACCGCACATCCTAGGCGATCGGGATGTGCGGTTTATTGCATATAAAACTGTTATACATAATATAACAGTTGAAAATGAATATTAAATTAAATTTTGAGAGTCTATTTCAATTTCACTAAATAATTATATCAAGGCTATATTATGATAGACCATTTCTTCAACTATAAATAGCTACTTTAGATATTCATTTGTCTATTCATCAATCCATTAATATTTATAGAAGAGTTGTTGTAACTTTTTAAGATTTTTAGTTCTTGTAAGACCTAACATTAATAGGATACGAGCCTTTTGTGGACTCAAAGTGTTACTTACGAGATACCCTGCCAATGTATCTTGAGGAACCGCAGACACCATACCACTGCCCGTACGAGAGGCACGTACAGTTGGGAACTTCGTATTCTGAGTAATTTGGCGTACATTTTGTGGAATTGTGCCATGACCGAGACCAGTTAAGATCAAGCCATCTGGATTTGTAGCTACCACACTCATAGGCACCATATCATCCATACCACCATAGCAAGTTAAAAGCACTACCCGTGGCAATTCTTTTAGATCCCTCACATCGAACTCAGAATCTTTAGTATGGCAACGAGTGGAAGCTTTATAATAATGAGCTACTCCATCTTGTACGATGCCAAGATGTCCTACTAATGGACTATCAAAGGTCGCTACATTTGTCGTATTACATTTAGACACATCACGGGCGCCATCAATATAACCATTTAAAACGACTACTACACCTTTGCCTGCAGTTTCAGGAGTTCTTGCCACTTGAATAGCTTGTAATAGGTTAATAGGACCATCTGCACTAATAGCACCGGCTGGTCTCATAGAACCAGTAACGACAATAGGCTTATCAGTATGTACAGTAAGATTAAGGAAATATGCTGTTTCCTCCATACTATCTGTACCATGAGTAATAACAACACCGCCAATATCATCTTGATCAACTAATTGTTGCACTAGCTTAGACAAGTCTAACCAGTGTTTTACGGTAATATCGGAGCTTTCAATATTACTAAACTGAATATATGTATATGGGCCATATGGTTCTGTACCAGGTACAGAGGCTAAGATTTCATCGAGTCCAAGTACGCCTGCTGTGTAACCTGTCAAATCTGTATCAGAAGCACCTTGCCCTGCAATCGTTCCACCAGTACCTATCAAAGCGATTTTCTTCTCCATATTACCTCCACTATATAAATATAAAGCAATTAATGTTGTTAAATATTTGGATTAAAGGACGGCATCAATTCTAATTTATGTTTATTGATACGGTTCAAACGATCAATACGTTCCTTCGTAGCTAAATCTTCAATTTCGCCAGTTCTAATATAGTGGTCCAATACAGCATAAGTAAAGCCTAATTTATCTTCATCAGACTGACCACTAAGACCATCGCTAGGAACCTTATCTACTAAATATGCAGGAATATCTAAAAGCTTACCAATTTGACGTACCTCTTCTACAACGAGTTGTGCAAGAGGACTAAAATCACCTGCACTATCACCAAATTTTGTAGAATATCCAACGTAATCTTCCGAGCCATTACAAGTATTAGCTACGCGAGCGCCGTTCGGCAAGTTTTGCCCCACTGCATAGAGTGTCGCCATTCGTAGTCGAGGCGGCGTATTAATAGCTGCATCTCGAGACAAATCGTTTCTACCCGTTACAACGTCATAGCCTTCACCTTGAACAATAGCTTGCGTTAAGGCTTCATAAGCAGCACCAATATTAATCGTCATATAAGGAATACCTAAATGCTCTACTACAGCCTTGGCATCATCGATATCGGATTGAATACCGTTAGGCATGAGCACACCTACTACTCTATCTGCCCCTAAGGCTTCTTTGCAAAGAGCGGCTACAATAGTTGAGTCCTTACCGCCTGAGATACCAACAACGGCACTACAAGTGGGGCCATTTTGACTAAAGTAATCTCGAATCCATTGAATGAGGGCATCCTTTATAGCTTGTGGATTTTCTAACATAGACCCTCCTATTTTTTCCGATAAATACGGTTCAATAAATCAAGTTTCAATTGATAATAGCTTGGACTCATATCAAGGTAATGACGATGAGGATTTTCAAAACGTTGTTCTTCAGGCCAAATTTCATTAGCCAATTGGTCTTTAACATATTGACGAATTTCCTCAAGGGTTGGCAACTCTTTAATCAATTTACCATCCTTAATAATGAGCTGTTTCATTTCTTTAAAAGTACAGTTTTCAAAGTATAATTCACGCCAAGGTTGCTCAGGGTTAATATAGCGATATGGCTCCTCTGTATCAGGTACCTCACGCAACAAAGTCATTAAGTCTGCAATGGCACGCCCTTTTTCATTGTATACGCGGTACACCTTTTTAAGACCTGGGTTTGTAATTTTTTCAACGGCCTCAGAAATCTTAATACGAGGTTCCCATTTACCATCTTTCTCAATGCTTGCAATCTTATATACAGCGCCAAATACAGGATCACTCTTAGAGGTGATGAGTCTTTCACCTACCCCAAAGATATCGATAGGCCCACCTTGAAGGAGGAGAGATTTTATCGTATATTCATCAAGGCTATTGGAAGCCATAATTTTACAATCTTCTAATCCTGCATCATCTAGCATACGACGTGCTTTTTTAGCCAAATACGCAAGGTCACCAGAGTCAAGGCGAATACCTTTTAAGCGTTTACCCATAGGTTCTAATACATCTTTAGCAACCTGAATAGCATTTGGTACACCAGAATTTAATACATCATAAGTGTCTACAAGGAATACAGCATTATCTGGATATACCTCAGCATAAGCCTTGAAAGCATCGTATTCAGAGCCGTAATACATAACCCAACTATGGGCCATAGTGCCGCTCACAGGAATACCAAATTGTTGTCCCGCTAATACCGTTGCAGTAGAGCCTACACCGCCAATATACGCAGCGCGCGCACCATATACGGCAGCATCCACATTATGAGCTCGACGAGCCCCAAAATCGGCTACCACTCGCCCATCTGCAGCACGAACAATACGGTTAGCTTTTGTAGCAATTAAGGATTGATGGTTCATCATAGTAAGCACTGCAGTTTCTACGATTTGTGCGTCTATGAGAGGTGCTACGATAGTAATAACCGGTTCATTAGGATAAATAATAGAGCCTTCAGGGAATGCGTACACGTCGCCTGTGAAGGAGAAATCTTTTAAATAGGCTAAAAATTCATCGCTAAAAATGCCTTGGTCGCGCAAATAAGCAATGTCACTTTCATCAAAGTGTAAATTCAAAATGTACTCAACGATTTGCTCGAGACCACCAAAAATGGCGAAGCCACCCTTGTCTGGATTGCGTCTAAAGAAAACGTCAAATGCGACGCGATCCATTTTTTCTTGTTTCGTAAAGTAGCCGTGTGCCATGGTCATCTCATAAAAATCCATAAGCATACTGATATTGCGACTGTCATGTTGCATTAGTTCACCAACCTTCTAAAATCGAATGGATTTATTAAATCGTTAATCGTATATCCTCATTATACAATATAATTCCTATATAGCTAGTATCTGCATTAGCTATGCTAATAATCATTCTTGTGATATAACTATATATATACACTAATTATTTATATATTCCCTATGTATGTCTGTGAAAGTCGTTACTATAAGAGGCTAAAACAAGTAATCTAAGTGAAGTAATCATTCACTTAAGCCCTTCTTGTATAGCACTTGTTATAAGGGCTTTTATTAGATAATACATATATGATTTACAAGAGAATGAAAGGTACCATTATGGAAACAATCGTTCAAGCAAAACGCGTATTAGAAATTTTTAAAGAAATGAGCCAAATTCCTCGCGAATCTGGCAATGAAAAAGGCATTAGCGATTACATCGTAAACTTTGCTAAAAACCTAGGTCTTGAAGCTCATCAAGACGAGATCTTAAATGTAGTTATCAAGAAGGCTGCATCCCCAGGCTACGAAAACCGCCCAAGTATCATCATTCAAGGTCATATTGACATGGTATGTGTAAAAGATCATGATTCTAACCATGACTTCTCTAAAGATCCAATTGCTAATATTATCGAAGGCGAATGGATGCGTGCTGATCACACCACTTTAGGTGCCGACAATGGTATGGGCGCTGCTATGATGCTCGCTATCCTCGATGATGAAAGCCAACAACATGGCCCTATGCAATTATTGTTCACAACTAATGAAGAAACAGGTATGGACGGTGCTTTTGCCCTTAAAGAAGGTCAAGTAACTGGTGATTACCTTATCAACCTTGATACAGAGGTTGAACATGATTTTACTGTTAGCTGCGCTGGCGGTTGCCACGTACATGTAAACATTCCATTGTTACGCGATAACAACCAACCAGGCTATGATGCGGGCTTGTCCATCACTGTAACAGGCCTTAAAGGTGGTCACTCTGGTATCGAAATCAACGAGCAGCGAGCAAACTCCAACCAAGTATTAACTCGCGTCCTCTATGATATTCAACAACAATATCCTGTAAGCTTGGCATCTTTCGAAGGTGGCGTTAAGCATAATGCTATTCCATCTAAATCTGTAGCTGTTTTATCTGTACGCTCCGAAGATGTGGCAGCCATTAAAGCATTACTTGCATACCAAGAAAAACAATACCAACATGAATATGAAATTGCAGACCCAGATCTCAAATTCGTCGTGGAAGATGTAGCGACTCCAGAAGTAGTATACGCAGATGACACAACAGAAGCACTCATTACGTATATCTATCTTGCACAAGATGGGGTTCACTCTGTAAGTAAATCCATTCCAAACCTTGTAGAAACATCTAACAATATCGCTATTGTTCGTGAAAATGCACATACACTAGAAATAGTAATTTCTATCCGCAGCTCCAACAGCAATAGCCTTGAATTCTTGACTAAGAAAATGATGCTTCTTGCTAAAGCTCTTGGTGTATCTGCAGAGCGCACTGGCGGTTACCCTGCATGGGAATACGACAAAGGCTCTAAATTAGAAGAGCAAGCGATTTCCTTACATAACGAAATGTTTGAGACACCAGCCAGTGTTAATGCTGTTCACGCTGGCCTTGAATGTGGTCTATTGAAAGGCATATTGCCAAATACACAAATGATCAGCTTTGGTCCTACAATCGTAAGCCCACATACGCCTACAGAACGCGTCCACTTACCATCTGTAGAGAATGTGTATGTATACCTCAAAGCATTGTTAGCAAAATTACAATAATATAGTCTCTCTCTATCCCTCCTATAGGGCATCCAGTTGAGCTCCCCTCACTGAATAATCTATAGGAGGGATTTTTTTATAAATTTGTCAAAATATGTAAATAAATATTTATCCAAATAGGAGTATGTTTTCATATATATTACATAAGGCATACACCTTTTACTTTCAAATAATTATGAATATCAACTACACTTGCCAGTATACTCATATAAAGTATATATCCCATAAATTTTAAAAAAGTCAGTTAATTCCTGATATATGCGTAATTTTATATATACCCCAGGGAGTATTTTCTGTGTTATCCTATGGGTGTATACTGTGTTTACATTACTCAGGAGGTGTATATGATTCCAATAGTTATCATATCCGGATTTCTCGGATCTGGGAAAACAACATTCCTACAACATATACTAAAAGAACATAAATCTACAGATAAAATTCTCATCATAGAAAATGATTTTGGCGAAACCAGCCTCGATGCGGTAAATCTCGCTAAATCAGGTGCTACCGTTCGCGAAGTTACATCTGGCTGCATTTGTTGTAGCTTACAAGGTAATTTTCAACAAGCATTGCTCGATATTCTCCAAAATTACGAAATTGATGTTATCTATATCGAGCCATCTGGTGTCAGCAAATTAAGTGAAATCATCCATACTTGTAAGGATGAAGAAATTGCAAAATCCGCCTATGTGCACGCTTCAATTACGACCGTTGATGCAATGCAGGCACCTATGTTTATCAAAAACTTTGGGCTCTTCTTTAAAGATCAAATTACCCATAGCGATGCGATCTTCTTGAGTCATACAGAGGATATTCAACAAACAAGTATTACAAAACGTATGATTCGTGACCTTGCACCTAATACGCCAATCCACGAAGAAGCATGGGATACCCTTTCCCTGCGGGACTACATCAAACGACTCTATCATTGTCACGACGACAACTGCTTGCATGATGAACATCTATTTATGAGTCATACCTTTAAAGATTTGCGCACTCTCAGCCTCGTACAATGGAAAACTATATTAGAAGGTATGCCAGATACAGTACTTCGTGCAAAAGGTATTGTACCAACTACAGAGGGACCTCACGAACTTCAGTATGGCACACATTACTGTTCCCTTACATCTACTGAGTCTACCGATTATAGCTTAGTCGTTATCGGCACAGATTTTAATGTACCAATGGTGCATAACGAAGTGTGTCAATCATGATACCTGTTTATATCGTTACAGGCTTCATTGGCTCTGGTAAAAGCACCTTCATTAACGAACAAGTACAACACCGAAAAAAACTAGGTGGTACAGCACTTATTAGTGCCGAAGAAGGTAGTGTAGAGCTTATAAAAAAGCCATTACAACTCGATGCAGATACATTGAGTGCTATCAGCCCTACGAATCCATCCTCTTACGACACTATAGCTAGTGAAATCGCAAACTATATAGAGCGAGTCAACCCCAAAGAAATTTGGATTGAGTGGAACGGCATGCTCGGCTTTCACCAATTGGAAACCTTGTTATATAGTGAAAAACTGAGCCATCTATTACAAATAGAAAAGGTATTATATATTTGTACAGATCAATTTGTATCAACCATATTACCTGGTTTAGGAAATGATGTAGCAAGTCAATTGTATAGTGCAGACTGTATTATCACTGAAACGCCTATACATCACGCTTTATTGCGCACCTACAACGGCGAAGCAAAGATTGTTACACAGCCTAGCCCTGAAAAGGTAGAGCAATTATGTCGAAATTCAACATGGGGCCTTGTCCCTAATCTATTAGTTATCGGTATTACTACTTATATACTATTAGTTACTGCCTTTCGACACGATATTCCTTATTCCATACACCACTGCTTTGCCATTATTACGGGTCTCGTCATCGAAGCAATTCCGTTCCTCCTACTAGGAACCGTGGGCTCAACGATCATTCGCTACTTCGTACCACAAAAAGTGTTATTAAAACTCTTGGGCGATCACTCTTGGAAAAGCTATGGTGCTGCTATGATTAGTGGTTTTGCATTACCCATCTGTGACTGTGCCATCATCCCACTATTTAAAGCACTTGTAGATAGAGGTATCCCTTTATCGGTAGCGCTTCTATTTATGCTGGCTAGTCCAATCATCAATCCCGTTACCATACTCTCTACGTGGTATGCATTTCCCGACAATCCTATGCTATCCCTGTGGCGTATTGTTTTAGGCCTAGGTGTGGCTTTATTAGTGGCTCTATCCTTCCGATTCTGTCCTTCATCCACAGCCATGATAAAAGCAAGAACGCCTCAGGGCCTGAGCTACGAAGAAATCGTCTTAGAGTCAGCCAAACCTAAGTATATCAATAAGAAGAGACTATTAATCCATATGGAAAAAGAGTTTTCCCAACTCTTATTCTATTTCTCCATGGCAGCTGGCGTATTATCTGTAGTCCAAGTATATGGCAAACCATGGCTACTTCAGGCAGGTTTTGCATTACCAGACTTCGCCGCCATTCCAATCTTATTAGTATTAGCCTTCTTCTTCTCTATTTGTTCTACATCGGATGCTATCATCGGCAAGTCCTTAAGCACCCTATTCCCTATTAGCTCTGTTATGGGCTTCCTCATTTTAGGGCCTATGTTAGACATCAAAAATGTGTATATATTAAAACAATATATGCCTACTGCATTTATTGTGCGACTAAGCATAACCATTGCCGTTATGTCCTATCTAGCGGCTCTAGTATATCAATTTCTTTTAAGCTAATGATTACAAAAGGAGATGATTTCATGACATTAAGACTAAAAGATCGCTTTTCCATCGTGAAAGGCTTGCTGTACCTCACATTAGGTATTTGTTGTGTGTACCTCATCGTGACAGGTCGTTATTTAAACTATATCGCACCGCGTTACGAGCTTTTACTCGGAATTAGTAGCGTGGCCCTCATCTTAGGTGGTCTAGCGACGATTATTTGGGCTCCATCAAGATATTACAAACATAATTGGAAATCTGTAGTTCCTATTATTATCCCGATTGTATTGCTCATCGTTCCACCGGTACTCGTTCCATCTACAGGTGTTCACGGTGCCGTTCGTGTAAACGATGATACGAATAACTTTGACTTTACAAATGACGCTATTGGCGAAGTAATTACGGTTAATAGTGAAAGCAAACAACCTGGTATTTCCAAAGACAAAAAAGAAATCGTTTTAAACTCCGACAATTTCTATCAAACCATTGTAAAAGTCGGATCTAATGCAGAGCAATATAAAGATTACACTGTATATATGACAGGCTATGTAAATCGCGAAGATAATACATTAAAGCCTAACGAATTTACTATTTCTCGCATGGCTATGGCTTGCTGTATCGCTGACGTTGCCCCTATCGGCATGACTGCATTTAAAGCAGATGGAGATAGCTTACAAAATGAACAATGGGTATCTATCGAAGGTAAAGTTTCTACTCGAGATTTCCACGGTCGTCAACAACCATATGTAGAAATCACAAAAATCAAATCAGCAGAACCAATTTTAGGTTATGTCTACCCATAAAACAAAATTACACAAATAAAAACGAGGCTATACGCCTCGTTTTTATTAAGAATGATTACGTTCTATACAAATGTCTTAAAGTCTATATTATTAACTAAATTTAGAGACACATACTGTATGCTAATAATCATATCTATTTAATTAGAATATCTGTACAATTAAGATATTATCATCAACGCATTGCATTAGTGATGTAGTTCTTTGATGATTCTTTTACCTAAAGATGCTGCTACAGCACAAAGGAAAATATCTGGACCTACGGGAATCAAGAAGCATGTAATAATAACAGCTTCAACACCAATTGGTTTGCCTAAGTACAAGTTCATAATGAAATATAAGTAGACCATACCAAGGCCATATACAATTAATAGATTTAATATGGAACCCACTAATAATCGTTTGAAGGATAAGGTATCCATCGATTCAGCAATTCGACCTACAACATAAGCGCCAACCATAAAGCCAATCAAATAGCCAAAGGTAGGTTGCAAAATATAACCAGGACCGCCGCCAGAGGTAAAAATAGGTACCCCTATCAGGCCCAGTACAATATAAATGCCCACGCTAGCAGCGCCTAAACGACTACCTAATACAATGCCCGCCAATGTGGTAAATAAGATCTGCAATGTAAACGGACAGTTAGGTAATGGCACCCGTATGAAAGCACCTACGGCAATCAAAGCCACAAATAGTGCAGTCATTGTTAACTGACGGGTGGTAATGCGAGTTTGTTTCGATACGGTAGAACTCATGGTATACCTCCATTAATAAGACAATAACAAACTACTACTTACCTAAATTAAAGCACTTGTATTTTTAATTGTCAACTATAACGATTGACTTTTAGTTAACTATGTAGTCTAATACTATATATAACTATAAATACTATATTTTCAATCTTTTTATCTTTTTGACTATACCTTATAGTTATTATCAACAGTTCATAATAACTAAAAGATATACTCATCTTCATGCAAAAAGACATTGATTTCATCTTATATTCATATAACAATATTAAATTATACATAAGTAGATTGAGTAAAATCTACTTTCACAAAATCGTAAAAAACGAAAAATGATATTTTGGTATCAGGAGGCATTAATTATGAAAAATGTTAAGAAAGTATCCAAAGTTTTATGTGCATTCGGCGTTAGTACAGTATTATTAGCAGGTGTAGTTGGCGCAGCTAGCAACCATGCTTACAACAACCATAGCAACTGGAACGGTGTTGGTAGCGTAGCTCCATCCGCTCAAGCTAACTATTCTGTTGATTACATGGGCGCTGTTACAGTATTCCAACAACAATTCCCTGGCGCATCTGTTAAATCTATTTCCTACGACGCTAAACACAACCCTTACTATGAAGTAGAAGGTTACTACAACAACCGTGAAGTAGAAATTAAAGTAGACGAAGCAACTGGTCAAATCGTTGGTAAAGAAGTTAAAGGCTACACTAAAGGCAATAAAGCTATCAACGTTCAAAACATCATCATCCCTGAAGTAGCTGAAACAAAAGCTATGGAAAAAGTTGGTTCTGACTTCCAAACTGTAGAATGGACTGTTGAACGTGAAAACGGTCGTGCTGTATACGAATTCGATATGACAACTGGCGGCGGCAAAAAAGCTGAAGTAAAAGTTGACGGCATGAATGGTAAAGTGTTAAGCGCTAAAGTAAAAAGCACAAAATACTAAGATTTTAATTCATCAAGTGAACCCTATCCTAACCCACTTAGATGACACACTACACATATAACACACTACACATATAACACACATACTATACACACAGTATCCACTGGATACGCTCTCTAACACAAACTAACACACAAACTCAAAGAGCCCGTAGGACTCAACACGGGCTACCTAACTCCTATCTCACACAATAGGAAATGGTCTGTGCTCACACACCACAGACCGAACGTTACACACACTATACTCCCTTTAAAAGACCTTGGATCGTTGAATCCAAGGTCTTTTTTATATATAGATATTATCCTCTATCCTCAACATGTTACACACTCTATATGAACCCCCTTCATATGCAAGATAATTTATTTTATAATACATATAGTTGTTACAACACAAAAAGACCTCCCACGCTGAACTGCACCCCAAAAATTGGACACAATTTTTGGAGGTGCAGTTTTTTATGTCAAAATATTCAAAAGAAGTAAAAGAAAAGGCTATTTATCTTTCTAAAAAAGGATGGGGACGCTTAAGAATTGCTAAAGAGCTTGAAGTTCCAGAAAGTACTGTAAGAAATTGGCTATACAAGTTTAAGCTTAGTCATAATTTGACCCATAAAATTTGTAAACAAGTATTTTCAGCAGATTTTAAACGTAAAGTTCTTGAAACTAGGTGGAAGAATAAGTTATCCTTTAATGAAACAGCAGAATTATTTAATTTAGATAACTCTAGTCTAATTGCCATATGGCAAAAGCGGTATTTAGATGAAGGGATTTTGGGGTTGCAACCCAAGCCTAAAGGTAGACCACCTATGAAGACTAAGAAAGAAATTAAAATAGAAGTAGATTCAAGCCAAAAATCAGATAAGGAACGTATTAAAGAACTGGAAGCTGAAAATGCTCGATTAAAGTATGAAATATCTTTTTATGACGACTTTATGAAAGAAATGCGTGAAATAGCTAAACCCAATAGAGCTGTAAAAAAAAAGCACAAACAATTGCCATCGAAAGATTAAGAAACATATATCCTCTTCAGTTTATGCTCAAATACTTTGGTATTAGTCGAAGTACGTATTATGCACGCCTAGCCAGCATTAATAAAGGGGATAAATATATAGAGGAACGAGAAGCTATTCGTACCCTTGTATCGATGAACAAGGGTCGTTACGGATATCGACGAATCACAATAGCATTACACAAATTAGGCTTCAATATAAATCATAAAGTTGTGATGCGTATTATGAAGGAAGAAAACTTAACCTGTAAAGTCCGTCTAAAGAAGTACCGTTCATATAGGGGAAACGAAGGAAAAATTGCTCCTAACATTATTAATCGAAACTTTATTGCAACAAAGCCAGATCAAAAATGGACAACAGATATTACCGAATTCCACTTGTTTGGGCGTAAGGTTTACTTATCACCAATCTTAGATATGTATAATGGTGAAATTGTATCCTATGAAATATCAGAACGACCTGTACTAACACAGGTGTTATCTATGCTGGATAAAGCCTTTAAAAACAGGCCACATAGCAAAGGGTGCATCTTACACTCAGATCAAGGATGGCAGTACCAGCATAGCAGTTATCAAGAAACATTAAAAAATCACGCTATTATCCAAAGTATGTCTCGAAAAGGAAACTGTTTGGATAATAGCGTGATGGAAAACTTCTTTGGCTTACTAAAATCAGAGCTGTTATATTTAGAGAAATTTACTTCCTATGAAGATTTTATTAACAAATTAAGAGATTATATTGATTATTACAATACAAAACGTATTAAGCTCAAATTAAAAGGAATGAGTCCGGTAGAATACCGAACTCATTCCCAAAAAGTAGCTTAATTATATCTGTCCAAGAAAATGGGTGCAGATCACGCAGGGAGGTCTTTTGTATAAGTTTTTATAGGTTTGATAGTTCTTTGTTCTATTTCTTAAGCGAGGTCTAGCTTAAGGATGTCATTTGTGTGTTCTGAAAGATAGTTCTATAGTTTTCCCAATGAGATTGGAGAGATTATGCTTTATCTAATGCTTGTGCCAAGTCTTCGATGATGTCATCTACATTTTCAAGACCGATGGACAAACGAATCATATCTGGTGTTACGCCAGCAGATTTTTGTTGTTCTTCGTTAAGTTGTGCATGTGTTGTAGATGCAGGATGAATAACGAGGGATTTAGCATCGGCTACGTTAGCAAGGTTGGAGAAGATTTCCAAAGAGTCAACAAGTTTAATACCTGCTTCTTTACCGCCTTTTACGCCGAATGTGAACACAGCACCAACGCCTTTAGAGAAGTATTTATCAGCTAATGCTTTGTATTTGTTATCTTCTAATTCTGGATAGCTTACCCACGCTACTTTTGGATGTTTGCTTAAGAAGTCTACTACTTTACGAGTATTTTCAACGTGACGTTCTACGCGCAAGGATAAGGTTTCAATACCTTGCAAGATTTGCCAAGATGCAAGCGGAGTAATGCATGCGCCTGTATCACGAAGCAATTGAGCACGGATTTTTACAGTGAATGGAATTGGCAAATCACCAAATACTAAACCATTATAGTGTTCATCACCTTCGGAGAAGCCAGGGTATTTGCCAGAACCTTTATAATCAAATTTACCGGATTCTACTACGATACCAGCCAATGTTGTACCGTGACCACCAAGGTATTTAGTAGCAGAGTGAACAACTACGTCAGCACCATGTTCTAATGGACGGAACAAGTATGGAGATGCGAATGTATTATCTACGATCAAGATGATATTGTGTTTATGAGCAATATCAGCTACTGCTTGCACGTCGATAAGGTTAATACCAGGGTTACCGATAGATTCGATATAAACAGCTTTTGTATTTTCATCGATAGCTGCTTCGAATTCTTCTAAATTATCAGGATTTACAAATTTAGTATGAATACCCAAACGTGGCAATGTAGCTGTGAACAAGTTGTAAGTACCACCGTACAAAGTGGAAGCTGCTACGATATTGTCGCCAGCATTAGCTACGTTCAAGATGGAATATGTAATCGCTGCGGAACCAGATGCTACTGCGATACCAGCTGCACCACCTTCAAGTTGTGCCACACGCGCATCTAATACATCAGTAGTAGGATTGCCAAGGCGGGAATAAATGCCACCAGGATTAGTTAAGGCAAAACGACCTGCTGCTTCTTCTGCGTCTTTAAATACGAAAGATGTAGTTTGGTAAATAGGTACTGCACGCGCACCTGTTGGATCTACCGTTTGACCGGCATGTAATTGTAATGTTTCAAATCTGTATTGTTTACTCATTATGACAACTCCTTTATATTAACTGTGAATTTAGTTCGTTATTTATACCTAGTATAGTACTATGCTTTAAAAAATATGTCTACTATTTTTTATATGAACTTCTCCATAACTTAAAACTATAGTGACCTTTAGAGGTAGCTAGACATGTTCCTAATACATCCTAAGTAAGGTAATTGTTTTATGATAAGACGTAGCAAAAAGCCCCTAATTACCTCTGCCGAACGAGCTCATAAGAGACTAACAGAAGCAATTAGGGGCATAATGACTAACAAAAGCTTAGATATAAGCACCTAAGTTTTTATCACGTTCAAATTTCATTTTTTGGATTTGTTCAATGATGTACGGTGTTTCTTGATAAACATAGTAATTTAACCAGTTCGTAAATAACAATGTACTTACAGAACGCCAGCGCACGATTGGACGTTGTTTTGGATCGTCATTAGGGAAGTAATTTTCAGGAACTGCAATATCCATACCTTTGTTGATGTCTCGCTCATATTCACGATTGAGAGTATCCCAATCATATTCAGCATGACCAAAGACAAAGATGTGTTTATTGTCTAAGCTACGAACAATAGCTGCTCCTGTTGGATCAGAGCCTGCCAATAATTCCAAATCGCGATTTTCTTTAATTTGTTGTAAAGAAACTGTTGTATGACGGGAATGCGGCATCCAGAACTTTTCATCAAAGCCACGCAAGAGCACTGGGCGATCATTGTAAATATCATGTTCATACACACCAAATAGTTTTTCATCCATAATAGATTTATTAATACCAAAGTGATGATACAAACCAGCTTGAGCACCCCAACAAATATAAAACGTGGAGCATACATGCTCTTCGCCCCAGTTCATAATTTCTACGAGCTCAGGCCAATAGTCTACCTCTTCAAAAGGCATTAACTCTACAGGGGCCCCTGTGATGATCATGCCGTCAAAGAATTGATCTTTTACTTCATCAAAGGTACGGTAGAAGGTTTCTAAATACTGTTCATCTGTATTTTTTGCTTTACGAGATGCCGTATGTATTAATGTCAAATTAACTTGTAACGGGCTATTACTGAGAGCACGTAAAATTTGAGTCTCTGTAATCTCTTTAGTAGGCATCAAATTGATTAACAGAATATTCAAAGGTCGGATTTGTTGATTTTCCGCCCGTTCAGTATCCATAACGAAAATGTTCTCTTGAGCTAATTTCGTAATGGCCGGTAAATTTTTTATTACTTTAATAGGCATATTGTCACCTCTACATATTCTACAATTTGATAACCTAATCTAAACAGTGTAACCAAGCTAATTAAAAGCCTTTAGTCTCGTAGGCACGTCGCCAAGCTTCGAGTCCTTCTTCTAATACCTTACGAGGACAAGCTACATTAATACGCTCAAAGTCCTCCCCATCTACGCCAAACATAGAACCTGTATCAAGCCACAACTTAGCTTCATTGATGATCCATTCATCACGTTCTTTAGGAGTTAATGGTAACTTTGAGCAATCTAACCACATGAGATATGTCCCTTCTGGACGATATACATGAATCTTCGGCATATATTTTGCTACATAATCAATGGTGAATTGAATATTATCTTGAATATATTCTTTTAATTCATCAAGCCAAGGGCCGCCTACTTTATAGGCCCCTTCACAACCAACGATGCCCATCGTATTTAGCTGACTATAGCCAGCGCGATCGATTTCTTTAATAAAACGGCGACGTAAGGAATCATTAGGAATGAAAATATTACTTACTTGAAGACCAGCGATGTTGAAAGTCTTGCTCGGTGCAGTACATACGATACAGTGTTCTGCATAGCTTTCACCTAGGTCAGCAAAGACCTTATGAGTATGTCCTTTCCAAACAAAATCAGCGTGGATTTCATCACTTACGATGAGTACATTATGTTTAATACAAATATCGCCAAGTCGTTTTAACTCATCCTCAGTCCACACGCGGCCTACCGGATTGTGGGGATTACATAAGAGGAATAATGTTACATTTTCCTCAACGATAGCCCGTTCAATGCCCTCAAAATCAATGGTGTACTTATCTTCACCTTTGATTAATGGCACATTGATGAGACGACGGTCATTATCGTCGATAACCATACTAAATGGATAATACACCGGTTGATTGATGAGCACCCCTTCACCTTCCTTGGTGAAAGCGCGAACAGCCATGGCCAAAGCAAAGACGATACCTGGTGTTTTAACGAGCCATTTTCGGTCTGGCGTCCAGTTAAAGCGCGTAGTAAACCAATTTTGTAGCACTTCAAAGTATTCGTCATCGGATTCGGTATAACCAAATACACCATGGTTCACGCGGTCCAATAAGATTTGTTTCAATTCAGGTGGAATTTCAAAATCCATGTCTGCCACCCAGAATGGCAACACATCGGCTGGTTTACCGCGTTTGACAGCAAAATCGTATTTCAAGGATTTTGTGTGAGTTCTATCTAAAATTTGATCAAAATTATATTGTCCCATAGGAACTCCTTTATTTATTGAAAGCTTGTTCCAAGTCCGCAATCAAGTCATCAGTATCTTCAATACCTACAGATAGACGCAATAAGCGACGTGTAATACCTTTGCGCTCAGCATCTTCTGGTTTTAAATCTGGATGTGTTTGCGTTACAGGGTAGGTCAACAAGGACTCTGTACCACCAAGACTTTCAGCAAATTGAATTAGCTCAATGCCTTCTAATACTGTTTTAGCCGTTTCTTCGCTATCTACTTCAAAAGATAACATGCCACCAAAACCAGTCGTTTGGGCTTTATTAATTTCATAGCCTGGATGTTCAGGAAGACCTGGGAACAATACTTTAGTAACCTTAGGTTGTGTTTTGAGCCATTCAGCAAGAGCAATGGCATTCTTTTGATGTTGCTCCATACGAAGGGCCAATGTTTTGACGCCGCGAATTACGAGCCAGCTATCCATTGCAGATAAGCAAGCACCTACGGTTTTGTAAGTTAGACACAATTTCGCAGCCAACTCATCGTCTTTCACAATAGTGAAACCAGAAATTACATCGTGATGACCACCGATGAATTTTGTACCACTATGAACGACAATATCTGCCCCCAACGTTAAAGGTTTTTGGAAATATGGGCTCAAGAATGTATTGTCGATGATTACAAGCGCATTACGCTCATGAGCCAACGCGCAGAGAGCGCGAATATCGGTAATCTCCATCATAGGATTTGTTGGTGTTTCAATATAAACAGCCTTTGTATTCGGTTTGAAAGCAGCTTTCACCGCATCAAGATCAGATGTACCTACATAGGTAAACTCGATGCCATTTTGTTCGTAAATATTTGTGAACATACGGATAGAGCCACCATATAAATCATCGCCTAAAATGATATGGTCTCCAGGGGAAAATAGATGGAATACGGCATCCACTGCGGCCATACCAGAAGAGAATGCTAATGCATCCGTACCTTCTTCAAGGCCTGCTATCAATTGTTCCAAGCGGTCGCGCGTCGGATTAGACTCACGCGTATATTGGTAACCTGTCGTATCACCCAATTGTGGATGAGAAAATGTACTAGACATATAAATTGCAGGGGAAATTGCACCAGTATTATCTGGCTTGCCACTGCCGTGAACACATTTTGTATTAAATTTCATTCCAATCAACTCCTCATATTTGTATACAATATGTTAATTATAAAAGTAGACAATGATTAAGGTCAACAAAAATGGGCACTCATACAGCCTGAGTGCCCCTAAAAAGTCATATCTATTTTGAATGGGTTGTCATAACTCTAAGTTAAGTTAGACTAATTTTTAGTACGTTTTGTAATAAGTAGAGCCAAAATAATGCCCAAAGAGGATGTCACTAATTGTGGCCAACTAGATACAAATAACATAGTGTTTACAATCTTTGGTGGGAATTGAAACAATGAAAAGAACAAAGAATAACCACCAAAAAGAACGCCTGCTTTTACCAAGGCAGCAACAATAATAAGTAAAGCCTTTGGTTTATGTTGTAGCCAGTGAGCTACGAATACATAGGCAGTGGTGCCAAGTGCCGTAATCAAGATGAACGGTGGCAACGGTAACATACCTTGTAAATGCGCCACAACTGGTGCTATCCAAGCAATGACAAGACCATTTTTCCAACCATAACGCCATGTGGCAAGTACAAAGGTTGCAGACGTAATAGAACCGATGAGGAACATGCTCACCTGATTAGGAATAAATGGAAAAATAATGCGCAAGCTTTGCGCCAACAAGGCTACGGCCAACAATAGACCTGTGCCCGTAATAGACTTTGTAGACATAAGAACCTCCTACTATACGATATAGATTTTACAAGAGGTACCTACCTCATATTTCAAATTAAGCCTCTACAAAATATAGACGCGCCCGATCATATACCCAATTATATACATATGTATAACCTAAAATAGCTAATGTCATAGATATATCCGTCATAAAAGCCATTCAAAAGGTCATCTGCATCATGTACATAATAATTGGCACCGTTGCAAGCATAAATAAGCCTTCAAATAACACAGCATGAACGGTGCGAATTAAAGGGCCTCGCGCTAATCGATCACCTGGTACTAGTTTATCAAAAATCCAGTTAAACACAAAATTCCAAACCATAGCTAGTAAGGAAAAAATAACCATTAATACAAAAGGCTGCCCCTCATGCGGAACAAACTGCATTACCAAACAACCAATTAAAATACAACCAAGCTCATATAAAACTGACTGTACAACTCGCTCCGAAGTAGACATAATAATAAACACCTCCAGTAAAAACCCCAGACAAGTAATTTACCATCACACCACTATTATAGTAATTTTCTTGCATTTGTCGAGCTTTGTTAAATATTGCCATTTCAGGATAAAAAGAAGCCGCATTGTATCTACTAAGCGACTTGCTCTCTTGAAGTGAGCTATGCCATTTTAAGATAGAAGAAGCCGCCATATGTCTATCCAGCGACTTACAGCGAATGGAGCGCAGAGAGACATATGGCGGCGGAAAGCCTATCCTAAAAGTGGCATTACGAACTGAATCCATGGAATCCCCACCACGATAAAGATCGCGAGGTAGATAATCCCAAAGATAGCGCCCAATTTCCAGAATTCAGGGCCTTTATTATAGCCACTAGCAAACCAGATTGGGCTATGACCAGTACCATATGGTGTAAGGATACCCATAATCCCCATAGGTACTAACAGAATCAACATAACTTGCGCTGGATCAACGCCAGGAATTTGAAGAATTAAAGTAGCAAACAAGCCTACCATAGCTGTTACATAAGCAGTACCAGATGCAAAGAAGTAACGAAGCAAGCAGAATGCTAATAACAAACCAAGAACTGCCATTGTAGGATCTAAAGAAACCAAAGAACCACCAGCAGATTTAGCAAGCCAATCTAAGAAGCCTACATTTTTAAGGCCAGAAGCCATAGGTACGAGTGTAGCAAACCAAGTCAAAACATTCCATGCTGGTTTGTTAGCAAGGAAGTCTTGCCATGTCATAATCTTAGTGAAAATCATCAAAATAATAACAATCAAAGCTGTTGTTGTAGGGTTTACTTTGAATGTAGAAGCACCAATCCACAACACAAGAGCCAATACAGAAATTAAGGCCATGAAGATTTCACTGCGTGTCATGGAGCCTAGTTTCTTATACTCATCCTTTGCCCATGCTGCAATTTCAGGGGAGCCTTTCACCTCTGGCTTGCAGAATACATAGGTCAACAATGGAGTGATGATGAACAAGATAAGGCCTACTGGCAAGAATGCGAGGAACCATGTGCCCCAGTTCGCCGCTACGATACCAGATTTAGCTGACAATTCTAGAGCCAATGGGTTTGGCGCTGCACCAGTCAAAAAGATAGAGCTAGATACACATGTAGTTGCCAACGCTACCCAGTTCAAATAGGAGCCAATTTTACGAGGGTTCTTATCTGGATAGGAATCAAACATTGGACAAATACTAGATACGATTGGATAAATGGTACCACCAGAACGAGCCGCATTACTTGGGATGAACGGCGCCAATACAAGGTCCGTAATAGCGATAGCATAACCAAGACCTAAAGAGGACTTGCCAAGCTTTGCTACGAGGAACAAAGCAATACGACGACCAAGGCCAGAGTTTTCATAACCAATACCAATCATGAAAGCGGCAAAGATCAACCATACGATGGCATTAGAGAAACCACTAAGACCCCAGCTGATAGCTTGCGCATCAGTAATCGCCTTAGCGACACCGGTTGCTTTATCTACCACAGGGGCAGGACCAACCTTAAACAACATAGACACGGTAACAGCAATGATACCGATAAAAGCTGGTGGCATTGGTTCTAAAATCAACCCTACCACGAGGCCTGCGAAAATACTTACATAAATCCAAGAATTTGCGCTAAGACCTTCAGGAGCACCGATGAGCCATACAATAATAGCTACTACAAGCGGTGCGAATAATTTCCAATTCAACTTCATTAGAAACTCTCCTTACTACTTCAAAACAAAAATTGCAAAAATTGCCTATTTAGTATATCAAAAATTTTAATAAAATGATATAAACTCAATCATAATACTTATTAATTGATAATAAACTTTTAGTAATAAATTTCATCCTACTAGTAGTAGAAAACGGCACAATTGTGGAACAAGGGACACATCACGAACTGATAGAGCGTGGTGGTAACTACAAAGAACTCTATGAAAACTATGCGGCGGGCATGACAGTATAAGTCAATCTACCAAAGCCCCCCCTTGTATCAGCCAATAATATCCTCATGTTATCTCATATAAATAGAACCCCTAATAAGTAAAAACTTATTAGAGGTTCTTTTATTTATTCCTATATAGCTGTTCGTGCCTATATATCACATTATTATATTCTATTCACCTTTAGGTACGAACCATAGACCGTTGTTATTTTTTTCCATATAGTCTTTAAATTCTTGAGAGTGGTAAGCTGCTACAAGGTCTTTCGCCCATTGTGCATCTTTATTTTTCTCGTTAACTACGACTTGTAGTAACCATTGTGGTAGTACATCTTCATTTGCCAATGCAGATTTAGGATCGATTTTTGCATTATAAATGATAGCACCAGTAATAACAATATAATCAAAATCAGTACGTACAGAAGGAATTGTAAGGGATTTCATTTCTGTAAATTTAAGATGTTTAGGGTTTTCAATAATATCTGCTTGTGTTACTGTCGCTAAATCTTTATTTGGATCAAGTTTAATCCAACCGATTTTTTGCAATAACGCATAAGCACGAGCCATGTTGGATGCATCATTAGGTACTGCAATTGTGTCGCCATCTGCCACTTGATCTAGAGATGTTTTAGAACCGCTAAAGATACCTGCTGGTACTGTTGGAATTGGAGTTAAGGCTACAAGATGACCCTTTTGTTTTTCGTTGAAGTTTTTCATGTATGCTGTATGTTGTTCAACGTTGAAATCTACTTCACCATCACTCAATACTTGGTCTGCTTGTACCAAGTCAGACATATCTACACCTTTAAAGGTATAGCCTTGTTTTTCCAAAATTGGTTTTACACCTTTTTCAAACAATTCAGAGTAAGGGCCTTGAGATTTACTATAGCTTAATTCTTTTTTAGCACCATTATCACTATTGTTTGAACCGCAGCCTGCTATAAAAGCTACGCTAAATACTAATGCCGCACCAAGGGCAAGAAGTTTCTTTAATTTCATGGTATATTCTCCTATACTTTCATAATCAAGATAACTAGAATTTATTTCATCAATTAGGAACGACGCGCACGTCGTGCAAAGTAGTTACCTATTGTTTGAATAATTTGAACAAAAATTATTAAAATAACTACGGTAAATAACATCAATGGGAAGTTCAACCGTTCATAACCATAGGTAAGAGCTAAATCACCTACACCACCTGCACCAATAGCACCAGCCATAGCAGTAGCACCGATTAGACCTATGGTACCTGTTGTAATAGATAGAATAAGAGAACCCTTTGCTTCTGGTAAAAGAAAATGCCAAATCACTTCAAAATGAGAGGCTCCCATCGATTGTGCTGCCTCGATAATGCCTTTATTAACCTCTAAAATAGAGTTTTCAAAGAGTCGAGCAAGATAAGGTGCAATGAATATAACAAGTGGTACAATAGCCGCTGTTGTACCAACACGAGTACCTACAATCATCTTAGTTAACGGTAATATAAACACCATCAAAATGATAAATGGTACAGAACGCACAATATTAACAATTGTATTTGTAATGGTATAAACAATACTATTTTTAACGATACCATTAGGATTTGTTACTACTAGTGTAACTGCGATAATTAGACCTAATACAGTACCAATGAATAGAGATAGGAACACCATATATAATGTCTGTTCTGCAGCTAATAATAACTGCGATCCTGGAACACCAAGTTCTTGCATGAAGAAATCCATTATAGTGTCACCTCCTGCCATTCAATACCTTGAGCAACAAGATACTCTTTTACCTTGCCCACCTCAAGATCATCGCCAATAAATTGAACAATGAATATACCAAGTACAGTATGTTCTAACTCTGTTACCGTAGCAAATAATACACTTGTTTCTAAATCATAGGTTTTATTAATATGATATAGAACATTATCTGTCGTATTATTTCCTAAGAAATGCATCTTAAGAATTGTGTATGGCCTTTTATCACAAGCTAATGTATGTTTCACGGTTGATGGAATTTCATCAGGAATTACAGTCCTAACAAATCGCTTTGTTGTTTCGTGTTTAGGTTTACTAAACACCTCAAGTACAGATCCCCTCTCTATGAGCTTTCCATGCTCCATAACTACAACGCGATTACATATTTTCTGAATTACATCGATCTCATGAGTTACAATAATAACTGTTACTCCTAGTTCCCGATTAACACGTTCTAGTAATTGTAATATAGATTCTGTTGTATCAGGATCTAAAGCGCTAGTTGCTTCATCACAAAGCAATATGGATGGATCTGTAGCTAGCGCACGAGCAATACCAACGCGTTGTTTTTGACCACCAGATAATTCTCCAGGATATGCATTTGCTTTATCGCCCAAATCAACAAAGTCTAACAAGGTTTTAACCTTCCTATCAATTTCTGATTTAGGAACCTTATTTAGAATCAATGGAATCGCAACATTATCATACACAGATTTAGCATTCAATAAATTGAACTGTTGAAACACCATACCGATGCGCTTACGCACCTTTCTAAGCTCATTAAAACTTAAATCATTGATATTCACACCATCTATTTCAACATGACCAGAGGTAGGTACCTCTAAGGCATTAATCATGCGAAGCAGTGTAGATTTACCAGCTCCACTAAAGCCAATAATGCCAAATATATCGCCTTTTTCTATGGTAAAGTTTACATCAGATAATGCAGTAACCTTTTGCTTATTAACGTCAAACTCTTTCGTTACATTTCGTATAGCAATCACTGTACCACCTCTCTCCCTACATATTAGTAGGAATTAATACTTTTCTAAAACATATCTTTAAGGTATGTTTTAATTGTATAATTAGATTACTACAATTTATAAGGACTGTCAAACAAAAAAAGAACCTCACCAATTAAAAAGTTGAGGTTCTTTTTTATATAGCTTCTATACTATAAGGATTTACATTCCTATATATCTAATTTTATATCTTTTACATCAAATACAAACGATTCAGCCAATAAGAAAATTAACCTATCTATATCGATTAAATAAGAACAATGATCCTAATATGATTGGTGCCCCAATATAAAGCCCCATGTTTGGAAATTCTCCCAATAAGAATGCCGCTACTATAGCTGCCACGATTGGTGAAATATACATAAAGTTGGTTACATCAGACACCTTTTCAGCATGTTCAAAAGCATAACTCCAGAATACAAATCCTAAGGCACTGGAAAAGAATGCTAGGTATACCATAGCAAGCTTCGCAGTAATTGGTGCGGCTCCAATCATTTCAATAGCATGATCTGCAAAAGGTAATGCCATAATAGCACCTGTAAACATTGACCACATGGCTATAGTAATGGAGTTATAACCTTTCAGGCTAAGGCCACGATTGAGGATATTATAAATCGCAAACAATATCATACCTAATAAAGTCCACAATGCACCCATAGGAATTGTAAGAGTAGAATTCCAAAGAATAATAATAGCTACACCTATAAATGCAGTGATAGTAAAGATCCATCCGACAGGACGTATTCTATCTTTATAGACCACTAACGCTAAAAGGGCGGTCGTCATGGGCGTCAAAGCCATAATAATACTTGAAGTAGCCGCTGGGATTGTGCGAAGTCCTTCATTAAAAACGACTTGATAAACGAAGTTCCCTGTAGCACCTAATAAAATATATATGCCCCACTCGCGCCAAGATGTAGGGATGTGTAATCCTTTGAATACACCAATAATTAGCATGAGTATAGCACCACCTACCACTCTTGCTACAGAGAGTGTCAATGCATCTACTGACTGTAATGCCAGTTTACCAAACGGAAATGCTGTAGCCCATACGGCAATCGTGGCAGATGCACCCAAAATAGCTTTCATTCGATTTGTCATTAGCATCCACCTTTCACAGTATCTTTATAGGATCTTTAAATTTACATTACGCTAAATACACGTATTCACAAGTGATTGAGAACTAACGCATCCTATCTAAACTAAGTCCATCAAAACACAGTATATATTATATTACATAACATATTTTAATATTACCATAATACATTACTAATACTATAAAAAATTAGTTCTCTTATATCGAACTCTTTCTATTTATTGATATAAATTTTCATTATCTAATAATAATAGAATTTCCCCAACACCTAAGTATATATCGTTCAAACATTACAATCTGTTCCTATAGTTACAGACTTTATAAAGAACACAAACTACTGAATTCAAATATAAATAACTACTATACTTACGAAAACTGCATAGCATGTATTGAAAATTCATATCATTTAAAATTTGTTAAATCATGACAAACATTGTACACTATAGGCATAGAAATCTATAGTTATATCCTTTTATGGAGGTGCAAAATGCAACATACTGCATGGAAAGATTTTAACACAGGTGTGTGGGATAAAGCCGTTGACGTACGCGACTTTATTCAAAGAAACTATATCCCCTATGAAGGGGACGATTCCTTCCTTGCTGGTCCTACAGAAAGAACGACAAAATTATGGGACCAAGTAATGAAGCTTTATGAGGAAGAACGTGAAAAAGGCGGCATGATCGATGCCGATACTTCCGTGGCCACACACATTACTGCCCATGCGCCAGGATATATCGACAAAGACCTTGAAACGATTGTTGGTTTGCAAACTGACAAACCATTAAAACGCGCTATGTTCCCTTATGGTGGCTTGCGTACTGCGAAATCCGCTATTGAAGAATACGGTTTCAAAATGGATCCCCGAACAGAAGACTTCTTCAAAAAACATCGTAAAACTCACAATGATGGCGTATTTGATGTATATACACCAGAAATGCGTGCTGCTCGTACGGCGCATATCGTAACTGGTTTACCAGATGCTTATAGCCGTGGCCGTATCATCGGTGACTATCGCCGTATCGCGTTGTATGGTGTAGATTATCTCATTGAAGAGAAAAAAGAACAATTCAGCATCACTATGGGCGATATGCTTGAAGAAGTAATTCGCGACCGCGAAGAAATTCAAGATCAAATCCGCTCCTTAAAAGAATTGAAAGAAATGGCTGCGTCCTACGGTTACGATATTTCTGAACCAGCTAAAGACGTTAAAGAAGCTATGCAATGGATTTACTTCGGCTATCTTGGCGCTATTAAAGAACAAAATGGTGCTGCTATGTCCATCGGCCGTAACTCTACATTCCTAGACATCTACGCAGAACGCGACCTTCGCAATGGCACATACACAGAAGAGCAAATCCAGGAATTCGTAGATCATTTCATCATGAAATTGCGTATGGTTCGCTTCGCACGTATTCACGAATACAACAACTTGTTCACAGGCGATCCTGTTTGGACAACTGAATCTATCGGTGGTATGGGTATTGACGGCCGTACATTGGTTTCCAAAATGTCCTTCCGTTATCTACATACATTGACTAACCTTGGTCCTGCTCCAGAACCAAACCTCACTGTATTGTGGTCCCCTCGCATGCCAATCGGCTTCCGCCGCTTCTGTGCGAAACTATCTATTGAAACATCTTCCATCCAATACGAAAACGACGACTTAATGCGTCCTAACTCTGGTGATGACTACGCCATCGCATGTTGCGTATCCCCTATGCGTATTGGTAAAGAGATGCAATTCTTCGGCGCTCGTTCCAACTTGGCTAAATGCTTGCTTTATGCAATCAATGGCGGCGTCGATGAAAAATTGAAAAAACAAATTGGCCCTAAATACCGCCCTATCACTTCCGAATACTTAGAATTCGACGAAGTATGGGAAAAATTCGACGACATGATGGAATGGTTGGCAGGCGTATATGTAAATGCATTGAATATCATTCACTACATGCACGACAAATACGCTTATGAAAAACTAGAAATGGCATTGCATGACCGCAAGGTAACTCGTTGGTTTGCAACTGGTATTGCTGGTTTATCCGTAGTAGCTGACTCCTTGTCTGCTATTAAATACGCTAAGGTAAAACCTATTCGCGACGAAAACGGCATCGCTGTTGATTTCGAAATCGAAGGTGACTTCCCTAAATATGGTAACGATGACGATCGTGTAGATAGCTTGGCAGCAAAAGTTGTTTCCACATTTATGAATAAAATTCGTAAACATCCTACATATCGTCAATCCGTTCCTACTATGAGCTTGTTAACAATTACTTCCAACGTAGTATATGGTACTGCAACAGGTTCCACACCAGATGGTCGTAAAGCTGGCGAAGCTTTCGCTCCTGGTGCTAACCCAATGCATGGTCGTGATACTCACGGTGCTATTTCTTCGTTGGCATCCGTAGCAAAAATGCCATGGCGTGATAGCTCCGATGGTATTTCCAATACCTTCTCTATCATTCCTGACGCATTAGGTAAATCTGGTGAAACATTTGTGTCCCTCAGCGATTTTGATATCGAGTTAGATCCATCTCAATTGCCTAACTCCAATACAAACTTCGCATGTAGCGAACCGAATGTTACTATAAAGGAAGATAAATAACGTCTTCCATAGTATCGGACTGCTTTCACCGGCACCGATACGAGTGTTAGTCTTGGTTGAAAGGAGGTAATACCCATGAGCAACCAACAACAAATTGATAACTTGGTAGAGTTATTGGATGGCTACTCCCAAAAAGGCGGTCATCATTTGAACGTTAACGTGTTCACTCGCGAAACATTGTTAGACGCTCAAAAGCATCCTGAGTTGTACCCTCAATTGACTGTTCGTGTGTCTGGTTACGCAGTGCACTTCAGCAAATTGACTAAAGCACAACAGGACGAAGTTATTTCCCGTACATTCCATCAACAAATCTAATCGAGGTTTCCTATGACAGGACGTATTCATTCGGTCGAAACAATGGGTACGGTTGATGGTCCAGGCATGCGCATGGTGGTTTTTCTCCAAGGATGCCCCATGCGTTGTGCTTATTGCCACAATCCCGACACATGGAATGAAATTAGCGATGATGCTAAGTTCATGACTGTTGAGGAGTTGTGGGACCAGTACGAACGTAACCGCCAATTTTATACTAATGGTGGTATCACCGTCACAGGTGGGGAAGCTCTTATGCAAATTGACTTTGTTACGGAGCTTTTCACATATTTCCGTGAAAGAAACGTCCATACCTGTTTAGATACAAGTGGAATTTGTTTTGATCCCCACCAAGAGGTGGCCTACCGTAAGCTACTCAGTGTCACTAGTCTCGTCATCCTAGACCTTAAAGAAATTGATCCTGATAAACATCTGTGGTTAACTGGCAAATCGTTAGAGCCTATCCTCGGCTTTGCACGATTGACAGCAGACGTAGAAGTTCCCATTTGGGTTCGTCATGTTGTAGTTCCTACGATTACAGATAATGCAGATCATCACTATCGTCTAGGCTTTTTCCTAGGATCCCTGAAAAACTTACAAGCCGTTGATTGCTTACCATATCACGTTATGGGTACTGCTAAATATAAGGAGTTAGGAATTACCTATCGCCTAGAGGGCATACCGGCCGCAACAAAAGATTTAGCGGCCAAAGCGACAAGAACCGTGGTGGAAGGCATCAAGGCCTATCGACGCCATTGGTGGAGTCCCATCAAAACACAACATCAATCATAATCAAGTTTGAGGATAACTACCTCCCTTGATATATATACATATATATACCAAGACTTGATCTATGATAGCCCTAATCAATAGAGCCGCCCCCACACAACCGGGGACGGCTCTTATTGTGTTTAAATAAACTTTCTATCATACAAACGGGCTGCAATGAGGACAACCAAACAGGACCCCACATTATGAACTAACGCACCAGTAGTAGGTGTCAAAACCTCAAGTAATGAGAGAATAATAGCGATACAGTTAATGGCCATTGATAAAGCAATACTAAATTTAATAGTTCTAATCGTAGCATCTGATAGTCGCTTAATATAAGGAATTTTGCTAAGATCTTCACTCATCAACGCAATATCAGCTGTTTCTATGGCAATATCACTACCGATACTCCCCATTGCAATACTCACATCAGCAGTCTTCATAGCTGGTGCATCATTAATTCCATCACCAACCATACAAACCTTGTGGTGTTTTCCTTGCAACTCTTCAATAATTCTCATTTTTTCGCCAGGTAAAAGCTCCGCATGTATTTCAGAAATACCTGCTTTTTTGCCAATATATGTAGCCGTTTCTTTACTATCCCCCGTAAGAAGTACTGTTTTCATAGCTAGGCTAGAGACTGCAGACAACATATCTGCCGTATCTCGTCGCATTGTATCAGATAAAGCAATAATACCTATAATATGATCTTTATCTGCAATAATGATGGATACCTTTCCTTCACTTCGATATGTATTAACGTTTTGTTGAACCCTTTCATCAACAATAATATTATTTTCCTCAAGAAAACGTTCATGACCACAATATAATGTAACACCGTTTATTACGGCAATAATGCCCCTTCCTACGGACATTGTAAACGAAGTAGTAGCAAGTATTTGTAAATCTTGATGTATGGCATGAGAAACGATAGCCTTGCCAATAGGATGCTCGCTCTTAGCCTCTGCAGATGCTGCTAATTGAAGAATATCGACCTCACTATAATCTGTATCAACGACCAAAATAGATTGAACCGATAACTGACCATGTGTTAATGTGCCGGTTTTATCAAATGCCATGGTATCCACTTTACCCATAGTTTCAAGAATTTCACCAGATTTAATAATAACGCCATGTTTAGTAGCTTGACCAATAGCGGCCATAACCGCAGTAGGTGTGGCAAGCACCAATGCACAAGGACAAAATACTACCAATACAGTAACACCGACGATGATATTTCCAGTTACTAGGTAGCCTATACATGCAATCATCAATGCAATAGGCACCAATCGACTAGCAACAGTATCAGCTATGCGCTGAATCGGAGCCTGTTTCTGTTCTGCATTTCGAATAAGCTGAATCATTTTTTGAATAGAACTATCTTCGCCCACTTTAGTAGCTATAATATCTATGGCACCAAAACAGTTAATAGTTCCACCAAATACATCATCATCAATTGTTTTATCAACAGGTATAGACTCTCCTGTCATAATGGATTGATCTACCGTTGTTTCACCGTTAATGATTCGCCCATCTACAGGTATTGTTTCGCCTGGAAGGATTCGCAAGTAATCACCACTTTGTATAGACTCTACGGAAATCATTATTTCTTTGTTATCTTGTATTTTACGACCCTTAACAGGTGCTAATGAAATTAACTTTTTTAACCCCTTTTTTGCTCGCTCGGTAGTTGATTCTTCAAGGAGAGCGCCTAAAGCCATAATAAACGCTACCTCACCGGCCGCAAATATATCTCCGATGGCTATGGCTGCAAACATAGCCATGGAAATCAATAGAGCCGATGAGATTTTACTAATTCCCTTATTATATACAATTCTTCGAATAGATAAATACACAAGAGGAAAACCACAAATAATAACGGTAACCCAAGAAGGCTCAAAAGGGAATATATTTTGAAACGGACTCTGTCCACCAAACTCTTCTATCAAATGCGGAATCCCATCAAGCAGTAAAAATAGCCCCGCTAAAATCGTCATATATAAACCAGATAATATATCATGTATACGATGTACCATACAGCAATCCCCTTATAAAACTTTCACTATCAATATGAATTGAATTATGACTACACTTACAGTACAATAATTACGATAGCGAACACTTTGTTCACTTTAATTGTATCAACCTATGGTTTTAATACAATATATAAAACATCATATATGTTCATTACTGAACATATATGATGTTTTGTACTAAATGTATGACAGGAGTTAATATGGATCGTAGACAGAAAAGAACTCGCAAAGCCATATTTATAGCTTTTAACGAATTATTATCTAAAAAGGCGTATGACAAAATCACCGTTCAAGAAGTCATTAGTGCCGCAGATATTGGCCGCACCACATTTTATGCTCATTTCGACACAAAAGAGGCATTGCTAGAAGCCCTCTGCGAAGACTTATTTTTACATATAAAAGATAGTATTAATCATTTACCTCATGCTCATGGGCTTTATCAACAAAGTATTTACCCAGTCTCAGTATTTGGTCATTTATTACAACATTTACAGCAAAATGAAAATAAAATCCTCGAACTACTAGCTAGTGATAATAACGAAATCTTTTTGCGCTATTTTAGAGATCATCTAAATGAGTTGGTGCAAGGATATTTCATCAATCAAGACCGTAAAGCAAATACAAATCTACCGGATGACTTTATCATCAATCATATTTCAGGTAGTTTTGTCGAAATGGTGTTATGGTGGGTAAAAAACGGCATGAAAGAATCGCCTACAAAATTAGACCATTACTTCCATGCCGTTATAGAACCTATTATATAATTATTTAAATTCTATCAAGATACAACATTAATTGGTTCGCCCTTAAAAAAGGCCTGTACATTGTCACGAATGATGCCTACCAAGCGTTGACGTGTTTCAAGGCCTTTCCAGCCCATATGAGGTGTGATAATAACATTATCCAATGTATAGAGTGGGCTATCCTCTGCTGGAGGTTCTACCTCTTGTACATCAAGACCTGCACCGGCAATGCGTTTAGACAATAATGCTTCACAAAGATCTGCTTCATTAATGAGAGGTCCACGGCCAGTATTTACGATGACTGCACTAGGTTTCATTTTGCCGATGGCTTCTTTATTAATGATGTGCTTAGTTTGGTCATTCAATGGGCAATGCAATGTAATATAATCACTATTTTCTAGTAATTCATCAAGACTTACATAACGGATACCGTCACCATCAGCCTTTGGTGTGCGCGTATGAACTAAGATATTCATACCGAGTGCTTTTGCTACTTTGATCACTTCCATACCAATGTGACCAGCACCGACAACACCTAATGTTTTACCATTCACTTCTGTGTGGCTCACTTGTAAATGTTGTGTGAAATTACTGCGATCACCTTTAGCAAGCATGCCAATTTGTTTCTGCATGGTAGATGCAAAATTGAGGATCATCATGATTACCGTATGTGCTACGCGCTCTGTACTATATGCGGGAATATTACACACAGTGATGCCTCTTTCCTTAGCAGCGTCGAGATTAATATTATTATAACCTGTCCCCGCTTCTACGATGAGCTTTACTGTATCTGGGAATTGTGAAAGCAAATCAGCCCCTACGGGTAATTCTTTTGTAACTACAACGCGAGCCCCTTGAATACGTTCAATAAGCTCTGCATTTGTACTATCATCATAAACCTGTACATCACTAGATAATACAGAAAAATCTAATGCATGGTCATAATTCATTTTACTTGCATTTACCACTACTACACGTTCGCTCATAAGAACCTCCTACATAGTTATTTAATTTTATAGAGTATACGTAATGTCTAAATTTAGGGTTACATACACCTATTAAGGAAAACACTTCTACATAAATTATACTATTATTGATATGAATTTATACCATTAATATCACAGAGAACTATATTAATTAGTATACTTTCACGTTTATTGTATATAATATATGTATAAAAATCATAAAAAACAGAATTTCTGTATAAAACTTTCACAAAAGTATTGTGTAATTCCCCAAAAGTTATAAAATAAAAGTAATGTTATATAGAATTGAGGAATACCATGAGACCCACCTATTTGACCATAAATACAAGTCTCGTTCGTGAGAACTTGCGCAAAATTAAAGATAGTTTACCGGAATGGAGCACATCTACTGCTGTTATCAAGGCCAATGGCTATGGCCACGGCAGTGTTATGATGGGCCGTATTGCCGTAGAGGAAGGTTACGAATCCTTAGCGGTTGCCATCCCTGAAGAGTCCGTACCTCTTCGCAACGCAGGTATTATGGTGCCAATTTATCTATTAGGCCTTACTAGACCTCAGTCCTTTGAGCTCGTAGCAGATACGAATTCCATCCCTGCCGTCTGCGAGTCTACCGATTTAGACGCCCTCGATAAAGTGGCTGACAATCACGATATGATTATCCGCGTTGCCGTAGCAGTCGATACGGGCATGCATCGTATTGGTATCAAACCTGAGGATGCTGTAGAGTTTATCAAACGTGTTGAGTCCTACGAAAATCTTGAAGTAGACGGTTTCTTCTCTCATATGAGTAATGCGGATGCTGCAGATCAGACGCACGCTCATAGCCAAGCTATGAAATTTCATCGCATGGTAGATGAAATAAAGGCATTCCGCCCTGATGCAGATTACCGCTTCTCCCTCGCCAATAGTGCTGGTTTATTATCTGTAAAAGATAGCTTGTTCACCGACGCTCGCCCTGGCATCATTCAATACGGTATTATGCCGTCTTTAGATGTGCCAAATCGCTTAGGCCTAAAACCTGTTCTATCCTTCCATAGCGAAGTCGTTCACGTCCAACACGTTCCGGCAGGCGAAGGCATTGGCTATGGTTCTACGTATGTTACGCCTGAGCCTATGACAATTGCTACAATTCCTGTAGGCTATGCTGACGGATATCCTCGTAGCTTATCCAATCGAGGCACCGTGTTGATCCATGGTACACGCTGCCCTGTAGTAGGCCGCATCTGTATGGACCAATTCATGGTAGCCGTTCCAGATACGATTACGGTAAAACCTGGTGACAAGGTTGTTCTCTTAGGTTCTCAAGGCCATGAAAGCATCTCGGCACTTGAGATTGCCGCCCTTGCGTCTACGATTCCTTATGAAATCTTTTGTGGCTTCTCTGAGCGCGTACCTCGCCAATATATATAAAATACTGAGTATAAATACTAAATTTAAAGACTCCATATAAGCAAAAGCGCAGATATACATTATAATATCTGCGCTTTTTGCTTTTTCAACACTTGTGAAACTTACATCATATGTAGTTATATTAAGTTATATCGAAAAAAGCCCGTAACACATGCAGCGGTCTACATGTATTACGGGCTTTTCTGCTCCCCTATACCTAGCGTACTGTAAAGCAGTTACGTTCTTATTGTGAGAGAGAGTATTATATACCAAGTATATAATCTTATGATTGGGAGGGAACCACAATTCATAAGGGGCCCTCTGAACGACAGACGGCATAGGAGAGAGTCAATGTTTGTCTATCCAATCCAGAGGGCTGCGTGTGTGTAATTGTTTATTGTGTGTATTGTGTGTGTATTGTGTATGTGTGTGTAAGCGTATTTATGTTTTGTGTGTATAGTTTTGGGTGTTTAGTGTTCGTGTTAAAAGGGTTTGCTTTACAGTGGTATAGGAATAAGGTTTTACACTTATTTTACTGCCATACCTGTTTTTGCGTCTAATACGATGGATACAGGTTTATTTTGTGCATCATGGAACTCTACGTTGTATACAGGTGTACCATTTTGATTAGCTACAGACCAAGAGTTAATACCCGTTGCTACGTTGCCAGTCTGTGCGAAGGCTGCATTGATCGCCACATGTGGAGGTAACACAGTACCAGCATCAATAGCACTAGCTTCCATAGATGCATCATATGCTTTAGGAGTACCTTCAGTTACATTGCCAGTCGCTACATCAAGGGTCATAGAATGAGCGCCGTTGGCATTGAAACCAGCTACTTCATAGATAGCAGTTTTATCTGCTGCTTTGAAGGATACATTCGTAATCTTAGAGTCACCAAATTTAGTTTCAAATTGGTCAATTAGATAATTAGCACCAATTACGAAAATACTATTTTGATCGACTACGCCTGTGGGCTGACTTGTTGTGCTAGGTTGTGATTTTCTACTTTTAGAGTTTTTTTTCCTCTTTTGTAGTTTCTTTTTTATCAGCTTTTTTTTCTTCTTTTACAGCTTTTGCTTTAGGAGCTTTGTCTGCATGTGCTTTTTTATTGTTTTTTACTGCTTTTTCAGCTTTTGCAGAAGGCTCTGTTTTTTTATCTCCAACGCGTACTACTTTAGTTTCACTAGGGGCTTTTGCTACAGCTGCTGTTTCAATAGTAGGAACTGCTGCAGCAGGATTTGCTTCGCTAGAAACTACAGTTTCTTGAGCTACTGGAGTTTTAATATCTTGAGTAGCAGTTGGAACTGGTGTAGTGTCTGGAGCCACTTCAATTGCAGGAACTGCTTGATCTGCAACAGGTTGTGCTACAGGAGCTGCTGTTACGGCTACGTCTTGTGCTACAGGTACTGGAGTTGCTTGTTCAGCCGCTGTTACTGCTACAGTAGCACCGAATACGCCAGCTACAGCTAAAGCAATACTGCTTTTAAGAATAGATTTTTTCATAATATCCTCCTTGATAATTCATATATATGTAAGTATTTCACATATATATTTTTAACCAACTCGGTGTTATCGATATAGTTCCAAAACATATATCTAGCGTGGACTGTAGATATATAGTCTGGAAAATCCGATATATTTGAGTTTCGTCCTTGGACTGGTACACATACTATCGATAATCTATGAACTCAAAATGTAGAACCGTGCTAAAAACCTCGTTTTGGAGTGAGTCTAAAATGAATTTACATATATTTAAAATGAAAATCTATAGCTTTCGATTTTTATTTAAATATTCTATGAATACCATAACAAAAGCCGTTTATCCCATGTATAAAGGACGAACGGCATATAATTATAAATCTCATTATCTTTAGATTTGCATTCATGAGTAAACTTTCACAAAAAACGCCCCAATGCTAGTAATTTTCTATGAAAGAACTAGTATTGAGGCATTTAATTATTATATTCAAAATTAATTAACTAGGAATTATTAAGCTATAATTACTAGTCAATCATACATTAGTCATCAAACTTAACAGATAGTAATGTACCATTTATAGCATCAATGCGTACATCAACCTCTTTGTCCCCTTCGGTACCAAAGGTAACTTTGTAAATAGTCTTACCTTTTTCATGATGTACAGACCATTCATTAAGGCTCGTAGCTTTGTCTTGTGTTTGAGCGTAAGCAAAATTAACTACTGCTGCTGGAGGTAAAATCTCACGAGGATCAAAAGATTTTTTCTTCAAGGATTTATGATAATCACCTTCACGTTGTTCAAAGATTTGATTCGTTGCATAGATATAAGTTAACTCATACTTGCCGCTTTCATCAACGCCTTCAACATCATACTTAATTTGACCACCGTCAGCATCAAAGGCAATTTCAGTAATAACCGCATTAGGATGGTTTTGAATGAATGCATTTAATAAACCATTAGCACCGACAATCGCTGCATGGTTGCCATCAACAACCGCAACAGTTGGCTCTACGGCTACTAAAGGGGCGGCACTCGCGTTAGGCATGCCAAACACTGCTGCTAACGCCAATACAAGGCTACCTTTTATAAGTAATGATTTCATAGGCTCCTCCATCTCTCAAACAGGACCATATAGTATATATACAATTATACACTAAATCAATAAGCTTTATGAATCTTTATTTATAATATTAGTGCATGGACCTACGCCCTATGATACAATGCACGTAGAATAATTTTTATAACTACAAGTGAGCTGACTATGATTTCAATTTATCCGACAATATATCACGAATTTCAGTGCAAAGCTGATCGCTGTGAAAATACATGCTGCCAGCTTTGGACCATCGATATCGATGAACCGACGGCTGAGCGTTATCACACTATGACGGGACCTCTTGGTGAAAGCTTGCGTCAAGCGATTACCATTGATGAGGAAGGCAGCCATTTCGTATTCTCTAAAGAACAACCTATGTGCCCTTTACTCAATGAAAAAGGGCTTTGCAAAGTAGTGCTCGAATTAGGCGAAGAAGGCCTTTGCGACACCTGTCATATGCACCCTCGATTTTATAAATACATTGAAGATCTAGAACTATGTGGTGTTGGTTTATCCTGTGAAGCATCCGTGGAACTACTAGCAAAAGATGATAATAATAGAGAATTAGTATTTACCATTGAGGATGATGATAATGAATTTAGTCCTGATGAGCGTCTAAAGCTAGAAAATGTATTTCAACTATTAGCCTTTGATTTAGAGCCTGCTCTATTCCAATATACACCAAGCCCTAGCGGAGAATATTATAAACAGCTATTAGATCTCTACAAGACTACGGAACCTATAGATGAGGCCTGGACTACACAAGTCAATGCATTGTCTAAGGATATAGACCAGGTCGTTACCTCTGTTACAAGTTATGTACATCAACAAGATATGAGCATTTTTAATAAGGTCTACCAATATATCTTGTATCGCCAAATCGATATGTTAGCAGACTATTCCTTAGAATCTATCATTGATTATGCGAAGGATGGCACTGAATACATGCTTATGACCAGCGCCATAGAAGGTAAGACACTAAAACAAATTGCTCGATGGTCACAACAAATCGAATACGACGAAGACAATGTAGAGCTATTATTACAACATTATGAAACACTCCAATAGGAAGCTAATATATAGGCATTACTATAAGCATAGCTATTAGCATCAATGTAAGCATAAGCTTGCTTAACCTAATAGAGATAAAGACATAATAAAACCTCCTAGCTAATACTAGGAGGTTTTATTACACTTACTCATTCTATTTACGCAAAGAGTATACGCATAATCCAGTTATATAAAAGGTTGATAATAAATAAGACCACATAAACGGCCCCTACTGTAAGAGGCTCTACGTTCATAAGACGAGATAAAAGCATAACGGCAACGTAAATAACGGCCCCCACGTAAGCTAACCCCAATGGAACTAAAAGGACCATCAAAATAGGGGCAAGGTAAATACAAATAATAGACACTAAGATTAATGCTAAGCCCAATGCCCCTGTATATCCTTCGATATAAGCTGTTCCCATTAATACTTGTTTGAAGTCAAACTCTCGATCAAGTAGTACACTCAGTAGTTTCCACAAAATAAAACTACCTACAAACCAATACATGCCAAGACCAATGACCTCACGTAAGATGGAAAATATACCATATACGGCAGGTATAAAGCCTAATAAAAAGCCTCCAAAAGCGGCGACCAAAGGTAATAATACAATACCTAAGGCAAAGCCTAATATATGGGTAGCGCACCAACCGGCGAGCCCCGCTTTGATACCCTTCTCTAAAGTACCAAACCAGAAAATTTCATCTATCCCCTTCTTTGGTGAACGCACCAATAGGGATAGCTCTCGTAAAAATGTCGTATCCATAACTAACTCCGCTCTCAACTACACTCTAAAGTTAATTATAACATAAATTTCAAGATTTAAATTATATATAATTAATTTTAATATAAATTAAAACATAAAAAAACCGCAAGACTTTCATCTTACGGTTATATAGAGCTATATTAAAGCTGTTTACTTGACCAAAGTATGGAAAACCCGAATCCATTGAGGTAAAACGGATACGGACAGTAAGGCTACAATGAACATTACAATATAGGTCTTAACAATGCCAAGACCTACATAGCGTCGCATAAGTTGAGCACAGATAAATACAGCATAATACTGACTAAACATAGTAACTAAATACGCTATATCCGCTACGTATTTTTGCTGTGATATGGCAAATAAAATAAGACCAAGAATATGAACAAACACCATTACAACTGTACGAAGTGCATTCGTATAGGCTAATCCATATATATAATTGCACATAACCCCTCTATATGTACCACTACCACCTAATAAAATAAGTAAGCGCCATATAACAAAGGCTCCTATGAGGATCTGAAAAATTAAAAAAGATGCATTAGCAACAGCACTGACCATATCAAAATGTGCAAAGCCGGTCATACGCTTTATGCCAAGCACAGGCGCTATTGCTTTCATCAGCAATGGCAACGCATAGGTCATTCCATATAATACAATAGTAGAGACTACTAAATTAGTCACTGCCCTCGCTATAGTGCCGTATGCAAGAATATTTTGAAAGGATTGCTCACTCAACTTTGTGAACAAGTGCAATATATCCTTATACCAATTCATAGATACTCCTTATATTTAACCTATATTTTAGGTAATCCGTAATAATTAATACTGAGTGGGCCGACGTTATATATGGCTAATAGCAGCACAATAGAAAAGTAGAAATCATCGAGCCATACAAAAAGGACGAGGCATACCTCGTCCTAACTATAGTATATGTATTTTATCGAGTCAACATATAAAGACCTTCACACAAGAGTGATACAAGAATAGCTACTAGCATAACGCTCAAACCTTCATAGGTAGTTCCGCTAATGCAAGCCCCTGTAATACGTCCCATCGTTTGTAACAATAACCCTGTACTTAAAACACATAAGACAATCATACAGAATCCAATAACGGCTTGTAGCAATAATGGTACAGTTGTAAGAATCAACATGATACCTACTGTAAATGTATATAAAGCAACCACCAGTTGCGCCAAGGCCATCATATGCAATACGCCAGTTGCTATAGCACGTATATAAAACTTACGCTTTTGTACCATCGCATAACCAACAATGATGCCTGCCATAAGAATGCCTTTTACAATGACCCACGTAAAGCGCCCTGCATTCCAAAACTCTCGCGGCTTTCCTAGCTGATCAAAGAAAACTTGTATTTCATGTTGACCAACCGGAAGGGCAAATAATTGCCACTTCACTAATAAAGAAGAATTGCGTATAAACGCACGTATAGCATCTATATATACACCTTCACCAACAATGGTAAATTGATAGCATACGAGTGACAATAATAGCATCCCTATCAATTGCCCATAAGCAACATCAAAGTGATACATGCGCGGACTTTTTTCTTCAATGGGGTTTAATAAGCGATACATAAACTCTACTAAACCAACCATCATATCGCTCACCACCTTTTACACAATAAGAATAAGCACCACCCAAATTTGGATGATGCGGCACACAACACAAAGATCACGAATTTAAATAATGAGTTTATTATTAATTCATTTTCTGTTCATTATTATAGCACAAAAGCAAGGTACATTCATACCTTGCTTTCATTATTTTCATAACTATATAATTATCTGGAACTAGCTAGTGCGATTAAGGCGAAGAAGCTCACGATAACAATTACTGGAATTAAACTAGTTAAACAAGAAATGCCAAAAGTAGCTAAACGGGATTTATTAATTTGGCGACTTAACATTGTTAAGCATACCCAAAATGTAAAGATTGCAAATGCGATTGATGCAAATATAATCATAGTTATCCATACAATACCAAAAACAGTAGAATCAGGATTAAATCCTAGTATCACTAAAAACGGCACTGATAATAATAGGATACCCAAGAAATAGAATAGCCCCATAATCTGGTTATAAGCTTGTTCATACCACATGATTTTCAACACAGATTCATAGGTAGTATGAGCATCAAAGTTATTGGCCACCCAAGAAAAAATAGCCGAATAAATAGCAATACCAATAAACGCAAATAGCAAGCCAAATGCAAGGCCTAATATGCCAATACCAGATAACGCTGCCGCACCGGTGAAAGCAACCTCAAGTTTATCTGCAAATATCATACTTACAAGAGTCGGTAGAATATTTGAAAATAAGAAGGACACCAATGCCAAAGCTGCTGTAGCATAGAATCCCTTTTTACAAGAACCATGCTCCACTATCTGCGGAATACCACGTTTAAATGGAGCCACTATAAGGGCCCCCATATCAGAATACCAAGTTGTTTCCATACAACCTCCAAAATTATAACTCTACATCACATACAATCTAAGTATGGCTATTTAAAATAACCCACTAGAATATCTCATGTTCATTACTGTAAAAACTATGAACGCCATAATAGCACTTATAATAACAAATGGAATGAGACCAGCCAATAGGCTAATACCAAATGTTGAGAGTTTAGGTTTGTTAATTTGTTGGCTTAATAAATTTAGACTTACCCACCAAGTCCACAGAGAAATCCCCATTAGGATAAAGAAAGAGATAAGTACATATAGAATAATCGACAAAGGTAAGTCGAGTGGATCTTGTAAGGGCCCGAAATTATCAATATTAATAAAGAAATAGATGCTAGCAGGCATTATCAAAAGCCCACCAATAAGCGCCAGTAATTGTCCATACGCATAGGAATACCAATTCACCTTTAGCACTTCCTGCGGAGTCGTCTGAGCATCAAATTTATTAGCCACCCAAGAAACTAAATAGGCATTAAGAGATAGACCTAAAAAGGTAAGAAATAAATTAAAGGCTAATTGCATAGCAACGCCACCATTGGCACTCATTACAAAAATACGGCCATAGAATGTATGATGCAACTGCATCATCGATATAATAAGAGCCGGTATAAACGTGGTCAGCAGCGAGCCTACAACACTAACTGCTGCAGCCCCGTAAAAGCCTTTCATACAAGATCCATACGCTACGATTTGGGGTATTCCCTTCTTAAAGGGAGATATACACAACTCCTTAAAATCTGAATACCATTTTGTTTCCATAAGCCCTCCTTCAAACGCAAACAACGCACATATATGTTTTTCATTTTATCACAAGACACTTTTAAAATAAATATAAATTTATTTTAAATTGATTAGCGACCACGATTAGCAAATAAAAAATTGATAGATACCTAAACGATATCTATCAACATCTTATATTATATACTCACCTAAATCATGCCGGAGAATGCTAGTTGTATTATAGTGATAACAAAACTAATAAAGTAATAAACAATACCTGTTAACCATGGGCTAAGATTAAATTGCTTGGCCATCAACAGTGCCATAATAATAACATTAATCCATTCCAAGTAGTTTAGTCCATAGGAGTTAGATTGAGCTGATACATTTAAAAGAACAGTGATAGGAATAATAATCAACGCCAAGGCCAAGTGTATCCAGCTATTTATGAAAAGCGTAAGTAGCATATCTGCTACTAACTGTTTAAATGTTCCTGTCCCTTTAAAAACTTTAAAAATGACATACAACACCCCGGACATTAACAAAACCATAATAATACTACCAACTAGAAAGCCGATAATATCATCTATTGTAAAGTCAAGAGGGCCAATAACTTGCCATAAAGTACTTTCATAAAAAGAGCTTTTAGGAAAGATTACTCTTAGCAAATGTAAACCTAAATCCGTTATAATAACCGATCCAATAGCTAGTAATAACATATTTTTAATGGTCACAAAATGCATCCATTTTTCTATATAAGGACCAAACAAACCATTCATAATACTCTACCTTATAACTCCTCACTCTTAAACAATTGATATCCTTCAAAATAATAACTATGATCAAGGTCCTATTCAGCAACACCTAATTTATTAGTGATAACCATATTGGACCTCCTTTTTATTTTATCTCGTAATATATATTATACTATATTCGTTAAACTTTAGTTGAAACTAACATACCATACCAAATCAGAACCACCCGTAAAACGGGTGGTTTGCTCACGGGCTATAAGCCCGTAGTACTAGGCCAGCGTCTAAAGGCGCTGGCTTTCACTACGTTCAAGCCGCATAGCCATTGACTCGTAACGGTCCCCTTAAAGGGGATATGTATTACTTGCTACCCTTAAAAGGGTCCTCATATTCTTTTACACTAAGTTTATCTTTCATTTGGTCATGTAACTCTTGCTCACGTATATATTTTTTTACGGTAGCTTCATTTAATCCTACCGTACTTACATAATATCCCTCGGACCAAAAGTGTCTATTTCCAAATTTATACTTTAAGTTTGCGTGTTTATCGAACATCATTAGCGCACTTTTACCCTTTAAATATCCCATAAAAGATGAAACTGATATTTTAGGTGGAATTAACACTAGCATATGCACATGATCTGCCATAAGCTCCCCCTCTATAATCTTGACGCCCTTATATTCACATAAACGTCTCAGTATTTCACGTAAACTATTTCTGTATTGATTATATATAACTTTACGTCTATACTTAGGTGTAAATACTATGTGGTATTTGCATAACCATTTTGTGTGCGCAAGGCTCTGTGTCTTTGTTGCCATATAAAATCACCTTTCTTTTGTATATAATGCGGCTTGAACACCTACATTATACTTAAGCAAGGTGATTTTTTTGTATAACTTTCGTTGCCGCACCCGCATAGCGGGTGGTTTTATGATTCGCGACTACGTCGCGAACCAGTCTAAAGACAATAATAAAAAAGCAGCCCATTTAGGGCTGCTCTTCGTTTATCTTATTTCAAAGATTCTGCAATTTTTGTAAGGTTTTCGTCCATACGTTGTAGGTATGTTTTGTCGTCTTCTTTGCTTTCAATAGTATAAATAGTTTCTACCTTAGCACCCACTTCTTTTGCCAAAGTTTTAGATACTTCTGGGCTAGCCATTTCTTCTGCAAAGATAGTAGTGATGTTATTTTCTTTAACATATTCGATGAGTTTAGCTAATTGCGCTGCATTTGGTTCGCCTTCAGCAAATACATCTTCGACACTGTTTTGTTCCAAACCAAAGTCACGGCTTAAGTAAGCAAATGCCGCATGGCCTGTAACAAAGTTTTTATGAGGAGCTTTAGCGAATTGCTCTTCATATTTTTTAATCATTGCATCTAGTTTACCAACGTATTCAGTGTAGTTCTTTTCATAGTAATCCTTGTTTGCTGGATCAGCTTTTACAAGAGCATCTTTGATGTTTTTCACTTCAATTTTAGCGTCTTTTAAAGATAACCATGCGTGTGGATCTTCTGCACCATGTTCCTTAATTTCTTCAGGATCAGTATTTTTAATAGCTTCTACGCCTTTAGTAGCTACAACAGTTACGAGCTTATCATTTTTAGCTGCTTCGATAGCTTGTTGTGCCCAAGGCTCCATACCAAAACCGTTATAAACGAATACTTGAGCTGTTGCCAATTGTTTCATATTTTCTGGTTTCAACTCGAAATCATGTGGCTCAACGCCATCTGGAATAATAGTAGATACCTCTACCTTGTCACCGCCAATAGCCTTTGTAAATTCAGCCATTGCATTAAAACTTGTTACCACTTGGATCTTTTTACTTGCTTGTTCCTTCGGTGCATCATTACCACAGCCTGCAAATAGAGCAGCCATCATAATGCCTACAACTAACAAAACCAGTTTCTTGACCATCGTAGTCCTCCTTTTGTTAATCCTGAACGCTATGCCTCCATAGAATACTGCTTATTCTTTTGTTGCAGTTGCGACTCAGTTGCATTTGTAATATAGTTATAGTATAAACTTACTCAGAATTTTGTCAATTAGAAATGTGGTTTTTTATATGTTATCCATAGAACATCTTTATTTTTCCTATCAAGGTCAGCCACCTTACGTGTTAAATGACCTAAATCTACATATTCACAGCGGTGACTATATATCCATCGTCGGGGACAATGGATGTGGTAAAAGTACTTTACTCCGTCTCATATTGGGTTTTCTTACCCCTGTAAAAGGCTCTATCAAACGGAATACGAATAATATTCGCTACGTATCGCAAAAAAATGATTTCTCCCATGCAGGTTTCCCTATTACGGTAACAGAAATTCTCGACTCCTACCGCAAGCTTTTAAAATTAAAAGATAAAAACGAAGTTAATCGCGTATTAGAGCTCACAAATATGACGGAATTTAAAGACCGCCTCATCAGTAAGCTCTCTGGTGGTCAGGCACAGCGAGTATCCATCGCCCGAGCCCTTATCGGCAGCCCTGACCTCATCATCCTTGATGAACCATCCACAGGCATCGACAGAAAAAGCCAAGAAGGCATCTACACACTTCTTCGCGATTTAAACCAAAAGCATCATATTACGATAATCTCTGTTGAACATAACTTGGAAATGGCAATCGCTAATTCTACCAACATCTACCATATCTCAAATGGCCACGGCCACCTTTGCTCACCTGAGCAATACGCTTGCGAAATCATGCATAATACAGGTCGTAACCCTGTAGATCACGAAAATTGTTCTTGCTTCACAGATGTAACAACTCAGGCTCAGGCTCAGGCTCAGGCTCAGGCTGATGATACTACAACTGAGGAGGTGCGCAATGTTTAGTTATGACTTTATGCAAAATGCCTTCTTCGTAGCCATCTGCATATCACTATTATGCCCATGTATCGGTATTTTCATGGTATTACGCCGGTCCAGTATGATTGGCGATACCATGAGCCACGCATCCCTGGCAGGTATCACTCTAGGCTTGTTAACAAGTACAAACCCTATCTTAGGGGCTTTCATCTTTACCGCCATCTGTGGTGCCCTCATCGAGTTTTTGCGAAAATACTTCTCCCACCATCTCGATTTAATTCTTACCATCATCTTATCCCTCAGTATTGGTACTGCCATTACGCTTATTAGTTCAGGTAAACTGAAAGCTAATGCCAATGTATTTTTCTTCGGTAGCATTTTAACAGTAAATGCGGCTGATATGATTAGCATTGCGGTCCTTACTATTTTGTCAGTATTAACGCTATACTTCTTATATAACTCCTTACTCTACATCGCTTACGATGAAGAAGCAGCTCGCGTAGCCGGTGTTAAGGTAGATTTTATTAACTATATCTTTGCCATCCTAATGGCTGCAGCCGTGTCTATTTCCATTAAAATCGTTGGCGTCCTCGTATTAAGTGCTATGATTGCCTTACCTATAGCATCGGCACTACAGCTAGAAAAAGGATTTAGAACAACTTTACTATGCTCCATTGGATTTAGTTTACTCGCTATGATTATTGGTCTATTCGGATCTTACTATCTCAACGTAGCTCCTGGTGGCTTTGTATCTCTAACATCGGTAGGAATCTTGCTAGTGGTGTTAGTCATTAAAAATATTCGGGCGATCATAAGACGAATGCAATTTAGCAAATAAACAAAATAATAGTTAATATATTTAAACAGCTACATTATAAGCCATATAAGACATCTAATTATTAGCCATATAAGTCATTTAACCATACAGGTGTATAACAGTTTTAGTATTTAAATAGAATCGAAAGAGAGTTATGAATACAACACCTTGGCCAGAAGGCATAAAAAAAACCAAACAGCGCGAAGCCATTTGGTCGGTATTAATAACAGCGGATAAACCTATGACAGCTATTGAGATTGCTGAAAAATTAGGCGATAGCGATACTACGTGGATGTCTACTATCTATCGCACCCTAGAATTACTAGAAACAAAAGGAATCGTTACCCGTACAACACTCATGGGTAGCGATATGGCCTACTATGAAATTACGCCGCATACACACCGCCACTATGCGGTATGTACTAGCTGTGGCACTATGGTTCCACTCCATACTTGCCCTGTTGTAGAGATGCCCAAAGAGCTCTCCGACGTAGGTTTTACCGTCACAGAACATCATCTAGAAATTGCAGGTCTCTGTAAGAAATGTAATAGCAAAAACAAATAATACATAAGCAAACCAAAAGGACGTAACCTTTAAAGTTACGTCCTTTTCTGATTTTAATATATTTTGTATTAACCTTATTTAGCTTTCACCAATTACAGCATCAATGGAGCTACTACGAAGCCAAGTGCTACTGCGATAGCAATGGATAGTACGCCAGGGATAAAGAACGGATGGTTAAATACGAGTTTACCGATTCGTGTAGAGCCGGTATCATCCATTTGTACAGCCCCCAAGAGTGTTGGATATGTAGGCAATACGAAGAGTGCAGATACAGCTGCGAAGGATGCGATAATAATGTATACGGATCCTGGGTTCTCTGGAGTAATACCGAGAGCTAGAATTACAGCAGGTACCAATGCTTGTGTAGTTGCCGCTTGGCTATACAACAATGTACTTGCAAAGAAGAATGCTACGGCTAACAAGAACGGATATGCCGTTACCATGCTAGAAGCAAGAGCTTTGATTTCAGGAATATGACCTTTTACGAAAGTATCACCCAACCATGCTACACCTAGTACGCAGACACATGCGGATAAACCGGATTTGAATGTGCTAGTATTAACAAGTTGTGCTGTATCAATCTTACAGAAGTAAGTGATTGCTGCTGCAATAATCATCATGAAGCCGATGATAGCATCATTTCGACCAAAAATAACTGGTTTAACAAGACCAATGTTTTTGGAGATTGCAGTTGCATAGAATACGATACAAATAATACCAATTAAGAAAATCAATACAGAAGTTTTTGCACCTGGTTTCAAAGCGAAATCTGTATTTTTTTCACGAGGCGGTGCCACATGACCTGCTGCCAAACGTTCTTGGTAAACTGGATCAGAAGACAAGTCATTATTCGCAAAGGTAGACATGATAAACGCTGTAATCATAACCGCTACGAATGTTGTAGAAATACAGATAGCAAGCAATGTAGGGTAGTTTACGCCATACGGCTCAAGGAAACCACTCATTGCAACAACTGCTGCGGATACTGGACTCGCTGTAATACCGATTTGACTCGCTACAACGGCGATGGATAATGGTACAGATGGCTTAATGTTTTCACTTTTCGCCACCTCTACAATTACCGGAATCATAGAGAATGCTGTATGACCAGTACCAGCTAATAGAGTTAAGAAATACGTTACTGTTGGTGCTAAATAGTTAATGTGCTTAGGGTTTTTGCGCAAAATATTTTCTGCAATACGCACCAAATAATCAAGACCGCCAGCTAACTGTAAGGCACAGATGGCTGCGATAGCAGACATGATGATGAGAATTACATCCCACGGAATCTGACCTGGGAACATACCCATACCAAGGCTTAACAATACAACCCCAAGGCCGCCAGCGTAACCGATGCCCATACCACCGAGGCGAACACCGAGGAAGATGGCACCAAATAAAATAAGAACTTGCATAATTACATAAATGTCCATACGATGACCTCCTTTATACATATATAGTATCATAGATATGCTAATTAATCATCGGATTTTGAGAATGTATAGAATATATTTTAAAAATTTCATGAAAATATCGATTTTTTATATAAAAAAGCTACACCTAACGACCTTTACACAGGCGTAAAGAAGCAATAGGTGTAGCTATTTTAATTACATATGCTTAATAGATGAATAGAATAAACTCTATACCTTATATTTCAATAGTAAGGTGTGCCTTATTATTTACAAAATAATTGGGCGTAAATCTTCCAACAAGCCTTCTTCTTCGGTAGCACGTTGGATACTTTCACCAACGATACGAACCATATCCTCTAATTGTTCTACAGTGGATGCCAATGGAGGCATGAGGATAACTACGTCACCGATAGGACGGCAGATGAGACCTTGTTCACGAGCAAGGATGGCCACCTTAGCACCAACCGCATCATTTGGACGATATGCTTCGTGCGTAGCCACATCTTTTTCAAGCTCAATACCTACGATGAGGCCCCGTTGACGAACCTCTTTAACATGCTTCAAGGACTTAATAGGTTCTAAGGCCTTTGTGAAAGCTTCTACTTTCGCAGGTAATTGATCGATAACCTTTTCATCGCGGAATACTTTCAAGGAAGCCAATGCAACGGCACACGCCAAGGCATTCCCTGTATAGGAGTGACCATGATAGAAGGTTTTCTTTTCTTCAAAGGTACCAAGGAATGCATCAAACACGCGTTTTGTAGTCAAAGTTGCCGCCAACGGCATATAACCGCCCGTAATACCTTTAGACAAGGTCATGAAGTCTGGAGATACGCCTTCATGTTCACAAGCAAAGAATTTACCAGTCCGACCAAAGCCTGTCGCTACTTCGTCGACGATGAGGAATACATCGTGTTCTTCTGTCAACTCACGAACTCGTTTCAAATAGCCGTGAGGCATTACGAGCATACCTGCTGCTGCTTGTACTAATGGTTCCATAACGAGCGCTGTAATTTCATCGCCTTCTTCATTAAGGATACGCTCTAGTTCCGCCAATGATTCTTCAAAGGCTTTATCTCGATCGGCTACATCTGCATAGACGCCAGGGCTTGGCAACGTTAATGGTTTGAATAATAGATTATGAAATACTTGATGGAACAACTGAATCCCACCTACAGATACGGTACCCAATGTATCCCCATGATAGCCTGCATTGAGGGCGATAAACTTAGTCTTTTTCGTTTGTCCTACTTGTTGACGGTATTGATATGCCATCTTAATAGCTACCTCGATAGCCGTACTGCCATCATCAGATAGGAATACTTTATCTAAACCTTCTGGAGCAAGTTCTACTAACTCTTTACATAATTGTGCGGACGGTGGGCTTACAAGACCTAATAATGTACTGTGGGCAATTTTATCGATTTGATCTTTCAACGCTTGGTTTAACACAGGATGATTATGACCGTGAATATTAACCCACAAGGAGGAAACGCCATCGTAATACTTTTTACCGTTCTCATCGATGAGGAAAACCCCCTCACCGCGTTCGATTACTACCGGCTCTTGTGCTAGCCAATCTTGCATTTGTGTAAATGGATGCCATACAAACTCGTGGTCCCATTGTGCTGCTTGTGAAAGCTGTTTCTCTGCCATTTTGTCACCTCATACTTAACAAGTATTACAAACTATAACTCTCTATTACATAACTAATTAATGTATACAAAATTGTAGATCTAATCTATACAGAACTGTAGATCTAATTTATACAAAATCATTCTACCTAAGCTTTATAGACCTAACACTGTATTCCATAACTTTTTAGAATCAATAAACGAGCGAGCCCAACCAAGTTGAACCTTTTGAATATCTGGCCCTTGGTATGGCGGTACAACAGCTAGGACAGGAATCCCTGTATAACGTTCCATGTCAGCTACATTTGTTTTCAACAAGAATGGATCTACTGCCGTCGTATCATTTACGATAATAGCTTTCACCTCAATACCATGCATCTTTGCATATTCACAAGTCAAAATAGCACGGTTAATAGAGCCAAGTCGGCCATCTGCTACGACAATAGCTGGTAGTTTTATATCCTTCATAAAATCGGTGAAAGTTTTATCGCCATACAGAGGAGTCGTGATACCACCTGCCCCCTCTACAAAGGTTAGATCATAGCGGTTCACCACATCTAGAGTATGCTGTACAACACTATCATAATCGATTTCTATGCCTGCTAGTTCCGCTGCGAGACGAGGAGAAAAATCTCCAGCAATCGCATAAGGATTTACTTCATGACGACGGGACTCAGGAATACCTACAGCACGCATTAAATGCGTAGCATCCTTACTTTCAAGGCCTACATTATAATTATCCTCATCCATCGTTACGCACTCAGGAAAAGGTACCGCACTAGAAGATACGGGTTTCACCATACCAACGGCAAAACCATCATCTACAGCCATAGCCCCCAACAAGCCTGTTACAAACGTCTTGCCTACATCCGTATCCGTACCAATTATAGAAATACCTAACTGCTTCATACATGGCTCCTCTCAAGCGAATACTCACCGCTGCATAGGTTAACTAACTTATGTGATTAAGTTTACAATCTAACTACAATATACAGCGAAAGGGAATATATAGTCAACCTATTATTACGCTTAAGGTTTACCGTAATAGGACTATATGGGGCCCCGACACATTAGTGAGAGCCTTGTTAAAAATCACAGAACCTAGCTCATCGCTCCAAAGCGAGCTAAGTCGCTCTTTACTAGGTTCTGTGATTTTTATGGCTGTACTTATGTAACAGTCCCATATAGTCCTATCTACACCCTTAAATGCGAGAATAATAGGTTGGCTGTATGGGGAAAGAGAAAGGATGCGAACTTTTTTGCCCCTTACTTATTTGATACAGTGAATTTCGTTTTATTGATTTATGAATAGACTCGATGGGACTAGTTCATAAATACAATTATAAAAAGAGTGATGACTAACCGATTAGCGACTTAGCTCGCTTTGGAGCGTAGAGGTTAGTCATCACTCTTTTTTACCTAAATGTAGTTATGTAGAGGGACCCCATTAAATTCTCCCCCCTCTTGATATGGCGAAATTACGCTAACTCGTTAATGGATATTCAGATTTGATGGGACTAATTCATAGGTACAGTAGGAAAAAGGACGAGAACTAACCGATTAGCGACTTAGCTCGCTTTGGAGCGTAGAGGTTAGTTCGCGTCCTTTTTCACTTAAATGTACAAATCAACTTGGGCCCCATCAAATCTCGGATTATATTTCGAGGTAGCGGAATTCGCCTGTATCAGGATCCATCATCCCTCCATAGAATCCCATTCCTTTTGGGAATAGTGGATGGTGGCGCAAGAAGTTTACTGTATAGATTACATTATCTTCAGATATATGGAACCGGTCCATCCAGTCGATAAGGCCTGGTTCAATCATGCGAATCGCATCTTCGCTAATGCCTTTTGCTTTCATAGATTCCATAAATGTTGTAGCAGAAAAATCTATCATGCCGCAGTTTTCATGACCGATGATTAGTACGTCTTCAATTTCCATCCCATAGGTGGCTACGAGTAGACTTTGTACGATATTGTCGATAGGTTGTGTTACGCTGTTACCTGCAGTTTTAATAACGATGATTTCACCGCGATCAAACCCTAATGCGTCTTCTAACATGCATACTAAACGTGTGTCCATACATGTTACGATGCCAAGCTTCTTAGTAGGGTGGCTTGTTAACCCAGCCTTAGGTAGTTCAGGGTGTTGTTTCACATATTCTTTATTAGTTTCTATTATTTTTGCAATGTCAATCATAAGGTACCTCACTATATGTATTCTATTTCCACTTGAAATAGATTCTACTCATTATATACACCGTATTCATCACAAAACAAGTTAAATTTATCATTTATAAATAATTATTATAACTTATCAAGCTCATAAAAAGACCATTAATTACATAATAATTCTATATTCATCATTAATATTCATACTAATATCCACCAGTACCAATACATTCACAAAGATGAATATATTGTATATTTCTTACATAAATAGTAGATTAAAAAACCACTCCTGTGGTACTATTAATACTATAGAAAACAAACGTCACATGATACCGCATATGACGTAAACTGTATGTACAGTAAGGAGGTTTTATAATGGGTATCAATCAAAAAACGTTGCCAGGCATTTTGCTCTGTGCCGTTCTCGCTATTCCTTGTTGGCTACTAGGACAGCAGTTTCATCTAGTAGGTAGTCCAATCTTTGCCATCATTTTAGGTATAATTATTGGCACTATCTTCACCTCTTGGAAACGAGAAAAAACAGGTGCTGGCATTGGATTTACATCCAAAAAGATTTTACAATGGGCTGTTATCTTATTAGGCTTTGGGCTTAACATTACACAGATTTTACATGTAGGTTGGATTTCTTTACCCGTCATTATCTCTACCATCGCTACATCCTTAATCGTGGCTTATGTTATCTATCGCCTAACCCACATCGATTCCAATACGGCCGTTCTTATCGGTGTAGGTTCTTCCATCTGCGGTGGCTCCGCTATCGCTGCGGCAGCACCAGTTATTAAGGCAGAAGATCAAGATATTGCACAAGCGATTTCTGTTGTATTCTTCTTCAATGTAGTAGCCGCTTTCGTTTTTCCTCAATTTGGCGATGCTATCGGTCTTTCCAACATGGGTTTTGGCTTATTCGCAGGTACTGCTGTAAACGATACATCCTCTGTAACTGCAACTGCTGCTGTATGGGATAGTATGAAAGGCACTGGTACACAAGTACTAGAATATGCAACAATCGTTAAATTAACTCGTACCCTTGCTATTATTCCTATTTGTTTAGGTCTTGCTAGTTACCAAGTATACAAAGCAAAACAAAATGCAGCTCAAACAGATGGATCTAGCGTAAGCGTTGCGAAAATCTTCCCTAAATTCGTTCTCTACTTTGTAATTTGCTCCCTTATTACAACAGCATTATCCTATGCTAATGTAGATATCGGATTCTTAAGTATCTTCAAAACAATTTCCAAATACTTTATTACAATGGCCATGGTGGCAATCGGCCTTAATACTAATATTGTGAAATTATTGAAATCTGGTGGCTCTGCCCTTGCATTAGGTGCTTGTTGCTGGATTGCTATCACGGCCGTAAGCCTTGTAACACAACATATGATCGATTTATGGTAAAAATGTACATACTTTATATAGTATGATATAATTGTATATAGTTAGAATAGTAATAACCCCTCCAGTAATGGAGGGGTTTCGTGCTACTATTCACCTTATTAGTACTTTATCATACCATAGTCAGGAGGGTTAATATGTACTTCTTACAAGGACTTCTTGTCGGCCTCGCTACGTTTGCCCCTGTTGGCATGCAAAACCTATTTATTATTAATACAGCGTTAGTTCAGCCTGTACGGCGTATTATATTGACGCTAGCTATTCTAGCGCTTTTTGATATGAGTCTTAGTGCTGCCGCCTTTTACGGTATAGGTGCCGTATTAGAAATGTGGCCGATTATGAAGCTCATTGTTATCCTATTCGGTAGCTTGCTTATCATATATATGGGTTCCAATATCTTTAGAACAGAACCCGACATGCGCAATCTAAATACACACATTCCCATTCGTAAACTCATCATGTCTGCCATTGCCGTGTCTTGGGGAAATCCTCAAGCTGTTCTTGATGCAACCATGCTACTTGGAGCGTTCCAAGCGAATATTCCAAAAGAGGAAATTTACTATTTCTTTGGTGGTTTCCTTGCGATGACACCAATTTGGTTTGGTTCTCTAGCCACAGTTATGCATCTATTAGCTAAGAAAATCAAAATCAGTCATATGGTATGGATCAATCGCTTCTGTGGTACGGTCCTTACTATTTATGGTATTAAATTATTCATCGATGGTGTTACGATGTTACTAGAGTTCTTCTAATATAAAAGCCGTTAGCAATGCTAACGGCTTTTATATTTGGTTTTAGAATTCAAATTTTAATTCGCATTTAGAATTCATCTAATACTTGTATAAACATATCCTTAAAGGCTTCTACATAGGTGTTATCCTGACTCCTTTGAGATACGAAATAATAATGACGTTCCATGGTCTTACCATAATTCGTAAGAGCCTTTCTCTCTATTCCTGGTAGCGCATCTGTTAGGTATTTAAAGCGATCTAACAATAGCAAACCTTGTTGTCCAGCCACTAAATATCGAGCCTCTTCTAAAGTTCGGGCATACGCAAAAGCACCACTATAGCCCATTGCCTTTCGATAATGGTCTTCTTCCGTCAAAGTATATTTACCGCGACACACTAAAATCAGTGGCAAATCATCAATGGTCTTCAGCTCCACACTACCAGCATCCGTGTAGCCTTGTGGAACCTCGATGATAGTAGTGGCTTTATCGATCAACTGGCTTTCATAATCATCAGATAAAACTTGCCATTGATCATTAAATACTACATCTACACGACGATCTTGTAACATACCATATAATTCTTCATGACTGCCGCTATACATACGAATATCTAGATTCTTATAGCGCTTTGCCATACGAATTACAGTCTGTTGCATCGCAATACCACTATACCGATTCAAATAGCCAATGCGCAAACTCACTCGCGCATCAGTACCAATGCGTGTCGTTTCTACCTTAACATCATGAAACCGTTCTAGTAACTTTTTACCAGATCGATATAAATATTGCCCTGCAGGTGTTAGGTGAAAGCTGCGTTTCTCCCGTACCATCAATTCAACACCAAGACTATTTTCAAGCGCTTTAATTTGTTGTGAAATTGCAGACTGGGACACATACTGCTCAGTTGCCGCTTGGGTAAAACTATTATTGTCTACTACACACACAAAATACTCTAACTGTTTTAATAGCATAACTATACACTCTCATCTCTCAACATCGTACGGACCACCACCGTACAACCACAACACAATCCAACCCCTCTCATTGGCTTCTGTTTCTTATATTACTAATTATATTTAATTGTATGTAATTGTGAAAGTCCCTAAATTACGATGCTTTGCTTTCACTCAGAATCACTTAATTGCGGTCCGTTGCTTTCACTAAGAGTCACTTAGTTGTGATGCGTCACTTTCACTTGGAAGCACTAAATTACGATAAATAAATAGTGCTGCTACAAAGAATATGGCTGCCGTAGTCCAGAATACAGCACCATAACCAAAAGTACGAGCAATCATACCACTAATAACAGGACCCAACACATTGCCCATCATAGCTACACTCGATACAGCACCAAACACAATGCCACGCCGCTCAACAGGAACCGCCTTAGATATGAGCGTATTAGCAATAGGGGTAACGAACCCCATGAAGAAGCCTGCAATAGCACGGAATATACCAAGGCCCCATATACTAGGCATCATATATTGAAGTATAAACAAGGTCCCCACCGCCCACGTAGCAGTAAATACTATACGAGGCATAGTCACACACCTGGTTACCTTACTAATTGAAATCGATGCTAAGGCACTGAATAAACCGGCACCGAAGATAATAATACCTACGATAGTCGCCACAAACTCGTCAGTCATATGCATATAGTGCTTAATATATAACGGTAAAATAGGACCTATACCAGTAATACCAAAATTACACAAGAATAGCATTCCTACAAGGAGTCGTACACGAGGTATAGATAAAAAATATTTAATCAGAGAAATTTCTGATACACTTTCATCCACCTTATGTTTGAACTGTAAATTGGGCATTAAGAAGTAAATCCCTAACATACAAATCCCAGTCAATGCAGAAAATACGAAAAATGGTGCACGATAACCTAAGAAGTCAGCCACAAGACCACCCATGAGCGGTCCAAAGACGAGGCCCATAACCATAGACGCTTGGTATAAGCCCATCGCCCAAGGCACTTTATTCTCAGGTGTTATAAGGACAATAATAGCTAATCCTATCGGAACATATCCACCCACAACACCTTGCAAAATACGCAAAATCAATAATTGCATTGGCGTCTGTGTAAAAGCACAAGCGCCAACAGTAATCATCAAAATAAACAATATGAGCATCATCACCTTACGAGGTCCCCATTGATTTGCCTTACGAGACCAATAAGGCGCACTAAGCGCTACCATTAAAGGTGTAACTCCAGATACTATCCCTGCCCACATAGCCGCCTGTCCTTGATCATGAAGTCCTAGTTCAGCCAAAAACAAAGGAATAAACGAAACTACCCCTATAATGGTTATACCGCCACCAACCTGTATGGTGCAGATTAAATATATAATTCGTTTCCAAGAAGAATCCATAATGACCTTCTTTCTTAACAATAACAAACAGCATATACTTACACAAATCCGTAGAATATATACTTATAGTCCTATTGTATCGCAAACAATAACAAAAGACCATCTCTTCCTTGCAATAAGGTTTAGAGATGGTCTTCTTACAACATAATATGATTCCTTTTACTAAAGGAAAGATAAATTATACAGCCTATTATTTTTGTTTAAACATCCAATAGATGTAGTAAATAACAAGTGCATACGTCACTACATCAAATACAGGCAAGAATGGTACCATTTTAGACAAACGTCCAAAACCATGAACATGAATATTTGCTGCAATGATAGCAATAAGATTCAAACGATGAATCCAGATTGCTTTTTTACGAGATACAGATTTTGCCATATTGCCTACCCAAGGCGTTAAGTACAATACGGCAAAGATAAGAGCAATAAACATGGCTCCAAGAGAGATATAACCACCCCAGAATCCTAAGAAGGACTTCAATGCTTTCAAGAAGTATACATACCAATGTGCACATACAAGAACAACACTAACGATACCTACGATGCGATGAACTTCAAACATTTCCTTTGGATTATATCGTTTGATAAACCATTTTGGTCTTGTTGCAATATATGTTAATACAAGCCATGCAACATACGGAATAAGACCTAAGTGAACCTTCCAGTTACCAAATGATTTACCTCCTGTTACATAACCATATTCTACCATTCCCATAAATATTAGGGATAAAACCGCAATCCATATTAAAATATGGTATTTACTCTTAAACTGTTTTTTTACTACTTCTGCCATATAAACCTCTCTATGCCTTATGCAAACTACAAGTATATAACTAGTTTGGTCTAATGTAGCATGCTAACAATTTCAATCCACATAGCATTCTACTTAGAACTTAAAACTAATTAGTTATTAAATCCAGATCCATCCTAAAATTAGAACTAGAATTTGAAGTTGAGGTCTGCACGGTAGTAATCATTTACACGATTACCCTCTTGTGTTTTAGCATTGAAGCCGTAGTATGCATTAATACCAATATTTTTCTCTGGAGCGTAAGATGCACCTAACTCCCAAGCTTTATAACCTTCAAAACGTGTTGTTTTTTGTAAATCATTAGATTCATATTTTTGTGTTTTGAAAATCGGCGCATTTTTAGCTTGATCGTAGTAATCTAAGCTTACTACCCAGGAATTCTTTTTATCAATTTTATAGTTGCCCCATTTAGCACCTACATTCCAAACATCGGAATCACTCAAACCAGATGCTTTTACCCATTCACCATGAACATCTAGTTTACCTACATTGTATTTTGCATTAAAACCATATACATTATCAAAATCATTGTTTTTCAAGCCATTGCCCATGCGAACATTTGCAGCCCCTACATGAGCGAACATACCACCGAAAGCAAAACGGTCATTAACGGCTACATTAGCATTTACGATACCCACATCGCCATTATTATCTTTATCAGTCTTAGCAAAACGGCCTGCTGTCATATAACCATATGCACCATTTAATGTAACCTTTTCACCTAGCTTCGCTGTAGCGCCTACACCATCAAAGTTAGAGCTATAAATCAAGCCACCACCAAATTTTTGAGTGTAACGACCTGCATCTACTACAAAATTTTTACCAAATTTATGCTCTACATAAACTAGATCCCAATTAGGCTCTACCGCTTTAGCACTATCGCCTAACTCAATAGAACCTGTCGTAATACGGGCTTTCACGGAGGTGTTTTTATTAACCTTCGCATCGATACCTAAACGCACACGAGCAGTGATTTTGTCTTCGTAATCGTAACCATCGATACCCTCCTTACCAATGTAATTGATACGAGCATCACCAGTTACTTTAACATTGCCTACGCGGTCTTCCAATTTAGCTACACGCACACCGAGTGTATTCAATTCATTGGAGAACTCGTCAGCCAAGCGGTTCAACATAGCTTGTTGTTCTGCATTAGCACGATCTTGATTAGCCATGCCTTTCGCAATCATTTGAGCCATTTCGTAACGAGTAATGTTATTTTGGCCTTTGAAAGTCCCATCAGGATAACCATTGATAATACCCGCTGTAGCCAATTGATCTACTGCTTGGTAAGCCCAGCTATCGGACGGAACATCGGAAAACGGGTTAACAGCAAAGGCTGTAGCTACACCCATCACAGCTGCTACTGCAAAAGCACTAGTCATTTTACGTTTCATCATAATGAACCTCACACACTAAAAATAATAAAAAATAAAATGAGTAGATAATGAATATATGAACTTAATTATCATTATCAAACATAACATAGAAATAATAACAACTTTCATTAACAGAGTAAAGAGAAAATGTATATCAATCTCACAAATATATATACCTTTAACTAATAATATGGCCTATTTAATTTCCTAAACAATAAAAATATAACGAAAAAATCCCTTCTGTATAATACAGAAGGGATTTGTATGTATCTTATTATTTCTTTTTAAACATCAAGTAGATGCAGTAGATAACAAGGCCATATGTAATGATATCAAACACAGGAAGGAATGGTACCATTTTGGAGATACGTTTAAAGCCATGAATATGAACGGAAGCAGCTACCAATGCAACTAAGTTGAAACGATGCAGCCAAATACCAACATTACGGCTAGATGCAGTTACTTTTCTAAGTTTTGGAGTTAAAAATGCAAGGCCCGAGATTGTACCAATACTGAAGGAAGTAAGGGCTACATAGCCACCCCACCAACCGAGAACGGATTTAGCAGCTTTACCAAAATAGAGATATAAATGGAACGCAATAACAGCTACAGAAGCAATACCTAATGCACGGTGAATCTTGAACATTTCACCTAAGTTATAACGACTAGTAAACCATTTAGGGCGCGTCGCCAAATAAGTCATCACAATCCACGCGCACCAAGGTACAAGGCCTGTATATACTTTATAGTTACCAAAGGCACGACCACTCTCAATGTACCCCCATTCCAACAAACCGATCATAATTAAAGAAAATACTGCAATCCATATAAAGATATGGTAAATACTCTTATACTGTTTCGTTTCCACTTGATTCATCTTAAACCTCTCTAACATAATTCCTAAAACGCCAAATTTACTTAATATATTTTATCATTTAAATCGAGATTTGTAGATTACTTTTATTAGATAGGTACCATTCATTATAAGAATAATTCTAATTTAGTCTTTCATTCTAACTATATAAACAACTCCAAAGTGTTTCGGTAAAATAGGTAATTCAATCAGAAATAATGTTATAGTATCTAAAGTATGCTAACCAAAATTAGCAAATAAAAGCCCCTTGTATTGCTTAGCATAAACTAATAGCAATACAAGGGGCTTAGATTAATTTGTCATATTATAAAGGACATACAAATCAATCATCATCCTAGTTATTTTTCATCTCGTTTACGATAAACGATAAACGGACGTGTTAAGTAGTTGAGTGGAGCACTCAAGCAGTGTACCAAACGGCTGAATGGGAAGATGATTGCCACTGCCATCCACGCGAACATGTGGAATTTAAACATAAATGGTACACCTTCCATCAAGGATGGATCCGGCATAAACGCTAATAGGCTGCGGAACCAAGGACCGATGGATACGCGGTAATCAAAGAAACCAGATGCATTGAGCAATGTACCAGCCATACCACTGAAAATGGCTAATGTTAAGAACAAGTATAACCATTTATCAAGGCGAGATGTGTTAACTTTTAACTCAGCTACTGTGAAGCGGCGTTTCATCAAGAGCAAGAAGCCTACGATAAAGATAAGCCCCGCTACAGCGCCCATATATAACGCACCTTGATGGTACATATGGTCATTAATACCAATAGCAGCAGTCCAAGTTTTAGGGATTAATACGCCTACTACGTGACCACCGATAACGCATAGCAAACCAAAGTGGAACAATGGATTGGCAATACGCAATTGTTTTTTCTCTAAAAATTGACTCGATTTTGTAGTCCAGTTTCTTTCAAAATAGAAGAAACGAACCAAGGTACCTACGATTAAGAAGGTGAAAGCGATGTAAGGCAATGCGCCCCAAAGGAATAGATTCATCGTGCACCGTCCTCCAATCCATTTGCAACAGACAAGATAATATCAAACAAGAATGCATAAGGCAATTTAGCCTCAATGAAGCGTTCTCTAATGTATTCCAATTTTGGCTTACAATAGTCGTAAATTTCTTTTGCTTTTTCATCATCGATAACGGCACATAATTCAAGAAGTGCTGGAATATAGTCTGGCATTTCTTTTGGCAAATCATAGTCGTTTTCTAGGAAGAAAGCTTTAAATCTAACGAGTTCTTCTGCTTGTTCCCCTGTACCTTGTAATTCATACGTCGATAAGTACATCGTTGTATTTTGACTAAAATCAAAGGTACGAACATACTGGTCTTCGAATTCCTTTTTATTAGCAGCCTCTACATAGTCAAAGAACTCTAATAAACCTTGGCGAAGTTGAGGATGCCCAACGGATTGGGCGTCCTCTCTCCATTCAGGTAGTTCGTTATACCATTGTTCATCGGGATAGCGTAGAAGAAATGACGCAATAAGAGCGATTTTCTGAGCATCCTTCATTATTGACATCCCCCTGTAGGGCAAGCAAACCCGCGATTATGTTGCATTTCAAGGCGACCTTCGCGAGATACCTTTACATCAGATGGAATAACAAAGCGATCATTGTATTTGGATAATGCCAACAATTTGTACATAGCGTACATTTGATCCTCTGTTAAATCAACTTTATGTTCAATAGGACCGTCACCGGTTTCACGACGGCGCATATATTCACGCATGTCAAGAACACGTTGCAATGTACGAGCTAAGATTTCTGTATTACCTGCTGTAAACAAGTTAGCAAGGTATTGTACAGGTACGCGCATTTCATGTGCATCTGGCAAGTATACATCAGATGTTACACGTTGCAAGATTGGGCTGAGTGGTGGTACATACCAAACCATTGGCAATGTGCGATACTCAGGATGCAATGGTAATGCCACGCCCCACTCTTTTACAAGTTTGTATACAGGAGATTTTTGAGCTGCTTTAATCCATGCTTCGGAGATACCTTCTTCGCGAGCAGCTTTAATAACCTCAGGATCATGAGGATCTAAGATTAACTCAACTGTATTTTCATAAATGTCTTGTTCATTTTTTGTAGCTGCCATTTCTTCTACTTTGTCCATGTCGTAGAATACAACGCCAACATAGCGCATACGACCTACACAAGTTTCAGCACAGATTTGAGGCAAGCCATTTTCCAAGCGTGGGTAACAGAATACGCATTTTTCAGCTTTATTAGTTTCCCAGTTATAGAAGATTTTTTTGTATGGACAAGATGGAACGCAATGTCTCCAACCGCGACATACGTCTTGAGATACGAGAACTACACCATCTTCGTCGCGTTTGTAGATCGCGCCAGATGGACATGCAGCTACGCACGCAGGATTCAAACAGTGGTTACAAAGACGCGGTAAGTAACGCATGAATACTTCTTCGTAGTCAAATACGATATCTTGCCCCATCTTAGTCAAGTTCACATCAGAGCGAGCATGTTGACCGCCAGCCAAATCGTCATCCCAGTTAGGGCCCCAAGTCACTTCCATTTTTTGTTTCGTTACAAGGGAACGAGGGCGAGCTACTGGTTGGTTATTTTTACGACCACCATGAATCAATGTTTCATAGTCATATGTCCAAGGTTCGAAATAATCCTTCAATTCTGGTTGTTCAGGATGGAAGAATAACTTCATCAAACGATTTGTTTTAGAACCTGTAGAAAGAGCTAAATTACCAGAATTATCTAGCGTCCAGCCACCCTTCCATTTTTCTTGGTCTTCCCAATTACGTGGATAGCCTACGCCTGGGCGAGTTTCCACGTTATTAAAGTACATATATTCCGCGCCTTCGCGGTTCGTCCATGTATTTTTACAAGTGATAGAGCATGTATGACAGCCTAAGCACTTATCCAAATTTAGGACCATGGATACTTGAGCTTTAATCTTCAAGCCAATCCACCTCCTTCAATTTACGAGCCACAATTGTCATATCACGTTGGTTACCAGTCGGGCCATAATAGTTAAATCCATAGCTCAATTGACCATAACCGCCGATCATGTGTGTCGGTTTCAGGTGAATATGAGTTGGTGCATTATGTGTACCACCGCGACGATCTTTCTTAACTTGCGTGCCAGGAACGTTAATGTGACGATCTTGGGAGTGGTGCATGTAAGAAATACCACGAGGAATACGAGGGGATACTACTGCACGAGCTGCTACAACACCATTTTTATTGAAAGCTTCTACCCAGTCATTATCTTTAACACCGATTTCTGCTGCATCATCTTCGTTGAGCCAAATTGTTTGACCACCACGGAACAATGTCAACATTTGTTGGCTATCGAAGTACATACTATGTGTAGACCACTTATTATGTGGTGTTAAGTATTTCAATGTAATTTCTGGAATGCCTTCTTGTTTGTAATCACCTTGTACTGGTTTGTAGGACAATACAGGTTTATACAATGCCATAGCTTCACCGTAATCGCGCATCATTTCATGGTCACAATAGAAGGATTGACGACCTGTTACGGTACGGAATGGTACTTTATCCTCTGTAGATGTAGTAAATGGAGAATAACGACGGTTTTTATCGTTTTTACCAGTACTTGTTACAGAGCTAATGATAAAGCGTGGTTGGCGAACCATGTCATCAAAGGTAATTTTTTCTTGTTCACGACCTTTTGCGTTCTTTTCAAGATCAGAAAGACCAGTTTTTTCTTCCATTGCCTTCCAAGAACGAACAGCCAATTTACCATTTGTACAAGAAGACAATGTCAATACAGCATTACAAGCTTCTTTACATTCGTAAATGCTTGGACGGCCATGAGAAATGAATTCTGGATTATCGATTGTACCATTTTGTGCGTACAATGTTTGATATTCATCAGATACATCCCAAGCCAAGCCATGAGCACCCATTTTGTTTTCGATGTTAGGTCCCAAAGCAATGAATTTTTCAAAGATTTGGCTATAGTTGCGTTTTACATGAACGAGGTTAGGCATTGTTTTACCAGGAATTGGTTCACATTCGCCTTTGCTCCAGTCGAGAACCTTACCTTCTGGTTGAGCCACTTCACCTGGGCTGTCATGACCAAGAGGCAATGCTACGATATCTTCGTATTCTGTGAAGCCAGACTCTTTTGCTACGCGAGATACTGTTTCTGCAAGGGTACGGAATGTATCCCAGTCAGATTTAGTTTCCCATGCGCAATCAACAGCAGCCTGGAATACGTGTACATATGGATGCATGTCTGTAGAGGACAAGTCTTCTTTTTCATACCATGTAGCCGCTGGGAATACGATATCAGAGTACAAGCCTGTAGATGCCATACGGAAATCGATATCGATGAGAAGGTCTAGTTTACCTGCTGCATCAGCTTCACGCCATTTAATTTCTTCTGGACGTGTAGGCGCATCATCATCTTCCAATACCGCATTTTTAGTGCCCAATAAATGTTTCAAGAAGTATTCGTGACCTTTAGAAGAGGAACCGATGAGGTTTGCACGCCATACGAATAAGTTGCGTGGATGGTTTTCTTTAGCCGCTGGATCTTCTACGCAGAATTGTAAATCTTTATTTTTCAACGCTTGCGCCACATATTGGTTAATTTCTGCTTCTGTACCAGCACCAGCTGCACGAGCATCATTAATCAATTCTTGGCTGCCTTTATTGAAAGTAGGGTAAGATGGCAACCAACCTAAACGAGCTGCCAATACATTATAGTCACCAGGGTGACGGTAACGAGGCTTAGCTAATTTAGATACGCGGTCTGCCAAGTCGATGCAATCAGAACGGTATTGTTCTGTAGCAAAGTAGAACCAAGATGTACCATTTTGCAAACGAGGAGCTTTACTCCAGTCGTTAGCTGTCATGATACCGCCCCAACCTTCAATAGGACGAAGTTTTTCTTGACCTACGTAGTGAGCCCAGCCACCACCGTTAACACCTTCTGTACCACAGAACATGATAAGGTTCAAGATTGTACGGTAAATCACGTCAGCATGGTACCAGTGGTTGATACCACCGCCCATGATAATCATGGAACGACCTTTAGTTTTTTCTGCATTATCTGCAAATTCACGAGCCGTAGCAATAGCGATGTCTGCTTTTACGCCAGTGATTTTTTCTTGCCATGTAGGTGTGTATGGAGTGTCATCAGTATAAGATTTAGCCACTTCACCGCCGATACCACGGTCGATACCATAGTTAGCAAGAATAAGGTCATATACTGTAGTTACTTTTACAGGACCATCAACAGTTTGTACAGTAATCGTTGGAATAGCACGTTTAATAACACCTTCGTGCTCTTCATCACCAAAGTATGGCAACTTAACAACAGTCACATCTTCACGTTGATCAAATACGGATAAGCGAGGATCGATTTTAGCCCCTGTATCACGGTTTTCAAGACGCAAATTCCATTTTTGTGGATTTGTGTGACGTTCGCCCATTGTACCATTAGGGATAATGATTTCATTTGTAATTTCATCGATCAATACCATTTGGAAGTCAGCGCCTTCCTCTTGGCGACCCAAATCCTTAGCATTCAAGAAGCGGCCTGGTTGTACAGAGCCGTTGATTTCTTCAACGCGTACAAGGAATGGCATATCTGTGAACTCTTTAGCATACTCTTTGAAGTATGGAGTTTCTTTATCGATGTAGTATTCTTTTAAGATTACGTGGCCCATTGCCATAGCAAGAGCCGCATCAGTACCGGCTTTTACATTGAGCCAAGCATCGGAAGAAGTTGTAGATTCCGCATAGTCAGGGGATACGGATACTACTTTAGTACCTTTGTAACGAACCTCTGTTAAGAAGTGAGCGTCTGGCGTACGAGTCAATGGTACGTTAGAACCCCAAGTCATGATGTAACCAGCATTGTACCAGTCACCAGATTCAGGAGTATCAGTTTGTTCACCCCAAACTTGAGGACTAGAAGGTGGTAAATCGGCATACCAGTCATAGAAGGACAATGGTGAACCACCCATTAAGTTAAGGAAACGAGCACCTGCTGCATAGGACAACATGGACATCGCTGGAATTACAGAGAAGCCAGCGTTGCGGTCAGGGCCGTATGTTTTTGCAGTATATAATAAGGATGCGGCAGTAATTTCTGTCGCTTCATCCCATGTGGAGCGCACAAAGCCACCCATACCACGGGCAGATTTGTATTTCTTCGCTTTTTCAGGATCTTCTACGATAGATTTCCAAGCTTCGATTGGGTTCTTAGCATGCTTTTTAGCTTCTCTCCAAAGCTCAGCCAATTCGCCGCGCACATATGGATATTTTACGCGCAATGGGCTATAAAGATACCAAGAGAATGTTGCACCACGAGGGCACCCACGTGGTTCGTAATCCGGCATATCATCTGGTGTTTCAGGGTAATCAGTAGCCTGATTTTCCCACGCTACAACACCATTCTTAACGTAGATATTCCAGCTACAAGAACCAGTACAGTTTACGCCATGCGTTGTGCGGACAACTTTATCGTAAGACCAACGGTCACGATAAAAATTTTCCCACTCGCGACCGCCATCTTCAGTTATTTGATGGCCGCTTGGAGATACGTTCTTCTTGCGAAGAAACTTAAACTTTTGAGACAACAAGCTCATCTCGTGTCCTCCTTCAAAACTACAAAAAAATCCCTTGTGCCAGCTGAGCTAACACAAGGGAGAAAATCCTGTTATTCGATATTACTAATATTAGGGTCTATATTATCAACCTCTAAATCAAGTAATCCGATTAAAGCATCAAAATCACAGATTACTAGATGGTGTTTGTCATAGGCTACATAGCCCAACTTACGCAACTCACTTAGCATGCGATTTAAACTTTCTCTTGATGTGGCAGCAAATTCAGCCAACTCTTGATTTGTTAGGGCGATATCGATAAAGATACCATCCTCGCGCTCTACACCATAACTATTGGCTAAGCGCAACAAGGTAGAATAAAATGCTCCTTTCTTGCCATATAGTAGCAAGTCTCGGTATTTTGCCTGTTGACGACGCATATGTAATGTGTAGATTTGCATCATCGCAATAGCCAATGAATGATCTTTTGCAATAGCTGGCTCTAACACATCATAGCGAATGGAATAAACAGAGCAATCCTCCCGAGCGATGGCGTTGAACACATAAGTTCTTGTGTTCTCCTCATACAACGGAACCTCACCAATTACATTATTCGGACCTACTAGACGCAACGCAAAAATGTGCCCACTAGATTCGAATTTCTTAATGCTCATTCTACCTTTTAACACTACGTAAAAGTGTTCTGCCTTGTCCCCCTCGTGGAAGAGAAAATCACCTTTTTTAAGATGGAGTTCCTCGCCCGGCAAAGCAAGTAATTGGTTAATTAAATTTTTATCCATACCTTCACCACTCCATTGTACTTTTAAAATAAAATCCATTAGTTATACTAATCTATTTATAGTAAAAGCACATGTATTATATACTTTTTTGTATATATAAGATTATTATAACTTATTAATTTCAGAATATGTGTGTTTTATGTCACATTCACAAAAAAATTTACAATATATAATATATTTGTGATATAAGACATTGCAAATTTTGTTGATACAATAATTATAACTCAGTTCTCTAAGTAATTCGAATATTTTCTATAGAAATCCTATAAATTGCAATATTCATATACATTGACTGATAATTGTATCCTCCATGTCTTCATTGCATGTATAGTTTTTCAGTAAGGAGAAGTTCAAAATGAGCGAACTAAAAATGCCTCAAGTAGGGGCAAGCCGTAGCGAAATTGTGGCTAATTGGCAACCAGAAAATCCAGAATTTTGGGAAAAGTTTGGTAAAAAAATTGCTAAACAAAACTTGGTTATATCCACAATCGCATTAACCCTTTCATTCTGTGTATGGTACTTGTGGGCAACCATTGCAGCGCAACTCAACGGCGCAGGCTTTAATTTCACAACCGATCAATTATTTACATTAGCCGCATTACCAGGTCTTGTAGGTGCTACATTACGTTTTGTATATACCTACATGCCAGCCTTAATCGGTGGTAAAAACTGGACATTTATTTCCACACTTATTCTATTAGTTCCTGTTGTATGGCTCGGCTTTGCCGTTCAAGATACAACAACTTCTTATACGACATTCATGATCTTAACTGCCCTCATCGGTTTAGCGGGTGGCAACTTCTCGTCCTCCATGGCGTACATTGGCAACTTCTTCCCTAAATCCGAAAAAGGTACTGCTCTTGGTATCAACGGCGGTGTTGGTAACCTTGGTATTTCTGTAATCTACTTCTTGGCTCCATTCGCTATGGGTTCTGCTGCATTAGGTAGCGTATTTGGTGTAACACCAGCTATCATCAAAGGTAACGCAGTATACCTTGCCAATGCGGCTTTCATGTGGATTGTACCACTTGTTGTTATCCTTGCACTTATGACACGTTTCATGGATAACTTGCCACTAGAAAAACCAAATCCTAAGAACCTTGTTCAAATCTTTGGGAACAAACATACTTGGGCACTTACATTGCTATACACTTGTTCCTTCGGTGCTTTCTCTGGTTATGCGGCAGCACTTGGCTTATTAGTAGGTAAAGAATTCCCAGAAGTACCATTTGCTTCTATCGCATTCGTAGGTCCACTTGTATCAGGTGCACTTCGCCCTGTAGGTGGTTGGTTAGCAGACAAAATTAACAGCGGTACAAAAGTTACCTTTGTAAGCCTTCTCGGTCTATGTGCAACAACAGCGCTAATTGCAGTTGGCGTAGATATGCACAACTTCCCATTCTTCTTTGCTATGTCCGTGTTGACATTCGTATGCTGTGGTTTCGCAACAGGTGCAACATTCCGTATGATTCCACACGTATTTGGCAATCCGCTATTATCCTCTTTAATCACTGGCTTCGTAGCTGCTGTAGCTGCATACGGCGCCTTCATTACACCTAAGATCTTCGGTTTCACATATACTACATTCGGTAGTATCTACCCAGCTTTCGTTGCATTACTTGTATTCAACCTGGTAACAGTAGCTGTGTGCTACTGGTTCTATGTGCGTAAAGCAGCAAACATGAACGTATAATTTTCTGGAAACAGAAAATTTACGTTCACTCCACAGTACAACAAAATATAATTCACGTTTCTAAACTAAGTGATAAAAGAGAACCCCGCATCTCTCCTCCATACGAATCAGGTCTGCGGCCTAGGGCCTTGACCTCGTAAGTCGGATCGATGCGGGGTTCTCTTTTATGGAAATATAGTTATAAGTACAGTACTCATACATCGTGAATTATATTTTACGCAGTACAAGTTCAATACGAACAGCAAATTTTCTATAAAAAATTATAGCCTTCATATTAAGGGAAGAAAAAGGGACTGCTAAGCAGTCCCCTTTTTTATCCAAAGATTTCTTCTAGTAGTGCATCGTCGATGATGGTACCAACATAGAAGTCGCTGAAGATGCCGTATCTTGCGCTGGCTTCTTCGAAGCGCATATCGTATACGATTTTTTTGAATTGGATGTCGTCGTTACTGAAGATAGTAATGCCCCATTCCCAGTCGTCTAAACCAACGCCACCTGTAGTGTATTCAGACAGCACGTCTAGGTATGTTTTACCAAGTTCACCGTGAGAGCGCATCAACGCACCGCGTTCTTGTTGTGGTAACATAAACCAGTTATCTGCACCATCACGTTTTTTAGTCATGTTATAGAAGCAGATATATTTATCGCGAGGTACATGAGGGTATAGTTTTTTATTAACTTCCTCTGTATCAAGTTTAGCCTTAACATAGGCACTTACTTCTGTTACAGATGTATAAGAGTAAGTTTGTACCAATACGCTAGCAATTGCAAGGCGACGGAACTTGCGTTCTACTTGTGCCAAGTATTCAAGGGATGGACCAAGAATCCATAGGATCAAATCCCCTTTTGCACCATTACAATCATAGAATGCATAGCTACCTTCTTTAGCTTGATGTGTAGCTTCAAGGTCTGCTAAAAATGCTTTTAATTCGTTGCGCGCTGCTGCTTTTTCATCAGCTGTAAAACAGTTCCATGCGCTAAAATCCATGGCAAATACCATGTGTTGGCTATGCCAACCTTCTACTGTAGGGATTGCTTTTCCCATTATGATCACTCCTATCTATGGTGATTCTATTAAAATGATATAGTTTTATTACAATAGGAATCGAAAAGACTCCATATACTATTATAGCATATGGAGTCTTTTCAAGTTAGTTTTCGATTTCACTTCTCATTTACAAGCTTTTGCACTAATTCTTTTGCTTGTTTTACGCCGTCAGGAATACCGATGCCATCAAATGGCGTGCCGATGAGGTGTAAATTTGGATAGTTTGCAGCTACATGTTCACGTACAGCCTTGATACCTGCACGATGCCCTACATTATATTGCGGCATGCAGTGAATGAGGCGATTGATGCGTACCCATTCAGGTTTAGCAGAGAAACGCATAATGTGTTGAATTTCTTCGACTGCTAATTCTGAAAGTTCTTCATCACTATATTGTTCTACCACATCATTGCCTGGCTTACCGATAAAGACGCGCAATACCACTTTATCATCAGGCGTTGTTTGCGGCCATTTTTGATTTAGAATGGTGCACGCTGTAAGCGGTGTGTCTGTCTTACGAGTAATCAACAGTCCAGAGCCCTTTAAGTCGCCATCAAAGGTACTTTTATCAAAGGCCATAATAGCAATCGCACAGCTTGATTGCTCCATAGAACGCAAGAAATCAAAACCCGGGTCATCCTTAAACCATTGCGTATATGTGGCAGGCGGTGTCGCGATAATCACATGATCCGCCATAGCAGGAGCTTTATCAAGGAGTACCTCTATAGCTGAATCTGTAGTAGAATCACTAGCTTCTACACTGTTCTCAGCATTAATAGACGCAGTTCTAATAGATTTAGAATGAGACTGACAGCCACAAGCATCGTTTCCAGAGTTCTCCACATCAATAGCATACATACCTTCAACATATCGAATATTAGAAACTAGTGTCCCTGTATGCAAGTGCACATTACTAGGCATAACATCAACAATAGCGGTAATCACGCTTTCAAGACCACCTGTTAACTGGCGGAACATACCAGATTGAGCAGCAGTCCCCTTACGACTTGCCATATCCGCTTGAGCCTTAGTGGACTTTGCTTCATGGCTTTCAAATTGACGGTCTGTCATGATACCTTTACCAGCACGTGGCATATCGCCTTCTGCTACGGCACCTTTGGCAGCCTTAGAGACGCCCGCCTTTGAGTGTCCCATCTTAGCCGCCATCATCCCTTTTACCATGTTCCCATATTTTTGTTCTACTTGAATAAAATGAGGGAATGTAGACAATAGGCTGATTTTATAGATATCACCACCATAGATACCAGCTAATAGTGGTTCGATAAGCTTATCCATCATTTCTTGACCTAAATGGTATTGAAAGAAATGACCAATAGACACATCACCATTTTCATCGAGCTCATAAGGCTTTTTAAAATAATCTAAGCCAGCACGCAATTTGCCAGACCAAGAAATGAGCGTTGCTTTCACAAAAGGCATCATTTCCGTAGGGATGCCCATGATAGAGCCTCCAGGGATCGGATGAATTGAGCCCTCATCATATACAAAGGCTTGCCCCGTCTCATTAGATACAAGGGTATCACCTAAACCTAAATCGTGTACTAGATCTGTCATTTCAGTTTTACGGCCCAAATAAGAATCTGGACCGAGTTCTACAACGAAATCATCAACTCGTTGTGTTTGTATTTTCCCACCAAATCGTGGTGCTTGTTCGTAAAGAGTGATATTCCACTCTGGCTTAGCATGACCTAGATAATAAGCCGCTGTTAGCCCTGTTAGGCCACCGCCCACAATTGTTACGTTCACGAATGAATCCTTTCTACTATTGCACTCGCCATGGCTTGTAAGAATGTTTCATTACAATTCGGCATCTGTGCCCGCAAATACATTGCGCCCCCATTTTCAACAAGCTCTTTACACTCTACATCATTATCGTATAGGACCTCAACATGATTACTTACAAAGCCAAAAGGCACGAAAGCAATATGCGCGGCACCAGTCTGTAAAGCTTGGTCGATAGCCTCTTCCACTGTAGGGCCTAACCATTGACCGTGAGGAGCCGCACTCTGCCACGCCACTGTCCACTTAGATAACTTACAATGCTCTGCAATCTCTTTGGCACTTTCATGTAAGGCGAATGCATAAGAATCACCGCCGTGATTATCGATAAGAGGTATGCTATGAGCGCTAAAAATAACGAATATATCTTCAGTCGCATTCACACAATCTGCGACTGCTTGTTTCCAGTATTCTGTAAAAGCCGGTTGGTCCCACCAAGAACGAATAAAATCGAATGTTACAGCCCCATGCTTACCAATGGCTGCTTGCACTTGTTTTTCATAGGCACCAGTACCAAGAGATGTAAAAAACGGAGCCGTCACAATAGCGATAATATGCTCCACCCCTTGGAGGGCTAAAGAGTCTACCGCCTCAGCAATAGATGGTTTCATGTGTAAATAACCAACAGCTGATGGCATAGTTGGCAATAAAGTCATCAACGTTTTATATTGATTCTCTGCCATCTTCTGCAACTCTATATTAGACCATTGATCTATCACGTCATAGCGACGAGTAAGATTTGCAATCTCGCCTTCTGTGGGCACGCGGCCATGACGAATACTCGTCATATACGGCACCAAATCCTCCTTACTCGAAGGGCTTCCATAGGATAGAAATAATAATCCTTTTTTCTCTACTTTCACCAGCTTAACCCTCTTGAGCCCATAGCTCACGACTACGTTCATGGACATAGTCCGTTAGCCAATGGAGTTTTTTAGGATCTGCCTCTGGGAATACACCATGCCCTAAGTTGAAGATATGGCGACCATAACGAATGCCTTCGAGCAAGATACGGTCCACTTCGCGAGCCAATGTTTTTTCATCTCCGAATAGATATGCTGGGTCAAGGTTACCTTGTACCGTTTGTGTTACGCCACGTTCGTTCGCCATAACGATAGAGCTACGCCAATCTAGAGCGATAACATCAAGGGGCAAATGAGACCAAATAGATACTAAATGGTCTGTACCAACACCATTCATAGCCATAGGCAAATGAGGGTATTTTGCCTTTACCGTCTTGATAATGCGTTCCATATGAGGGTAAATCCCTTGTTTATATTGATCCGCATTAACAGCACCTACCCAAGAGTCAAAGATTTGCAGCGCATTAGCACCTGCCTCGGCTTGCATGGATAAGTACGCAATAGACATGTCAGCCAATTTTGTCATCAACGCATCCCATACATCGGGTGCACCGATGAGCATGCCGCGAGTTTTATTATAGTTCTTCGTCGGACCCCCTTCGATGAGGTAGGATGCAATCGTAAACGGCGCACCGCAGAAACCAATGAGCGGTACGTCAAGCATGCCAGATGTTAATAACGTAATCGTCTTTGCAATATAGTCGACCTTTGTAGGGTCAAAGGCGTCTAATTTATCTATGTCAGCCATGGAGCGAATAGGCGTGCTGAATACAGGCCCCACGCCAGCTTTCAGCTCTACATTTACATTCATCGCCACCATAGGGCTCATGATGTCCTTATAAAGGATAGCCGCATCAACGCCGTATTCCTTAACAGGTAACTCCGTAACACGAGCACATAATTCAGGTTCTTTTGTAATTTCAAATAAAGTATATTTTTCTTTAATTTTGCGGTATTCCGCTTGGCTACGACCAGCTTGCCGCATATACCACACAGGTGTCACACCAGGGTTCTTCCCTTGGATCATGTCCAAATATGCTGTATTCAAGTGTTCAACCCCTTTCTTTCTAAATGTATCCTAACACAGTTACATAACTAAAACAGTTATTTAAGTTACAACCTCTTACATGATTTTATTCTTTACTAGTCCCTGTGAAAGCGAAAAGCCTCCACAGGGATTTTAAGTTAATTGCGACTTAATCTATGCCGATCAATACCAGTAATAGATTGAGCCATATCATATACAGTACGTTGGCAAGTAAATAACCAGATTTGTTGGTTCTTACCAATTTCAGCCAATAGTTCCAAAGCACTACGTTGACGGTTTTCGTCAAAACGCACAAGGATATCGTCTAAGATAATCGGCAAGGACTCGACTTGGTATGAGAATACCTTTGCCAGTGCCAAGCGCAACGCTAGGTATACTTGGTCAGCTAAGCCGCTAGACCAGAACTTAAGCTCTAATCGCTCTCCATTACCGTTAACAAGAGCAACCCCTTCGTTGATACCGAGGATATCAAAGGTATAGATACCACCAGTCAAACGTTCTATATAAGAGGATGCCAGTTCAAGCATATGAGGCTGTTTCTCTTGCTCGTAAGATTGTTGTGCTTTATCCATGCAGTGGCTCATCAAAACTTGTGTAGCCCAGTCTTCCAAGGCAGCCTCTAATTCGCTTTGAAGAGCTTCGCGCTCTTGCAACATTTGCTGTTGCTCTTGGTCAGACCCAAGAGCGCGCATAGCCTCCACAATTTGACCACGACGCTCGTACAAGGTAGCTAATTTATCTTCGATAGATGCCATCTCCCGTTCGGAATGAGCCAATTCATCGAGCCAATTATCTTTATTACCTTCTCGCAAACGACGGTAGAACAAGTCTTTATTCTCCGCATCAGGTGCTAATAAATCTAGTTGTACCTGACTTTGCTTGTAAATGGTTTGCCACTGTTTATATTGGTCCTCATCAATAAGATGTTGGCGGTACTCGTTAGAGCTTTCCATACCAGCTTTATGGAGTAATTCTTTTTGGCGAAGGAGTAATTCTTTTTCCTTTCGATGCCAATTATCGTATTCGTTGCGGAAGCTTTTGCGTTGTGCTTCCTTTTGTTCCCATACGATTTTATTTTGTTGGAAGTTTTTATATTGGTTGTAAATGCGTTTAAGCTCGGTTGGAGATACAGGCGCCTCTACACCAAGGTTATACCACAAGGTCATCGCTTGGTCTTCGATAACGCGTAACCCTTCTTTATGTTCTGCTAAACGCTTCTCGTAACCTTCAATAGTCCGCAACTGTTCATGGTATTGATCATACTCATGCTTGAGGCCGAAGAAATCATCTTCTGTGAGGCTCTTCGCCGCCCCTTGAGGCAACCAAGACTGCCAAGCCACAAGGGCTTCATCATAAATACCTTGCAATGTATGGCCTTCTTGAATCCATCGATCGAGGTGAGCTGCCCCTTCCAGAGATGGCACAGGGCTAATGACTGGTGTAGCTGCCTTAATCAACGCTTCTAACTGATGTTCTACATCGGATCTACGAGAGGATAAGATTTGTAACTCATAGTTCAATTTAGACACATCGGAGTTACCATTATGAGCTCTCCACGTAGCGTACCAGAATAGCGCCATAGACAGAATCAATAAGATAAAGCCCCCAATAGTATAGAGTACAGATTCAAGAACTAATAATCCTGCTAACACAAGCAATACGCCAATAACAGCACCTATGCCGCTAATGCGTTGTAACCATTTTGGTAAATTCGTCGGTTGAGCATCTGGACCATAACTATCTCGTTTTGCAGTCACTCGATCTATATCCATTAAGATTAGCTCTAACTCACGTTCGAGATGTTCTTTTTTCGCCAACTCTTCTTCGCTATAATTTGGCAAAGAGGCCCCTTCAAGGTTAGCTGTTGGGAGGTCATCAGAAGCCTCTGCAGGCTTACGGTCCTGCCAATGCAACAATTGATCTTTAGCAGTGCGTAGACGACTGGCTAGGCGTTCGCCTTCAAACCAGTTAACATCCTCAGCCATAGGCTCATCATCACGCCACGCAGAATACATCTTGCGAGAGTATTCTAGTTGCTCTCGTACCTTATGGATATACGCATCCCCTTCTTCGCACTCTCGACGCAATTGCTCCCACTTAGCACCTTGTTGAATAAGGTCCTCAATATCTTGACCATAGGTACCAAACGGACTATCTGGGCTAAAGTTAGCTGGCATCAACGCTGCTTCCTTTTCTTGCCACAGTTGCATATTATCGCGAGCCCGTTTAATTTCCTCATCAATATTCAGGAATTCATCACGGCTCAAGGCAAGCTCACTGTTGTACTGCTGCATGTGCATACGTGCCTCTTCACTGCGGCGATACGTATCCCAGGCGCGCAATACTACATCTACGCCATCGCGGTATTCCTTCCACTCTTGCAACTGACCTTGTAACTCAGCTTCCGTCTGCTCCGTACTGTGAAAGGCTTTCTGTAACTCCACGTATTGTGCTTCGTGCTCCGCCAATTGACTTAACTTTTGGCGATTTTCCTTCAGCTCATCCATCAACACATTAATACGGCGTTTCCCGTTAGAGGATGCTACGAGCAAATCGGTAGCCCCTTTTTCGACGTCCTTCACGACAGAGCCTAAATGCTCGCCCCCTTCAGCGCCAAAGAAACGAGACCGAACCTCTACCTCTTGCAACACATCAAGGCCTTGCAAGTCTTCTAAGGTTAATGCAAAAATGCGGTTATATGTCTTTTTATCGATACCATGCCACCAATATTGAGCAGGCTCTTCATGGATGGCAGGATTTCCAGGACTGTAAAAGTCTAACTGTTTGCCTTTACGGCCAATATAATAGCTTTCACCATTGCGTTCCACATCGAGAGCGCCAGTCATCGGACCATAGGCCTTATGAGTGCCACCAAATAATAAGGTACGCATCCCTTCGAGCAGCGATGTTTTACCGCTTTCATTAGGGCCATACATGAGCTGAACCCCATTATTACCCGTTGTGAAAGACCAATCACGATACGGGCCAAATTCATCAAATCGTATGCGTTTAATGTTCATCATTTGCTCCCATCAATACCGTAACACCTTCTATTTCACAACGTTTCAAAGCGCGCATTAATAATTCATCGCTCAACAAATCTGCATATACGCCTAACCGTTTAAATTCAGGGCGATCCGCCAAGATTTGACGTGCTGCCTGTACAGCATTGCCCTCCACCATATCATCATAAGCACGCAAATAGTCGCCGACTACATCAGATAATAAACGGCGTTCCGCTAAATTAATACTAAGCCGCGTATTGGAGATAATCCGATAAGGCATTACGAATACAGATTTACTCTTTTCTTCACTTTGAGACTCTTGAAGCCACAAATTGCGCACGCCCTCTTGCGTACATAGGCGATGTAGAGGGCCAGTACCATTGAGAACTATGGATAGCAAAATATTTTTCTTGTGTTGCTTACGCAAGTTCTCTTTTTTATGGCGCAAAATCTCCAATAAATCAGATTCATTTTGCATACCCGCAATATCGATTTTAATTTCCTCAAAGCGAATGGCACTGGTTTCAATAAATCTCGGTTCACAATGACCATTATGGGATACAGAAACTAAATAGCACCCTTTAGGACCTATTTCTTTACGATGTAAGCCTTGAGGATTGCCGGCATATGCAACGAGAGGTTCCTCGCTGAGAATTTGGGATTTATGAATATGTCCTAAAGCCCAATAATCCATTGCGGCCTCAGCTAAATCCGTCAAATTACACGGACCAGTCACATTGTGATTTTCGGCGCCTACACTAGAACCAACAGTGCCATGCATAACGGCAAGAGAAAACTCATCTCGTTCAAACGCACGGTATTGACGCGCATAATTCTCGCCTTCATTACCATGACCACAACTGATACCATATACGCCACCGATTTCAATATTGTTAACGATGAGCGGGAAACGTTGTACTTGTTCACTAGAGAATACATGTACATTATCTGGCATTTGCAATTGCGCCTTCCAGCTTTCAGCAGGATCATGATTACCTTGCACCATATAGACCGGAATGCGATGTTCCGCTAAACGGTACATAGCGCGCACAAAACGCACTTGAGCCTCTAAATTATGGTCTTCGCTATTATAAATATCACCAGCTATAACAACGGCATGAACATGCTCGTCAATAGCAGTGTCAATGATTGTATCAAAGGCTACATAGGTAGCTTCGCTCACGGCACGATCAACGGCGCGGCTAATACCTGTAGCATATTGAAAGGGTGCCCCTAAATGCAGATCACCACAGTGTATAAATCGAAACGGCTGCATCTATATCCACTCCTTGTATTAGTACTTTTTATTATAGTTATATATAGTAATTACAATAGTCTATTATACTACAAAACGTTAAAGATAAGTTAAAAATAGCTATCAATTAGCCCAAAAAAGATATAGTTAAAATAAATTTCTCCTAATTATTAATAAATATAAATTATAGGATAATCACATATTTTTTTCATAAAAAGGAATACAAACTAAATTTATAGCAACCTAGATTTAACTATGTTAACCAATAAATACATTTGGTTGACAATTTATGCACGAAGGTTTACAATCAGATTGTCAATATTTTATGTTTTTATTAAGTTAACAATTCTTGGAGGCTATTATGGCTTTGCCTAAAGATCAACAACCATCCCAAGTGGGTACATACGAAAAAATCCTTACTATTGCCAACCGCATTATGAACGGCGGCGAAATCACTAAGGAAGAAGCAATCGAGCTGATTCATACGTCAGACGATGACACCATGATTTTACTTGCTATGGCTGATAAAATTCGCCAGCATTTCAATGACAACTCCGTGGATGTATGCGCCATTGTAAATGCACGATCCGGCAAATGTCCTGAAAACTGTAAATTCTGTGCCCAATCTGCCCATCACGAAACAGGTGTTCAAGTATATCCGTTCATGGATGATGAAAGCATCCTCGATGCGGCGCGCAAAGCTAAAGAAGCAGGCGCTATTCGTTTTTCTATCGTAACGAGTGGTCGTAATACTAATAACCCAGATGAATTTAACCAAATCATTCGCGTATTAGACCGTATTAAAAACGAAGTAGGTCTCGAAATTTGCTGTTCCCTTGGTTTGTTAACTTATGAACAAGCTCTCAAATTAAAAGAAGTGGGTGTAACTCGATACCACTCCAATATCGAAACAGCGCCTAGTCACTTCCCAGATATTTGTACAACCCATTCCTACGAAGATAAAATGTCTACTATCGATAATGCTCAAAAAGCAGGTATTCGCGTTTGCTCTGGCGGCATCCTCGGGCTTAATGAAACATTAGAACAACGCGTAGAGATGGCATTCGAGCTTAAACGTTTGCATATTGACTCTGTACCACTCAACATTTTAAATCCTGTTAAAGGTACACCATTTGAAAGTAATAAAGCTTTACGTCCTCTAGATATTTTACGTACCTTCGCTGTATTCCGTTTCATCTTGCCAAACGCATTGATTCGTACAGCTGGTGGTCGCGAAGTAAATCTACGAGACTTACAAGCTTATGCTTTAAAAGGTGGCCTTAACGGCATCATGGTTGGTGGCTACTTAACAACGGGCGGTCGCTCTCCTCAAGACGATCTTCAAATGATTCAAGACTTAGAATTGAGTCGTAATTCTGCCCAAGTTTAATCTCTTCATGTATATACCATTCTCAGTGTTCTGAGAATGTAGTATATAGATAATATTCCTAAGGATTTATAAATATTTTACACATAAAAAGAACCATCTAGTTTGCTGTGCTAGATGGTTCTTTTAATTCCATAATAAATTGTAAATAGCATGCCCATTAGTATTACCCTCAATAGGCTCAGGGTTTTCATTAAATTCTACATTTTCATACGGCGTCCCGTCTGCCATGTACGCATCAACCTTCAATGTTTCCATGGTTCTATTATATCTACTGATATAAACTTTGTACCGCAATTCGTCGCCACCCAGTTCATTGACTCGCAGCCACAAAAGTGCGTCATAATCACTCTTTTGTACACTGTCGTTGTCAATAAATAATTGGTTTCCTGATGCATCTGGTCCAACATAGTACCAGTCCGTTGCGTAAGCAGTCCCCCCTATACTGAGTAGCCACAAAAGCGATAATATGGTTAATATTTTACTCATATGACTGCTCCTCTCATGCTATAGAGCTGTATACTTTATAAAAGCTTAATGGCATCAAACCTTTATAAAATATACAACTTCTCCTTTATATATAATACCAAAATTGCCCCATATTTATCAACAATAATTAAACTAAATTACGAAGTTTTTTAGAAATATAAGAAATTTAAAGCAATTTATTAAATATCTTCATTTTTAACTCATTTATTGTTTTTATAATAACTACATCAAATGATAAATAGAGGTAACAATTCCCTGGTTACCATACGTGTATTTATCTCCCGACAAGTAATACTAACCCCAAACCTACTACTTGTTTAAATACATGGTTCATTTGATATTAATACTAACACTCCCCTTACATGAAAAAAGGACTCCATATGGAGTCCTTTTTTCGTTGTCTAAAAACTTCATAGAATACTAAAACATAGGGTTATAGGACAAAACATATACGAGTATGAATTCTATTTGCTTTGTAAACCACGATAAACGAGTTCAAAAATAACTTTCTGAGCTTCTAACCACTCATCACTCTGAGTCCACTTATATTCTTTATTAATAGCATATAATCCGTGTACTAAAAATACAAAAACGGATACACCTACATCAAACGAAATCCCAAGTGCTTCTGCCATAACGAGCCCTTGCCGATCTTTTTCACTCCTGATAATGCGTTGTAATACATATTCTGAAATTTGTTCATCTAAAAATAAAGGTAAATACTTTTTATGTCGTATAATACGCTGACATAGAGGCAATCTATCAAAAATAGAATCGTATGCTTCTCTCAACGAAACAGAATTAGAAGCAGCTGATAAAGTTTTAGCTATAATTTGTAAATTATTGTTATCTAACATTCCTAGCTTTGAATAAGCGATTGCATCATCTACTAAATCATCAACAATTTCCATGATATTACTATAGTGTAAATAAAAAGTAGAACGAGTTATACTCGAAGCTTTACACAACGATGTTACTGTTACAGACTCAAAAGAATTGTTTGCCAAACAACTAAGCAAGCCTTCTTTTAACAACATACGTGTCATTTCTTTTCGAGTTATCATATAACCTCCAATATAGACACTTTTATACAATGTGTCTATTAATAAACATAGTGTTAATTATTGTTGAGACTAGTATAACAAAACAAGGTACACTAGTTCTAGAGATTACAAATAATAATCTATTCAACTAAATCGACAATAATTTAATTAAGGAGATAACTATGACACAATATACTCACATTCGAAATGCCACAGGAAAATTAACAATAAAAAATACAACCTTCCTTATTGATCCATTTTTAGCACCAAAAGATACTTATCCTGGCTTCGAAGGAACATTTAACTATCAACAAAGAATGCCTATGGTTGATTTACCTGTATCACTAGACAATCTATTAAGCAATATAACTGCAGTAGTAGTTACACACACACATCTTGACCATTGGGATGATACGGCAATTAATGCTATTCCAAAATCACTTCCTATTTTTGTACAAAATACAGCAGACAAAGAACTTATTACTTCACAAGGCTTTAATGATGTCCGCATCATTTTTGAAAGTCTAGAGTTTAATGGTATCACATTAAGAAAAACAGGTGGCTCCCACGGCACGGTAGAAATGTATGCAAATCCAGTTCTCGCACCATTAGCAGGCGATGCGATGGGCGTTATTTTTGAAGCAGCAGACGAACCAACTGTGTACCTTGTAGGCGATACAGTTTGGACAAGTGATGTAGAGAAGGCCCTCCTTCGCTTCGATCCTAACGTTATTATTATGAACACTGGATATGCTCAAGTTTTAGGCTTTGAAGATAGTATTATTATGGGTACAAAAGATATTGGCCGCATGGTGGTACGCAAACCAGAGGCTAAAATCATTGCGGTTCACATGGATACAGTTAATCATACTGCAACAAGTCGTAAGGATGTGCGCAAATTTATCAAAGGCAACAACATTGAAAGCCATGTAGCAGTGCCTGAAGACGGCGAAACCATCGCACTTTAATAGTCCTAAAATAATTAGCATACTAGGCTACAGCTAATATAACACTACTAAAAATCTATCAACAAACAATAAAAAACACCCTCTAAAGTCTAATAGTCACAATAACTATAAGATCTATAGAGGGTGTTTTTATACGTAACTACAAATTATAATCTATCAAAAGATAAACTATTTTACTTCAGCCCAACCTAAAGCAGCACGTTTAGCATCGATATCTGCTAAGATTTTTTCAGCTACTTTAGCAGGATCAGTATTTACATACATAACAGAACCTAAGATGTCCTTAGTGTCTTCTTTAAGCCATTTTGTAACAGCATCAGAACCTTGTGTAGGTGGCTCAACGCAGTGGTAAGAGTTGATACCCATCAAGCGGAAGCCAAGGGATGCATCGATACCTTTTTCGTTAGACCATTCAGGGCTAGACATTGCAAATGGCATTTGTGGTAAGTTAAGACCTAATTCACCTGCAATACCAGCAAAGATACCGGAAGAACGAGCATTATCTACACATTCGCCAACATGCCATACTGGCGGTTGATCATCGCCCAAGAACTCTTGCAATGCAGGGCTACATTTCTTAATAGCATCTGTATTACAGTAACCAAGTTTCATCAATGGGAAGGACGCACAACCATTTGTTGTGATGATACAGCCATTTTTGATAAGTGTATCAACGATATCTACAGTTGCTTTCTCGTAGATAACGCGAGGGTTGGAACAACCTACTACGTTTACGATACCACGAACTTTACCAGATTTTAAAGCCTCTGCCAATGGTTTGAAGGAACCATAATGTTTAACAGTGGATTCTGGAGAGAAACCAACCTCTGCAGTGATTTCGTATGGCGGAATGAATACAGGCATACCTTTGCGCAATTCATGCGCTTCAAGGGCACGATCCAAGATTTTACGAGCCAATTCTTTAGTTTCAGACAAGTTTGTATGGTGATGATCGTAACCGATATGTTCTGCACCTGGTAAACGAGCTGCATCAGATGTAGTAATAACTTTTGTGTTGAAGCAACGTGCTACGTCCATGATAGCAGGATATACGTCTTGAACGTCTGCTACCCAGCAATCGAGTGCACCAGTACCAAGTACAAGCTCAGCACCGATAGCATTACACAATGGAATAACATTTTCATAGCGGTACATGCTGGACAAACCAGAGCAGCAGATACCGTAGAATTGGATACCTTTAGCACCGATAGCTTTTGCTTTTTCTAAGTACTCTTCAGAGGCACCAATTGTACAAATTTGGGATACTAATGTTGGCAAGTGACCATGAACAGCGATGTTAACATAACCTTTTTTCAAAGCACCGATGTTAACTTTGGATGTACGACGACCACCTAGACCGAACAAGGCATCTGTTGCGATGTCCGCTGCCACTACGCCAGTAAATGTGAAAGCAAGACCACAACGCAAAAATTGTTTCATGTTGCTTTCCCAATCGCCATCTGTACCTACGCATGTACGATGGTATGCATCAAAGGCTTCATTGTACGCGGAAATAGGCAAGATATCTAGGTTTTTCCAAACTTCACGGCGTTCAGCTGGAGCTAACGCTGTAATTGTTTTATATTCGCCAGGCAATGCACGGCTCAAATCTTCTAATAGAACGTCTGCCAAGTCATTTGCCACTTCTTTTAAGGAACGGCCTTCTTCAGGGATGTTGAAAGCTTTACATACTGTGCGAATTTTTTCTTCCCCTAAAATTGGAATATCCAATTGATCATTAGCAGCAGCTTTCAAAGAAATCAAGATTTCGCGAGCATGTGCACCATGTTGAGTCAAGCCACCTGCAGCAGCACGTGTCATATTACGAGCTACGATAAGGTCAGCATCAGCACCGCAGACACCACGAGGGCTCTTAGGTGTAATTTTACATGGACCCATGAAGCAGATACGGCAGCATACGCCAGCAATACCGAAAGTACATTGTGGTTGTTGTTTGTCGAAACGATCAAACACTGTATCACAACCGATTTGCTCCATGCGAAGAATCATTTCACGTACCGCAGGATCTGGTGTTTGTTCAATTACATCTTGTTTTGTAGGCCATGTTTTACGATACTCAGCAACGGCTTTCATGTAATCGTTTACGCCATGTTCATGTGGTACCCCAGGTTCATGAGTGTGTGGCACCCATTTATCCGTCGGCATAGCCTTTGCATGACTATGGTCGTGACCATGTTCATGATCGTGGTCGTGATGATGATCATGGTCGTGATGATGATCATGGTCGTGACCATGATGGTGATGATGACCGCCACAATGGCAATGATGGTCATGATGATGTTCATGATGATGTTCGCCATGGCTGTGGTCATGGGTATTTTTGTTTTCCACATCTTTATTCATAATAAACCTCCTAGGGGCCTACATAGGCCAACCGTCAATAACAAGAAAACATATTCTATTTTTATTTTATTTTTTAAATCCACCATACTTGTGGGTTTTAAATCCTATCTCTTAAATATGTTTTAACCTACTTTAAGTATATTTTTCGAAAGGACATTTGTCAATTATTTTTTTGAGAAATTTTTGACTCATTAACGCCAAAAGATATTGTGATTAATATATTTATCAAATTCGATATTTTCAGTTTTCTTTCATAAATCAAAAAGGCTAATTCCTGTAAATGCAGGGAATTAACCTCTTTTATCTATAGAATACTATATTTAGATATTGTTTTATATAAATTATTATTCGTAAGTAGTACTAAATACGCTAACACTCCATCTGTATAGTTTATAAGAATTTCTGCATAATATTTGCTACTTCCGGCAAATGGAATCGTTTTGCTCTATCTGATCTTGCCACAAGAACTAATTGACGGAAACAAAGCTTTGACGCTAAAGGATAGAATTTAACTTTATCATCATCACCTTTACTATTGAGTGTACTCGGCAAGAAAGTAATACCATAATCATCTTCTACTAAAGAACGACAAGTATCCAATGTTTCTGATGCAATAACAGCTTTAGGCACAAAGGACTCCGCTTGACATAATCGGTTTACCAAAGACCGTAGCTTTAAGCCCTCTCGCAAAAGAATAAATGGAAACGGTCCAAACGGTGCGATTTCCCGAATACCATCAGGCGTCATGAGAGAGTCCGCAATAGCAATGGCTTTTTTATTTTCTACACTAATAGCTAGTAAAATTTGCTCATCAAGTACGGGATAGCTTTCAAGAGCTTGAGAATAAATAGGTGTTGGGAATAGTCCTACGTCAACTAAGCCATCACAAATCTGTTGCTCTAGAAAATGAGATTCCCCTTCTACCACATGGAACTCCCATGACGGTTCAATTTGTTGAAAACTCTTTAATGTTTTACCCAACATATGATGACCATAAAACTGGGACAAACCAATTCGAACATGATATGCCACATCTGTACCTTGATTGATAATAGACTGTGTTAAAGCCTCTACTTTATGAACTAATGGCATCCCTTCTTTTGCAATTTGCAATGCTGCAGCCGTCGGCACAACCTTAGTACGATCACGAGCAAACATAGGAACACCTAACTCTGCTTCGATACGACGAATACTTTGACTCAACGCAGGCTGAGAAATATATAATTTTTTAGACGCTTTAGAAAATGACGCCATCTCAACGATAGTACTTATGTATTTAATATCTTTTATATCCATAGAAACACCTTATAACAAAACATTATGATTTTATTATAACTATATATTACCAAAATACAAGATATATAATGTAATTTAAAAGTCTATTATTTATAAAACAATACTTCTAATCTAAGTTAATCTAATCTTAGCTATTCTATCCTAATCTAAGCTAAGCTAAACTAAACTGAGGCATAGTAATATAATATTACTTACGCACAACAAAAAAGCCCTCCACATGGAGGGCCTTTTCTTTGAGCAGTTAGACAATCTCAATATTACATTGAGGATTTAATAGTTTTTGAAATTACATTAATGTTTTAAGTACATCTAATACTTCTTCTGGTAATTCGTTTTTATGACCAATAAGGTTTTCTACATAGTCATAGCGGAACTCAAAAGCTTTGTGTAATTGGTGATGGTACTCACGCACTTGGAATGGTGGTTCAAAACCAGGAACCTCTACATACTCAAGGTTCGGGTATTTATAGAATGGTTTGAATTCCAAAGTACCTTCTACCAAACGTTCTAACAAATCAAGAGTCACTTCTTTTGGAACTTTGTTGTCCAAGAAGAAGCCTGTATTCATAATGTAGCATTCTACGCCACATTCAGAGAACAATTTTTTGTAGCTTTCATAATCAAGAGCCAATGGATATGTACGGAATGGATTTGCATACGGTTCAATAACAAGTGCATTTGGATCCACATGAGCATCGAGTTTTTCCGCTGTAGAACGGCGCGTAGCAAGTGTGGCACCCATTGTAGATGCTAGTACAGGATCATCAATTTTGAGGATCGGTGGCAATGTTTTATCTTTCATAAGCCATACAATAGCATTAACTGGCTCGTCTACGTAATTTACGCGGTTCTCTGTCCAGAATTGAGATTTGATAGCACGACCATTATTATTACGAACGTCTTCAGCTAATACAACCTTACGGCCCTCGTCATCCATAGTTACGCCTACATTTTGTAGTGTTAACAAGAATTCATTAGCAGGATGTTCCACAGGGTAATCTTGCATTTTGTCAAAGTACGTAGGTTCAAGAGCAATAGAACTCAAATCCTCAGTATTGATAATATACGCATCATCATGCAAGATAGAGATATCATAACGACCATCATGTTTTTCATGAGTCAATGTAGATTTACCGGAACCGGACAAGCCGAATACACCGATAGTATAGGATTTGCCATTATCAAGGTTGTAACGTTTCATACCACCGTGGCAAGCAACATAGCCGAGGCGATTTGCCAAGGACCATGCCAATGTAAGAGTACCTTTTTTGTGCTCACCAAAATAGCGCATGCCAAGAATCATTGCACAGTTATGAGCAGGGTCAAAAATAGCAAGACCACCTGGATGACCTGGTACAACATAATCTGGATCAGAGTAGATGTAGATATCACCTTCTGGGATCTCTAAACTATCATTGTAGAATTCTTTTACTGCTGCATCAAAGAACTTGAAGTTCATGATCCAAGAATACAAAATAGATGCGTGATCTTTTGGAATCATCAAATGCGCACGAGCTGTGAACTTTTTATCAAGACCTACGATAGTTTCAGCAGAAATCCATTCTTTACCACGGCTATCATAGACTGCATCACGTGCAATATTAGCAAGTTCTACTTCATCAATACCTTCATCACCAATAATACGACGAGCTTTTGCATAGCGACCTGTAGTTTTACCATCGTTTGTAACAAGTACCTTTGCATCAGCTGGCAAACCTTGCTCGCATGGTTTATATACAGGCATATCGAGGACGATAACACCTGGCTCTTCAGCGGCAAATTGATACGCTTGTGCAACGGATGTTACAGGCGTTACATTGTTCCCATAAAATGCAGTTTCAATAGTACTGCGCATCTTAGAAAATAATGGGTTTGTTTTAATTTCACTTTGCTTCCAAACGCGTCTTGTAGACATAGTATCTAGATCCTCACCTTTAAATATTTTGTAATTTCTCATGTAAAAGTAGATTAATATATGAAAATATTGTTTTTGCAAATACTTTCATTATTTTCTATTTTACCCTTTTCAATCAAATTTGTATACACAAAACAGATGAAATATAGGAAATTATTGTATGTTTATTTCAAATTAGTGCAACACATTTCTAATAATAAAAATTGATAACTAATCATTACTTAATGCTGTAACCAAAGTAAACAACATATAATTCAATATTCACAATCACTGCGCAACACTAATAACAAAATAAAATGAGGCAAGGCCCTAAGACCTTGCCTCTCTCACATTTAAAAGTTCAATTATTTCTTATTTTTATTAATGAATGCGTCGATTTTACCGATCAAATCATCTACATCAAAATCACCGCGTTCTGCAATCATCTTGATAGTAGCCACCTTAGCCATCACTTTTACCATAGGCGTTTTTAATTTCTCGAATTTAGGATTTAAAGAAATTAAATGATCTACAATATCTGGGCTTTGTTTAATCAAATTAGACAAAGTCGTTTTTGCGTCAATATGGAAACGACCATCTGCATCAGCTGTTAATGGTTCTTCGTCTACCTCTTCTGCAGCCTCTTGGGCTAAGGATTTTTCTTTATTACCATCGCCTACAAAATCGGTTTTATCCCACGTTAACAATGTACGGGAACCTTCTAATTCACGGATATGAGTGCAGTCTTGCATCATTTCTAGTACACCACGGAACTTGCCATTTTCATCGCGCACCGCCGTGTAGATAACATAGATAAACAAGCCCGGTTTATTAATCCAGAATTCAGCTTGGCTTTGCTCGCCAGAGCGGAACTTCTCAACGATTTCTTCTACCACGTGAACAGACTTCGCTGGATGACAATTCTTCACCTCACGACCAATAACGTTAGCACTGCGTGGGAAAATGCGATGCGGTGTATCACTGTAGAACTTAACGAGTTCATTTTCATCTACATAGGATAAATCTACTGGAAGATGACGGAACAATAAATTGATTTGTTCTAAGGTCAATTTGCCAGTAGCTACGTCTAATACAGCATCTTTACCAACGGCTGCACCTCCTACAGGACCAACATATTTAGACAATAAACCTGCTAAATCGTTTAAGAATTCGTTAGATACAGCGCCGTTTTGACCGGAGTTATTGGCATTTAGTTGCGCTGCAGAATCATTGATGCCTGGCACTACGTATAAACCTGGTGGATTGATGATAGCATAACCAATTTCATGGTCATTTTTGCTCATGCGCACAAACTCTTCATCACTTAATAATTTAAAGGATGTTGGCAATAAAACCTCTAACTCTTTAGAGTTCAAATCGCGCAATTTTGCCAATGTTTCTGGTACAGATGCTAAGAACTCTTCGTATTTATCTTCCCGAAGCAATGCATAGGATGCAGAGATAGCATCGCGCACGCCGTCATCAAAGGTCCACATAATACGTGTAGGGCGGTCAAAACCATGATCCTCTAGCATTGGATATAATTGATTTTGCTTACGAGACAGATGCGTTCTCCATTGCGCTAATGAATCAAAGATACCAAGCCATGGATTTTTAATAAACTTCTCTTGCTTTAATAATTCATCTGCTTCGAGAGCTACCTTTTCAACAGCATTGATTTCTTCTAAGTACACCCACAACGGATGATTTTCAGGATACTCATTTTGAGCGCGTACTAATACGCCATCGAACAAGTTTAATAGGTCATCCATCTTATCTAGGATCTCTTCATCCTTGTAAACACCTTTTAAACTTTGCTCTGCATAAGCAAACTCATCAGGCGTACAAGTGCCAAGTTTTTCTTTTAAAATACGATTGCCCTCTTCTAAGGACAATTTTCCGTCTAAATAATCTTCTTTAACGGACACAATAATTCGGTAACGTTCATTGTTAATATCTAGCTTTTGTTTTAATGGATTCATATGTGTATACCTCCAAGGGCTAATTGATGATTATGATTTTATTATAACATTTTGAAAGTAATTTTCAGTAGCTATAGATACAGTTTTATTATTTTGTAAAAATTTCTCAACTAGTTTTGCTTAATTGTGGTTACAATCCAATTAAACGTAGATTACGCAAATAGTGCATCAGCTTAAGATTTCACACAAAAAGCACCCATACCATGTACGAGTGCCTTTATTAGATATTAAAAATCAATATATTCAGTTTTAGAAGATGCTACCGGATTACCATTAGAGTCTGTAGCAGGATTAAATCGCCATGTAGAAATAGTTTCAACGAGAGCCGCATCAACAGCGCTGGATCCACTAGATGCTACAATCTCAATATCCCCTACAGAGCCGTCTTCATTGATGGTAAAACGTACATCTGCACCATGAACAGCACCGCTATAACCGGCAAGAACCGCTTGGTCTACAGCTGGCGTAGATACCGCTGTAGGCGGTTTATAAGGAGCCGCCAATACAGAGGCCACCAAACCAGTTACAAACAATGCGCTCAACATTGCACAACGCAACACTTTATTCATCATTATCTCCTTATTTAGCTGTTACAGCATGCTTAGGCAGAGTAATTGTCATCCCAATAATAGATTCATGAGCCTTTTGATCCGTGCCGATAGCAGGTGTGAATTTCCACTGCATGATTGCTTTTTTTACTGCTTCATCAACAGGAGCATAACCAGAGGAGCGTTCAACGAAAACATTTTTAACATTCCCTTTTTTATCAATCAAGAAGCGTACGCGCATATCTGGTGACACCGTAGCCGTTTGAGGAATCTCAGGCAACTCAGGTTTTACAATATGAACCTCTCTTGGAGATTCTAAGAACTTTGCCGCATCAGCTGTATAATTACCTAACATGCCGAAAGATGCAACGAGTACAGCTGCAGCAGTGTATCGGAATAATTTATTCATAATAAGCCTCCTTATTCATTTTGTCTATGCATAATATCATACTAAATAAAGATGAATATTTAAAGAATAAATTATTATTGATAAAATTTCTCATTTATGATATATTGATTTCAAGATAACTGTTCGGACTTACATATCAGGTTGATATGACAAAAAATTACACAAAGGAGGTTCATCATGAGACGTAGAAAGCGTATTCAAATGAAGGTCATGATGGTACTTGGTATCGTTGCCCTCATTGGGCCAAACCATCTACAATCTCTCATCCCTTAACAATTGTGACCTTAGCAGAAAACCGTATAACTGCCACTAGCCGCTACGTTAGTAGTGGCTATTTTTCCGCTTAAATAAGGGTAGATTGTATCACTTATGTATTAACAAGATAACTAAAGTTTTTAACGCTGTACCTATAAAAGGAGGTTTATTATGAAATTTAATCGAATCTTACTAATTGTCGTATCATTAGCACTTATGTTATTCGCATTAGCAGGCTGTGGAAAAGATGCAGCCCAAGACAATCAGAAAAAATTAAATGTTGTAGCTACTACTACAATGTTAACAGATTTAGTAAAAGAAATTGGCGGTGATCATGTATCCGTCCAAGGACTCATGGGACCTGGCGTAGACCCTCACCTCTACCAAGCTAGCGCCGGCGATGTAACAACTATGTCTAAGGCAGATGTTGTGGTGTACAACGGCATTCACTTAGAAGGTAAAATGGGTTCCATTTTCGACAATTTAACAAAACAAAATAAAGCTACTATCCGCGTATCCGACGCTATTGATCCAGCCACTCTACTCGACTTTGATGAAGAAGATGGCGTGAAAACTAAAGACCCTCATATTTGGTTCGATGTAGCTAACTGGAAACTTGCTGCCAAAGCAGTTTACGAAGGTCTTGCGAAAGCAGATCCAGCTCACAAAGAGGATTTCAAAAAACGCTATGATGCATACCTCACTAAATTAGATGAAACAGATGCATATATTAAAGCACAAGCAGAATCTATTCCTAAAGAATCTCGCGTTCTCGTAACAGCACACGATGCCTTCCAATACTTTGCTCGCGCTTATGGCTTTGAAGTAAAAGGTTTGCAAGGTGTAAGTACTGCTACAGAAGCTGGCACACAAGATGTGAATGAACTTGTTCAATTTATCGTAGATCACAAAATTAAAGCGATCTTCGTAGAATCTTCTGTACCACACAAAACCATTGAAGCCGTTCAAGAAGCAGCTAAGGCTAAAGGCTGGAACATTGCTATCGGTGGCGAATTATACTCCGACTCCCTCGGTTCTGAAGGCACTGAAGGCGGCACATATATTGGCATGGTAAAAGCTAACATCGATACCATCGTTAAAGCACTTAAATAAACAATGATTTGATTAACTTAATCAAATACGACAAAGTAAATTTACAGGTCTGGTTACAGTTCGGACTTATGACTTAGATAGTTTTAAATATACTTTGTTATTGTAAGTACAAGTGCTACTAGCAATATTAGCTAGTAGCACTTATTAATAGAAGGAGGTCTCTATGGAATGGGCTGTTGAAGTTGAAGATATGACCGTAGCTTATACGACAAAACCCGTACTATGGGACGTAGATATGAAGGTACCTATCGGTTCCTTAGCGGCTATCGTCGGCCCTAATGGAGCCGGTAAATCTACATTATTAAAGGCCATGTTAGGCCTATTAACAGTTATCTCAGGTAGTGTTAAGTTTTATATCGACCACCACCTTGCAATGGACAAAAAGGATTACAAAAAAATTGCCTATGTACCTCAAAGCGGTAGCGTAGACTGGGACTTTCCTACTACCGTATTAGACGTTGTACTTATGGGCCGCTATGGTCATCTAGGTTGGTTCAAACGACCAAGTAAAAAGGATAAGGAACTGGCCCTCTCCATGATTGAAAAAATGGGCATGAGCGACTATGTGAATAGGCAAATTCGTCAACTTTCAGGGGGCCAACAACAGCGTGTATTCCTCGCGAGAGCCCTCGTACAAGAGGCAGATATTTATCTCATGGACGAGCCTTTCAAGGGCGTCGACAAAACGACGGAGCACGCCATTATCTCCCTTTTACAAGAAATGAAAGCCCGTGGCAAAACGGTCATCGTCGTACACCACGATTTAAATACGGTACCTCAATATTTCGACTGGGTAACGATGGTCAATAAGCAAACTGTTGCCTATGGTCCCGTAGTAGAGACCTTTACTGATGAGGCCATCGAGCGCACCTACGGCAAGGGGAGGATTGTATGACCATACTCCAATCCTATACGACGCAGATGGTATTGCTCGGGACGGCTCTTTTAGGCCTTGCCAGTGGTATTGCAGGCACCTTCGCAGTACTGCGCAAGGAAAGCCTCATCGGTGACGGCCTCTCCCACGCCGCACTGCCTGGTGTAGTCATCGCATTCTTGCTGACCGGTATAAAAGACATTGAGGTACTCATTATAGGTGCTGCCCTGTCCTCCATCACTGCGGCATGGCTCATTACCATCACCGTTGAAAACAGTAAAATCAAATTCGATGGTGCTCTAGCTACTATACTATCTGCTTTCTTTGGTCTTGGTATGGTTCTACTCACCTACCTTCAAAGTCTGAACAATGCAGGTCAGGCGGGGCTTTCAAAATTTATATTTGGACAGGCCGCCACCATATTAGCCCGCGATGTGTACATTACATCGGCGGCAGCACTCATCATTATCGTTTTAACAGCCTTATTTTGGAAGGAGCTAAAGCTCATCTCCTTCGACGTAGAATACGCAAAAACATTGCAAATTCCCGTCACCTTTACACTCATTTTATATCGATTCCTATTGATCATGACTATCATCATTGGCATTCAATCAGTAGGTGCTATCTTAATCAGTTCCCTACTCATTGCACCGGCCGTAGGGGCTCGTCAGTGGACGAACAAGCTAGGTACCATGTGTATGTTAGCAGGATGTTTCGGTATGGTATCTGCTATCGGCGGTACCATTTGGAGTACAACAGTACAAAAACTGCCTACAGGTCCTGCGATTATCGTCATTCTGTCAGTTATCGTACTGTTGAGCCTCATATTTGCACCTAATAGAGGCATCTTATGGCAATATCGTAGAAACAAACAATCAAAACAAGCTTTATTATCAGAAACCACAAAGATAAGTCCTGCCGATTTACAACAAAAAATATATAGAGCAGAGGGTGGACAGCCTCGCATAGGGGGTGCCCCATGACAGTACATACAGAGATTTTACTCATCGCCATCGCAGTATCTATCGCGTGCGCTATCCCTGGTGTATTCCTCGTGCTACGCCGCATGTCCATGATGGCAGACGCCATTACACACACCGTATTCCTCGGCATTGTACTCGCTTTCTTTGTGACGGAAGACTTAAACTCACCCTTGCTTTTAGTAGGGGCAACCATAGTCGGCGTAGGAACGGTATGGCTTACAGAGATGATTCATAACACGGGCCTCGTCAACGAAGATGCATCCATCGGTATCATCTTTCCCCTTCTATTCTCCATTGCCATCATCCTCGTCAGTCTCTACAGCGGCAACGCACACCTTGACGTAGATACCGCACTTCTAGGGGAAATTGCGTTCGCCCCATTCGACAGATGGATTGTAAACGGCACCGACTTAGGTCCTGTATCTCTATGGATCTCCCTTGGGGTGGCATTCATCAACCTCCTATTAGTTATGCTCTTCTACAAGGAATTGCAGCTATCTACCTTCGACCCACTATTAGCAGGGCTCTTCGGCTTCATGCCCGCCCTCATCCACTACGTGCTGATGACCATGGTGTCCCTTACCGTGGTAGCTTCATTCCAAGCAGTAGGCGCTATCCTCGTTATCGGCCTCATGATCGGACCTGCGGTTATCGCTTATTTATGGACGGACTCTGTGAAAGCCATGCTCACTAGCAGCAGCATCATCGGCATTATCTGTGCCGTCATCGGTACAGAAGTCGCTTTCACCCTAGACGTATCCATTGCAGGTGCTATCGCAACGACGATTGGTCTCGCATTATTAATTGCCGTTATTGGCACGCCAAAGACAGGCTATATTGCAACCTATCTTCGCCAACGCCACTTGCGTCGTCACTATCGAGAAACGATGATGCTCTGCCACATCTATACCCATATGAACACACCTGTGGCAGCCATTGAAAATGGTATCGGCACCATTCACGAACACTTGAACTGGAAGCCAGACTATACACACCAAGCCGCATCACACCTTAAGAAGCAAGGGTTGTTGTATATAACGAATGGGTACTATATGCTGACCGATAAAGGTGTGGCGCAAGTAAAGGAAATCATTTAATTAATTTTATTTAATGAATGTTAATTAGACTCCTTCAAAAATACATATTTTCCCAACAAAAAAGAAGCTGAAATCAATGCACTGCAAAGATTTCAGCTTCTTTTATTTGTTGAACTGATGCGTTAATCAGTTAATAGCTTCTAATGGAATGACATGAGGCATGCCTTTGTCGTCCATATAGATTTTAGTTTTAACACGGTATACATCTTCCATCATGGCTTCTGTAAAGATGTCTTTCGGTGCACCTTGAGCGTATACTCTACCCTCTTTGAGCACGATGATTTCATCTGCGAACATAGCCGCCAGATCAAGATGATGTAATGTTACAAGTGTTGTAAAATCATTTTCTTGAGTCAGATTTTTTAGCAATGTTAACAAGTCAAATTGCTTGTGCAAATCTAGCGCACTCGTCGGTTCATCAAGAATTAAGATTTTAGGTTCTTTTACAAGGGCCTGGGCCATGAACACAAGTTGGCGTTGACCACCGCTGAGCTCCATAATGCTGCGCGATGCAAAGCGTTGCAAGTTCAACCGTTCCAACACCTCTTGTGTAGCTGCAATGTCTTCATCACTTACGCGGAAGGACATGGATCCCATGCGCCCTAGCATAACGACTTCAAAAACAGTCAAATTGACTCTACAGTCATTATCTTGAGACAAGTAGCTCACTGTACTACTGAAATCCTTTGTAGAATATTCAGCTACAGATTTACCATTGATGGTAATGTCGCCCTTGCCTTTCAAGATACCCATAATTGTTTTTAACAGTGTAGATTTACCAGCACCATTGGTACCGATGAGAGCCGTCAATTTACCAGTTTTAGCGGCAAAATCAACGCCCTTCAAGATTTGTCCGTCTTCCGTAGAGGAATAGCCAAAGGTTAAATTATGAACTTCAATCATTTGAAATAGCTCCTTTTCCTAGTTAATACCAACGAGAAGAAGAAAGGTACGCCGATGATTGCTGTCACAATACCGATTGGGAACATCGCCCCAGGAACGAGCATTTTACTCGCAATAGATGCGAGAGACAAAATCGCCATGCCACACACTGCAGATAGAGGTAAGAAATACCGTTGATCCTCACCTACGAGCATACGTGCAATATGTGGACCTACAATACCGATAAAACCAATAGTTCCAACGAAGGAAACGGCTACGGCAGTGATAAGGGAAATGAAAGCAAATACTTTTACGCGCAAGCTTTCAACATCAACACCTAGACCAGAGGCCTTTTCATCGCCTAATTTTAAAGCCGTTAAACGCCAAGACTCACGCATCATGAGTGGAAGCATGATAACTAGCACGAGGAGAACGATGGAGATATTAATCCAGTTTGCCTTTGCTAAGCTACCCATTGTCCAGAATACGATGTTTTGAAGGGCCTCAGGAGATGCCATATATTGCATCAAGGATTGAAGTGCTTGGAACAAGAACATCATGCCGATACCAGCGAGAATCATCGTTTCAGAAGAGAAATTCTTAATCTTATTGATGGAATAGATAAAGAAGCTCGTCAAACTAGCAAATACGAAGGCGCCGAATGGAACCATAAAGACACCTAAAAACTCTAATGCACTAGCGCCTACAACTACCATGAGAGAAGCACCGAAGCCAGCCCCTGCAGATATACCAAGTGTATACGGGCTAGATAACGGGTTATCAAGGATAGTTTGCATACCAGCACCAGCAATGCCCAAGGAGGCGCCTACCAGTAATGCCATAATGGCCGTCGGAAGGCGAATTGACCAAATGATGACATACGCATTTTTGGAAACCTCGGATGGGTCTGTTAATGCTAGCCATACATCACTCAACGTAAGTGATGCAGGACCTACAATAATATCGGTAACAAAACTTACCGCGCAAATGATCAGACCGATGATAATAAACATGAGCTTTTTATAGCTCTGTTTCTTATAATTGTACTGATTGTTAGTTTCTGTCACTACGAAAAACTCCTTTTTAGTTCAACTGCATAAACCAAACGCCACCGTAAGAAAATGGAAGGAATTTGTCATAGAATTCCTTAAGTGTACCTTCTGGATCTACGTCCTTGAATTCCTCAGGGTAGAATGTTTTAGCTAAATATTCGAATACTGCAACGTCATATACTTCACGAGGTAAACCATGGTGAGTAGAGTAAACGTTTTTAGATTGAACGGCTTTCAATTCAGGCCAGCCTTGACGTTCTGTGGTGAAAGCTTTCAACAACGCTTGAGATTTTGCTTCATTTGTATCGAAACCTAAACGCATGGATGTCGGTTTCTTAGGCCAGTAGGAACCGATAATGATGATGATATCTGGGTTTCTTTCCAAAATAAATTCTGGGTTAACAGGACCTGCTTTTTGAACTACATCTTTAGTAATAAGGTCGCCACCAACTTGAGTTGCTAATGCGCCCCATGCTACGTTTGCACTATAGGCAAAACCTAAACCTTCTGGACCTTCGTTACCTGTTTCAATGTAAACAGTTGGTTTTGGTTTGTTAATTTTGCTAATGCGGTCCATAACTCTTGTTAAACGTTCAGTATAGAACTTGTTGATTTCTGCTGCACGCTCTTCTTTACCCAATGCTTTACCGATAGCTTCGATAGATTTTTGGTGGTTTTCAAGCTTTTCAGCATGGTAATCGATATAAATAGTAGGGATACCAGCTGCATCGATTTTAGGTTTGTAATCAGACTCGTATTGATCTTTAAAGTATAAAGGCATGAAGATAACATCTGGATTCAAGGAAATTACTTTTTCCACATCAAATGTTTTGTCATTTACGTTACCAATGAGAGGAATTTTTTCCAACTCTGGCACTTCAGATTTGTAACGATCCCACATATCTGTACGCAACTTGCTCAAATAAGGGTCAATACCAACAATAGTCTTAGCCACATCTTTGCCTTGCAATGCAGCCATAGTCAAGAAGGCCCCACCAGAAGCACTCAATTGAACTACTACGCGTTCTGCAGGTTTTTTCAACGTAACTTTTTGACCTGTTACGTCTGTAATCTCAATTTGCTTGCCAGATTGTGCGGCATCCTTTTTCGTATCTGCTGGACCACCACAAGCTGTCATAATCATGCTCACAACTAGCAGGAGCACCGTGGCAAGATAAGCCATAAATTTCTTTTTCTTAAACATAAAAGCACCTCAATTCAAAACTCTCAAAATACACAATCACATGTTATCAACACAAAAAGCCCGTTTCCCCACGAAGAGGAAACGGGCTGTCATCTCAGTTAGACTAACTACCACGCCTAAAAGCTAATAGATAGAATGAACTACCAACTATATACTTATAGTTCGACCATTCATCTATGCAAATCCCCATCCCTGTCACTCGCAGGTCAATTGGCAATTGTTAATTAGGCAGTTCTTCTGGCTCCAGTTTAACGTTACTTTGCGCCTTCCCAAGATATTATCTCAGTGACTAAGAGCATATCGTCCTTTATGCAAAGTCCCTCGCTGTTACAGTGGCGTGACCGCTTTGGCTTGTACCAAATTCTCTATTAAGTCTATAAACACCTAACCCAATCATATGTGATTTTTCTCATCGTAGCATGCACCATATACAGTGTCAATAAACGTATAGGGGTACATCTATCCTTGTAAAATCTACACTTTATAGCAAAAAAGAAGCTAAAACTCAACCACTAAGCGGAGTTTTAGCTTCTCACTAGGACAATTTGTAGAAATGCCTTAAAATTCTATAATTTATTTTTATCTATTAATAACTATATTGCCATAACAAAGGGACTAAAACTCAACACGCATCTGATACCATTTGGCACCGCCATGATCAGACTCAGACTCACCTTCATTGACAAAACCAAACTTGGCATAATAGGGAATCTTTTCTTCCTTACAGGTAAGAATAACACCTTTTCGTTTTTCCTCTCTAGCCAATTCTATGAAAGCCTCTATCAACTGACCACCTACACCACGATTTCGATATTCTGGCATCGTATTTAGGCCAAAAATCATTTGCCATGCGCCATGGGGATTATGTAAGGAAGCATCGGCGAACATCTCATCCGTCAAGACTTCATCGTCCGTTACAAAACCATCTATAAAACCAATAGGCGTATCGCCATCAAAGGCAATCAAAAACTGACCTGCATAATGATCTAATCGTTCCTTAAAAGCCTCACAAGGCGCCGCTTCTGCAGGCGGAAAACAAGTCGCTTCTATATGTGTCACCAAATCTAAATCAGAGGTTGTCGCTTTTCGTATTAATATATCCATATCCTTCTCCATCGTATCTACATATCTGTTTTAGTATATACTGTTTTACATAACAAAGGCTACACGTAACGCTATGTACGTGTAGCCTTTTATTAACAATGTGACCACTTACTTGCTATACAGATTATCCGACTAATCAGCTTTTCGTATATTTCGGTACATTACGATATTGCATTGGCAAGGAATTATCTTTTATTTTAAAACCATGCTTCTCGTAAAATGGTGCATTCTTGCTATCACCAATCATAACATTAATGTACAAGTAAGACTTGTACGCCTCTTTCACCATTTCTAGCAAATGACCTGCAATACCTTGTCCATGATAATCAGGATGAACCAGCACATAATTGATGAAGCACACCAACTCGCTGTCATCCATGACACGAATAAGACCAACTAAACGGTCACCATCCCACGCAGAAATCACACGAGAAGAATTCATGAGCGCCTTGTGTAATCGATCAGGATACTTGCCTACCACCCAACGAACAGATAGAAATAAATCTGCTACTTGTTGAGGGGTAAAATTCTTATCTGCGGTATAGGTAATTGGCATATACACTCCTTATCTGCAATCATTACATACATTTAGCGCTTCACTATTTATTCCCAAACGGTTTATGTTGAAAGATTTCTTTTACAATCCCTTCACCAACAATAGTACTGCCTTCCATGATAAAGAACTCTGTACCTTCTTGTAAACTAGAATAATCTACATCCTCATTTACTGGAAGAGCATTAGTTCGTATTGGTCGATCAAAGATAACATCTTCACCATCGATAAAGTTTACACCTAACAGCTGTTCAGAGCCCTTTATAACAAGATGAGGACAATACTTTCCATTATTCAAATTCGGTGGAGTTCCCCTCTTCTTGCTGAAGAAAGTAACTTTACAGCAAATAGTAAAATCTAAATCGCTCATATTAGGGCCTCATCAACTACATATACCATATCACCTGTAAAGTATATGTTCATTATACAATGTACGGGATCCCCTTCGGTCCGTAACCACCCTTGGAATACGGCTCGGCCCCAGTTATAAGTCTCTGTAATAACCTCGAACTCACTTTCACTATACTCCTGCTGATACTGAGGTAATTCAATTCTTTTACCTGTGAAAGCATCTAATATTGTACTATTAAAGACGAGAATTTCTAGATCATCAATATCACATTTTTCAAATACAATCTTAGCCTTATGAGTCTGTTCAACACCATTCTCATAAGAAAAAATATAATCAAAGGTAAAAGTTAAACTATCGTCTACATATTCTATTTTCTGTACCCTTGCATCATGGAGAGAATATTTGGGATACTCGCCAAAAGATTTTATCGTTTTCATAGGACCTCGTTATATAACATTATCAAAAAATGTCTATTTAAAAAATGGAATGATAATAAATAATATCATTCCATCATTTTATCTAAAACAGTTTTCAGCTTATTAATATCTTATCATTAGTATTCTAATACACTACTTATTCTATTTTACAAATACCATTTATTGAGTCCAATAAGGGTAGAAAATTCTCAAAATCAATTTCTTGGTAGTGTTCTAGAATATACTTAGAAAAAATATCTTTTGAAAAAGTATTTTCAACAGAATCTTTTACAGTCTTTTCAAATTTTTTCCCATCAATAGAGATATTTAAAGTTTCTTTACTGTATAGATCCTCTATTTCACAATCACTATTATTAATACGAGGTATTTTTTGTAAATATAGATTAGCATTCAATTTTAGAAACGGTTTATCACTCTCCGATTTCATACCTATATGATTTAGAAATTTTCTTAATGGTTTGTCTGCCTCTTTTTCATTATCAAACAAAAGAATCACAGGATTAACATTTCTTATTATTCCATATTGACTCTTATCATTTATGTATTTAAATATATTATCACAATTATTTTTTCCATTATAAAAATTCCAAATATTTTTCATTGTATCAGCACCATTTTGTACAATACCGAAAAAATACTTTAACCGTTTAGTTTTATTCAAAAAATATAAATTAAATACATATTTCCCTTCATCATTTTTAGTAATAAGATTTGGATATCTATCACTATACTTCATCAAAGCAGCCTTTATATGAAGAATATCTGTTTTACCTTCAGTCACAATAGTTGGTTTACTCGGTTTAAAAAAATACTTATAAAACAAAAAATACTGATATTGCTTTTCTCTAGCATTTAAACCTGACATATATTTCTTATTAGCTTTCTGTTTTATACTTTCAGGTTCTAGTTCATTATTATACCAGTCTAATTGATTTATAAAAGCCAACCGTCCTTCTAACTGCTCTTCGGTGCCAAACGTATCATTTATGTAAAAACTATTTGTTTTAAAGAGTTGATCAACCATTGCTCTAGTCTGCTTTATAAATTTACGACTAACGTTTATCTTCTTATTTACAGTTAAGCCAGTTACTTCTTGTCGTGAGGAGTAATACTCTAATCTGGTTTTATTTTCATTAATCTCAAATCCACTATTTTCAAGAATGTTTCTCAACTCTTGTATAAAATTAATATAATCTGTTTGGAAGGCTCGATTATTAGTAGAAAAGCTCATGTCATCAGCATATCGAGTATAAGATAATTTATATTTTTTTGCCAATGACAAAATACGTAAATCCACAATATTAAAAATTAAATTTGAAATTATTGGGGATGTAGGTGCACCTTGAGGCAATTTCTTATCATAACAAACTAACTGAGAAATTATAGTAGAAACTTCTTTTGGAAACAGAAACTCTTGACTTTTATAAAAATATCCTTGTACTCTTCCAAAATTAACCGATGAAAAAAAATTAGCAATATCTATATTTAATAGATATTTTTTATTTTTATGTATACGAGCATTGGTTATTATCCCTTTACCCATTTCAAACCCATGAGATATATTCGAAGCTATTCTATTTTGATCTATATAGTTTTTATGAATATCATATATCTTTTTACCCAATCGTCTTTGAATTCTTTTTAACTGCTTATTCGGAGAATCAATAACTCTAGTTCCTCCAGCTTTCTTTGGGATTTCAAATGATGTATATGATTTTTCAATTCCTTTTTTATACAGCACATAAGTAATCGCTCTAAGCTCAACATTTATCAGCTTAGCTACCATCTTACGAGCTTCATCATAATTACTCATAATAAAAAGCGTATGGTTACTCTTTATCTCAAATTCATCATGTGTACATGAAATTATTAAAGAATCATCGAGAGCTGAAAGCAACTCTCACATTAAATTCAACGCTTGCGAACCACAAGCAAAAACTCTAACCATACGCTACTTTTAGCCTACCTCCTTTTCTTAAATTTATCAAGCTTAATCTTATAAAAATAAATATTTAATACTAATAAATGCTAAGCATTAAAGTAAAATTTCAATTTTCATAAAAGCCCCCCATCAAAAGATAGGAGGCTTATTTAGCTTAGTAATAACTATAGTTATTTTTTATTCCCACTCAATTGTAGCAGGTGGTTTAGATGTAATATCGTACACGATACGGTTGATGTGTTGTACTTCGTTTACGATACGACGGGAGATTGTGTCCAATACATCGTAAGGGATGCGCGCCCAGTCAGCAGTCATGAAGTCTGTTGTTGTTACGCCACGCAATGCCAATGTGTAATCGTATGTACGGAAGTCACCCATAACGCCTACAGTACGTGTAGATGTTAATACTGCAAAGTATTGGTTGATGTCGCGATCAAGGCCAGCTTTAGCAATTTCGTCACGGAAGATGTAGTCCGCATCACGCAAGATGTCGAGTTTTTCTTTCGTAATTTCACCCATTACGCGAATAGCAAGACCAGGACCAGGGAATGGTTGACGCCATACGAGGTAGTCAGCCAAGCCTAATTCAGAACCAAGTTCACGCACTTCGTCTTTGAAGAGGTTGCGCAATGGTTCGATAAGACCTTTAAAGTCTACAACTGCAGGCAAGCCGCCTACATTGTGGTGAGATTTGATAACTTCTGCTTCGCCAGTACCGGACTCAATAACGTCAGGGTAGATTGTACCTTGCGCCAAGAAGTCAACGGAGCCGATTTTACGGCCTTCGTCTTCGAATACGCGGATGAATTCTTCGCCGATAGCTTTACGTTTAGCTTCTGGATCTTCAAGACCAGCCAATTTATCTAAGAAACGTTTTTCAGCATCGACACGGATGAAATGCATGCCGGAATCTTTGAAAGCTGCTTCAACTTCATCGCCTTCGTTTTTACGCATTAAACCATGGTCAACAAAGATACAAGTCAATTGGTCGCCAACAGCTTTAGAAATAAGAGCTGCTGCAACGGAGCTATCTACACCACCAGACAATGCTAACAATACTTTGCCATCGCCTACAGTGTTACGGATTTCATCAATAGCAGTTTTTGCATAGTTTGCCATTGTCCATGTGCCTGTGAAACCACATACTTCGTACAAGAAGTTGTGAAGCATTTCTTTACCATGTTCAGTGTGCAATACTTCTGCATGGTATTGCATAGCGTATAATTTACACTCTTTGTTTTGCATAGCTGCTGCAGGGCAGTCTTTTGTATGCGCAATGATTTCGAAACCTTCAGGCACTTTTGCTACATAGTCAACGTGGGACATCCAAACAACTTGGTCTTCGTCCAAGCCTTTGAATAATGGAGATGTACTGTCCACTTTAGTAGGTGTTTTACCAAACTCACGGTTATCGGCAGATTTAACTTCGCCGCCCAATGTATGCGCCATAAATTGCATACCATAGCACATGCCAAGAATAGGAATACCAAGTTCAAAAATCTCTTTTTCGATTTTTGGAGAGTTTTCTTCATACACGCTGTTAGGACCGCCTGTGAAGATAATACCTTGCGGCTTTAATTCTTTAATTTTTTCCAGCGCTTTGTTGTATGGATATACTTCGCAGTATACGTGATTTTCACGAACACGGCGCGCGATCAATTGGTTATATTGACCACCAAAGTCAACAACAATTACAAATTCCTTGTTTTCCATGCCTTCCTCCATATGCATCTTTGTGAAAGTATATTCACTATTATTTATGCCCATCCATTTCTGTACTGGGGAGCGCGTTTTTTCGAGTCAAACGCGATTTTTTCATTACAGTTTATTATACCATACGAAGTATTCAGACTCCATATATTCCGTATGAAAATTATAAATAAGTTTTTAATGTTCGGATTTTCAAAATTCTTAAGATTCGGATTTTTAACATTCCGAGATCTGACTATTACACTTTGGAGTCTCCCGATTTCTGACTATTACTCTTTGGAGTCTCCCATTTTCTGACTACTACTCTTTAGAGTCTCCCGTTTATGCATCTTCACGGCCCCAACGGGACAAATCGAATAACAATCACCACAGCCGATACAGCCTGTACTGATATTAAAACGAGTCATACCTTCAGTGATGCATTGAACAGGACAATCCTCAGCACAAGCGCCACACTTAACGCAAGTATCATCGATCGTAAACTTTAGATTTCCCATTATACATCACCTCCTATATCTAACACTGCTACATCAATATTACTATATCATTACTATATCATTGCTACATCAATGATATATATGTTTTTTCCAGATACTACCAGTTAAAAGTATTTATTTTTAACTGGTAGTATCTCAAGTACAGCTATGTCTAACCATATCTGAAATAATGTGATTTACTTTTAACTGGTAGTGTTTCAAATATAGACATATCTAATCTAATCGATCGGAATTAAAGCTATTTAGTTTAATTTAGCTATTTAGTTTAATTTAATTTAGCTATTTAGTTTTATTTAGCTCATCGTTATGTGCTATGGCGGAGTAGATTGCTTTTGCCACGCCGTGATGGTTATTGTCTGTCGTTTCGTACCGTGCGGCTTCTTTAATATTTGGCTTAGCATTGCCCATGGCTACGCCAGCACCTGCGAATCGCAGCATAGACAAATCGTTTTCGCTGTCCCCTAGTGTCATTACTTCGTCTGTGCTAAAGCCCCAGTGTTTTGCCAAGGCTTCTACAGCCGTGCCTTTTGTAGTGTGAGGCAACACGAATTCTAAATTGCCTTCACTGGAGAGCAGTACATCGTAAAATCTTTCACGGCCTGTACCATCGTGAGATAGACCTTGGTATTCATCGCGCAAGTCTTGTAAGATCCGTTGACGCATCGGTTCATCACCGTAGAATATTTGAATTTTCTCAGGACCTTCGTCTAAAGACTCCATATGAGCTAGCAAGTCACATACCATAGTACGCGTTGCTAAGATAAAGGGACGAATATTAGGTCTAAAGAAGAAATTAGACTGTTCTACTTCACATTCGGACATAGTCGCTTTTGCCGCTTCATCACTTTCAGCAAGAGCATAGCGATCATGGGTTTCACCAGGTAGATGTTCGTCAGGTACACCAAGTTGAGGATGATTCATTGAGCTAGGTAGATGATTATCCATGAGGCTATTCGAACCCTTTTTATTAGGGGCTTTACACTCACTAGCACATGCGCTTAATCGTTCAGGTGTAATACATCTGGACGGAGGGTACATACCAAAGATTTGGTCTTTCACATAGGCCTCTACATAGACACCGTAGGTTAAGAGTTTACGCAACAAGTATAATGCTTGTTCCTTATCAAAGTTAACGTGAAATAGACTGCGATTTTCATCCTTGTCCATCACATAGGCGCCATTTGTGCACATAAAATAGCGCAGGCACGGCAATTTTTCGATGACATCGTTCATCTCATTCCAGGCACGACCAGAAGCAATGGCTACGCGAATGCCACTTTCACGAGCCGCTCGAATCGCTTCGATAGCATCCTCAGGAATGGCCTTTGCATCATTAACCAAAGTACCGTCGACGTCTGAGGCTATAAATTTAATAGGCTTATCCCCTGTAAGGCCTATATAATTTTTAATTTCTAATTTTTCAGTTAAGGACATATACACTCCTTTTAGTTAAATTCCTTTTAACTAAACTCCCTTTAACTAATAAATCGTATATTGATATTATAGTTACTCAGGTAGATACAAAAATGAGCTATAATAAGCTATTTAGTACTATTAAATTCAGCAACGATTTCGTTTAGGATTGTTGGTTTTTCTACGAGTCGTAGTAAAGCGCCACCAATGATATTAGCACCATCAATGATGGTTTGTTCAATTGTAGAATCCAGCATGGCAGCGGCAAATTCTTTAGAGTGGCACACTTTATCATCCCCAGCAAGTCGTAATTTAGGGTGGAACGCCGCACATTGATAGCTGACATTACCAATATCGGAGCTACCGCCGAGGGCTGCCGGACCAGGTTCAAAATCGAGGCCCATATCTGCCATTACCTCTTCAATGAGCGCTGTACCACGATGGTTTTGGTTCATATCATCATAAGGATTACCATAAAACTCAACATCTACTGTTGTACCTGTACAAAGGGCAGCACCTTCAAAGATTTTTTTAATCTGTTCAGACAAACCGTTCAAATAGTCACGTTCTGTATGACGCACAGTGACCTCTAATTCACCATAAGGGGGAATGACATTGGACGCAGTACCGCCAGCGATGATCCATGTACCGATGCGCGTTTCAGGGCGTACTTGTTGGCGCATCATATCCATAGCATGAATAGCGAGTTGAACGCCGTTCACCGCATTGACCCCATTCCAAGGCTCGCCTGCTGCATGGGCCGGTTTACCGTGGAATTTAGCGCGGAAACAATCGAGGGCCAAGAATTGTGAATTAGGACGCGTTTCCTCTCCATCGAGATGAACCATAATAGCAAAATCATAGTCTTTAAATACGCCGGCATTGCACATATCTACCTTGCACCCCATGGCTTCTTCGTCTGGAGTTCCGATAATATCGATATCCATGTTGAAAGCTACGCCGTCTTGCTGCATTTTACGGAGTGTTAATGCCGCTAGTATGCTCATGGCACCACTCGCACAGTGGCCGCACGCATGACCTACTTCAGGCAATGCATCGTATTCACATAAAATTGCCAAACGACCTTGGGGTTTGTCTACTTTTACAACAGAGGCCTTGAAGGCTGTTGGTAAGTTACAGAATTCATAAGTTACATCCATGCCATGTTTTTCGAGGGTCGCACCAATAGTTTTGACAGACTCAAATTCTTGACTAGAAATCTCAGGGTTCTTAGCTAATGTATAATTCACCGCAAAAGCATCAGGGGCGAAGCTTTTACAAAGATTGGAAAAGATATGTGTAAGGGACATATGGCCTCCAGTGATAAATTAATATATATAAATTAATATAACAATCAAGTATATTCTTAAATTAACATAATCATTAAGGGTATTCTACCTCGTAAATCACAAGGTTAAGTAGAAAGCATCCTAAAATATGAAAGTCATGTATTCTTAATTATACAATGTTATTGCCTATTGGTGTAAAATTCCGTACAATATAAACAGAAATGTATAAACCATGTATATGGATGTTTGAGGAGGATACTATGTTTAAGTTCAAAAAATTGACAGCCATCGCCCTCGTAGCGGTAGCAGCTATGGGTTTATTGGCTGGTTGTGGCAATGAAAAACCAAAAATGACACAACAAGAAGGTGTATTGCGTGTAGGTTCTGAAACTACATTCCCACCATTCGAATTTACTGAAGGCGAAAAATACGTTGGTTTCGACGTTGATTTGTCCGAAGCAATTTCTAAAAAAATCGGTCTAAAAATGGAATTCAAATCCATGGGCTTTGACGCTTTGATTCCAGCTGTTCAATCTGGCGATATCGACATGATTGCTGCCGGTATCAACGCTACACCGGAACGCGAAAAAGTATTAGACTTCTCCGATGTATACTTTGACCAAGGTGGTTTCATCACAGTTGTTCGTAAAGACAACACTACAATCCACAACATGGATGAATTGGCAGGCAAAACTGTAGGTGCTCAAATCGGCACAATCCCTGTTGAAATGGCTCAAAAAATCCCTGGTACAACAGTAAAACAAATCGATTCCAATGCTAATATCTTCATGGAATTGAAAGCTGGCACAATCGATGGCGCTATCATCGATAACGCAGTTGCTATGTACTACCTCAAACAAGGTGCTGACCAAGACCTTAAACTCGTAGGCGAACCTACTAAATCCCCAGGCACAGTTCTTGGCGTGAAAAAAGGCAATAAAGCTTTACAAGAAGCTGTTAATAAAGCTCTTAAAGAACTTAAAGAAGACGGCACTTACCAAAAAATCTACGACAAATGGTTCGGCGATTATAACAAAAAATAATAGATATTCTAAGGAATTAGGATGACTATATCCCCTCTGAAAGATTTCAGATTTCACAGCAACGTAAATCAAAATCTATGCAGAGGGGATTTTTTTGTTTAAGTTATCCCTTTTCAAGTCGTATAGGAAACTAACATAATCTCATAAATATTAAATTCAAATCAGCTAAAACTCTTAGAAGTACCGCTATTTCCTCTTTTACCGTACCAAGTGTTCGTTATATAATAAATGTGTATTCTATCGTATAAAAGGAGGCCTAATGGCACAGTACTTTACGGAACGCCTACAAAAGGTCTTCCACATGATTTTTAGATCTTATAATCAAAAAGCGGCCCAAGAGGGTTTGTGTCAACTTGAACTTATCGTCAACAATCAGCAAGATGCGGTATCAACTGATCATCGCGCCTTGCGAAACGATATGTCTACGCTTCTTGAAAGCGAAATTAATAGCAAAGAGGATGTGCTTACAATCGCTAATGATCCAGAAGCACGGGAGCTAGGTGATGCATATGCCCTCTTAGCACGCGTTTATGCCGGCCCTCGCTTCACTTGGGAGGAATCTAATTTCCCAGAGGACAATATGCGTACCTATCAATGCCTACACGATAGTATTCGCCGTTGCAGTCCTATTGGTACCTTACAAGCGTTGCGCATTAAAGGTTCTATTACGCCAACTGTCGAAAAGGATATGCAAATCTCCTTTGATGATGCATTCCGCATTGTCCACGATTATGCAGAGCAAGACGATGCCTATTGCCAGTATGTAATTGGTAATGTATTTTTCTGGCGCGACGACAATCGCATTGAAGCAGCAAAAGATATGATTATGCCACCACCTCTAAGTTTGGCAAAACGCATCCAACGAAGTCTACAAAGCGGTTCCATACACGATCGTATTGCGGCCTTACAAGGGACAGTACCAGACGAGAAACTGCAAGAAAACGCATCGGAGCTGGCGAAAAGATGGCTTAATAAAGCGCTCTATAATGGGCTCGCCATGTTCCAAGGAAATTTGCGTAACATCTATATCGACGAAGGCGACTTTGAGAACGCCCGCCGCGTAGCTAGAACGGCAGCAAATCTGGGCAATCCAGCCATGATGCTCTATACAGGTCTCGACTGTCACGAAAACGGCAACTTTGAAGATGCTTTCACTTGGTTTACTAAAGCAGCCGCCTTAGGTCAATCTGAAAGTATCGCCGAGTTAGCAGACTATTACTATCACTTCTACGATGCCAAAGAATTGCGTAGTACTATTCCTTACGATCCAGTTAAGGCTATCGGTCTCTATCGCCGTGCCGCTACTAAGAACTTTAGCGACGCTGGGTATACCGCATTACAAGCAGCTTTTGGCTATATCTTTCACATCGGCCACCTCCCTCTAGACTGGGGCCTCATTGCAGACTTAACGCATATGGCGGCGACCAAGGAACGATTTATGTTCGCCTTGCCATATATTGGTTATATGCGCATCCACGGTTTAGGTGTAACGAAAAATATGCGCTTTGCCGTTCAATCCTTACTGCGCGTCTTAGATGAAGAGCAACGGGCCTTTGAAGAGGAAAATCGGGTTCTCTTCTACGATATTACGCGCGCCTTAACACGGGTTGCTCTCGGCTATGCCTATGAAAAAGGCTATGTAACAGGTACGCCAGACCTTGATCAGGCTGTATCCTATTACGAACAGTCCCATCAATATATCTTGTCCCATAAGGCAAACTTAGATGAAGAGTTAAAAGATGTTCCTATCGATGACGAAGCAGCAGAGCGATTAGAGGTATTTGAGGAAATTGATGGTCACTGGCAGTATAAGGAAGGCATTGCAGAGTCTACTACGGTGCGCCCTGGTCCTACTACGTGGCCACAATATGCAGCTCGGTTATCGGTAAACATGGATGACTTCCTGTGGGATACCACCTTATATGATTGGCAAACCATCGAAAAAGCCTTAACAGCCCAAGATGAAATAAAGTTAAGCTTTTACAATCATTTCCTATCAGTTTCAGACAAATTGCGCAACATTTTTAAGTTAGATGTCTTGCGTATGCCTCGAGATATGTATCAAGTGCGATTACACGGCTACGACCCTACGGAAGGTCAAGAAATTATCTATCGTACGCTAATGAATAAGGATGCTACACGAGATCTATTGAAAGACCTTTACGATAATCATGCCTTACCTAATCTAGTAGACAACTGGTCCATCGAAAAAAGCGAAGAAAAACCAACTTGGCACTACGTGCTCGATGTAGATCAACAAGCTTTCTTGCTTGAAGAATACGACGATGCGAACGCTATGATTCAAACTGCGTTGCAGGGCCTAAAAGAGAAAAAGTACGAACAAATTAATATTCGTACCCATGACTTTGTAGGTCCATCCTATTTCATTTTTAAAGGCAATCAAGCGAATCCATTTAGAGTGCAGCTCTATCTGAAAGAATCTGTACGCCACACCATCGATGAGGATGGAAACCAAGAAGATACTCCAGGCAACACCTATTTATTTGAACAATACGTAGGCAACGAGGTATCCTTGAACTATTGGATTCAAAAAACAATCAATACTTTGGAAATACCTGAACTAGACAACTGGAAACAATTAACAGTTCCAAAGGATTTGCAAACATAAGAAAAAGACCACCGCAAGCAGGGTGGTCTTTTTTCTGGGGAATGAAATTGTTATTTGAATAAAGGCAATAAAGCGTTAGCTAAACCAGTAAGCGCTGCCAAGATTGCTTTAACGATTGCTGCAACCATTTCTCTTCCTCCTTCTCATATAAGAACAAGAACTAAACTAACTATAAATATCTTAAACCAGAAAATTAGATTTTACATGAAATGCGTAAAAATTTACACATTAATATTTCATGAACAAAACAACGAAGTCTTAATTGATATGAATAGTTATATGAGAATGATAGCATGCAATGAATTCATAAATTTCTATAAAATTTTAATGTTTTGTAAAGAAATGTACATAGGACGCTTACATCTAGCTATAATACATCTAAATGGGACACTTAAATCTAGCCATAATACATCTAAGAAAACAATCATATATAAAAACCCTTCTCTGGTGCACATTAGTTTAAAATAAACTAAATGTGTTAGAGAAGGGTTTTCTATTTTATCTATAATTATAGAGTTTTTACAACGTCTGCGCAGCGATTGCAAAGTGTAGGATGTTCGCTATCTTGACCTACTGTATCGCGGTGGATCCAGCAGCGTTCACATTTTTCGAGACCAGATGCAGCAACTACTGTAGCCACGCCTGTTTCTTCGTCTTTAACAGCCTCTGCTGGAGCAGCGCCGTTTACGATGTGAGCTTCGGATACGATAACAAGTTTAGCCAAGCCTTCTTCACCAAGAGCGTTCAATGCGTCGAATGCAGCACCTTCAGCGTATACTGTAACAGATGCATCTAGTGGGTGACCGATTGTTTTGTCTTGACGAGCAAGTTCCAATGCTTTTTGTACAGATGTACGCAAGTCTAACAATTGGTTCCATTTATCAGCCAATTCTTGGTTGAAGTGTTCAGGATGACCTTGTGGCCAATCTTGAAGCATAACGGATACAGGCATGCCTTCTTCTTTAGGCATGTATTTCCAAACTTCTTCCGCTGTGAAAGAAAGTACTGGAGATACCATTGCTACTAATGTTTTTAAGATTTCATACATTGCTGTTTGAGCAGAACGACGAGCTACGTTGTTTTTGCTTTCAGCGTACATAGTATCTTTCATTACATCAAGGTAGATGGAGCTCAAGTCTACTGTACAGAAGTTATGAATTGCATGATACAACATGTGGAATTCATAGTTTTCGTACGCATCAGAAACTTTTTGACGTACTTCTTCTAAGCGCAACAATGCCCATTTATCGAATTCAGACATGTCTGCGTAAGCCACTTTATCAGTATTTGGATTGAAGTCATCCAAGTTACCAAGCAAGAAGCGGAATGTATTACGGATCTTACGGTATACTTCGGATAATTGTTTTACGATGTCTTTGGACAAACGTACGTCTGCTTGGTAATCCGCAGAGGATACCCACAAACGCATAACGTCAGCGCCGTATACGTCGATGATGTCGCTAGGTGCTACTGTATTACCTACAGATTTAGACATTTTGCGACCTTCACCGTCCACAACGAAGCCGTGTGTCAATACGGAGTTGTAAGGTGCCTTACCTGTTGTTGCCACTGCAGTTAACAAGGAAGAGTTGAACCAGCCACGATGTTGGTCAGAACCTTCAAGGTACATAGCACATGGTACTTCAAGATCGTTAACTTCAAGTACGCCAGCCCAAGAGGAGCCAGAGTCGAACCATACGTCCATGATGTCAGTTTCTTTTTTGAACTCATCATGACCGCAATGAGGACATTTGAAGCCTTCTGGTAACAATTCTTTTGCACTGTGTGCCCACCATGCGTCGGAACCTTCTACAGCTACTTTTTCAAGCAATGCAGACATAGTATCGTCATTGATGATGTGCTCGCCACAGCTTTCACAATAGTAAATAGGAATTGGCACGCCCCAAATACGTTGACGGGAAATTACCCAGTCACCGCGGTCACGAACCATGTTGAAGATACGGTCATGGCCCCATTTAGGAATCCATTGTACTTGGTTATCGATAGCATCAAGCGCTTGTTGACGGTACCCATCTACAGAGGAGAACCATTGTTCTGTAGCGCGGTAGATAACAGGGTTTTTACAACGCCAGCAGTGTGCGTATTGGTGGCGCAAGCTAGATTTGCTAAGCAATGCATTATTGTGCGCCAAGATTTTGATAACAGGCACCTCTGCATCGTGAATTTCTACGCCAGCCAATGGGAACTCAGTATCGCCATAACGATTGTCGTCTACTTGTTTAGTGTAGTTACCAGTTTCGTTAACAAGGGATACGATAGGAAGCTCAGTTTTGCCGTCTTTATTATAACGTTGAACGATGTTAAAGTCGTCTTCACCGTGTGCAGGCGCTGTATGTACACAACCAGTACCAGCTTCAAGTGTTACATGATCACCACATAATACAGTAGATTTACGTTCTACAAATGGATGTTTGAAATCTGCCAACTCTAAGTCTGCACCGGAGAAACGATTTACGATTTCGTAGTCTTCAATACCGATATCTTTCATAGCCGCATCAACGAGTTCAGTCGCCATCAAGTAGTATTCTTCGCCTACTTTTACCCAGCCATATTCAAGGTCAGGGTTAACGGAGATTGCTACGTTGGCAGGCATTGTCCAAGGAGTAGTTGTCCAGATAACAGCAAATGCTTGTTTTGGATCTACGCCAGCTGGCAATGTTACCTTTTTCTCAGATACGTAAGGGAATTTTACATAGATGGAGAAAGATTTTTTCTCAGCGTATTCGATTTCTGCCTCTGCCAATGCAGTTTCGCAGTGAGTACACCAGTATACAGTTTTAAGACCTTTATAGATATGACCGCGTTTTGCCATTTCGCCGAAGATACCAAGTTGTTTTACTTCGAACTCAGGGCGCAATGTCAAATAAGGGCGTTCCCATTCGCCTAATACACCAAAGCGAATGAAGTCTTGTTTTTGGTTTTCTACGCATTCTAATGCATATTCCTTACATTTATTGCGCAAATCAAGAGGTGCCATTTCATGACGGTTAAGACCAGTATTTTTGATAACCGCATGCTCGATTGGCAAACCGTGCGTATCCCAACCAGGGATATAGCGAGTATAATGACCAGTCATTGTTTTGTATTTCATGATGATGTCCTTCAGCGTTTTGTTGAGGGCATGACCGATGTGCAATTTACCATTTGCGTATGGAGGGCCATCATGCAAGATGAAAGGTTTTGCGTCCTTACGCAATTCCAAACGTTTTTCGTAAATTTTGTTATCTTCCCAGAATTTTAAGATTTCTGGTTCGCGCTTAGGCAAATTGCCGCGCATTGGGAATTCTGTTTCAGGCAAATGTAACGTCTTACCGTAATCCATGATGTGCTCCTTTTACATAAAAAAATCGCCCGTCCCCGAAGGGACGGACGTAATATCCGTGGTACCACCCTACTGACCTTCTGTGAAAGCTAGCGCCACCGCATATTTTGCAATCGTCACACCATGCGCCTGCATGATGGTAACTTATAGGACGCAACTCATCACATAACTATGAAAGCCACTTAAACATATAACGGTGTTCACCGGCGGCGTTGCCGCTTGCTCCAAAGTGATCCGCAAATCTCTAAATTTCCAAACCTTTCAGCCCATGAGTTTGGTCTCTACTAAATCCGTCTGAGACGTGCCGTCTTTTTCAACGCAATATTCATATAATAGATAATTATAGGACTCAAATGGGGAAATTGTCAACAAGCAAACTATACACCTTCAGGTATATAAGCATCTTGCGTTTTATCTAGTAATTTAAAATTCATTGGTGTCCGAACTAGCTCATTATATTGTGAAATTACCTCATGATGTGTCTCAGCACTTTGTTCTGCTACAAATGCATCAATAGCCGCATCAAGATTCTTAGCTTGATCAATCCGATTTTGTACCTCTACAGATGTGAACTTAGGTACAATTGCATTTGCTGCTTCCTTTTGGGCTTTCACCCATTGCACATCACTATTAGGCCCTTGGTCAATTATATGGCTAACGATATCACTATAGTACCCCATCATCTCCACCATATGAGCGCCATTCACTTGACCATTCGAACGCATAGACTCAATATCTTTATTACGTTCCTTTTTATGAGCAGCTGTAACTGCCTCATTTAACGCTTCATATTTTGGTTCAAATACTTCTAATAACACTGAAAGCTTAGCCAGTGTAGCTTGACTAAATGCATAATTATCTTTTTCATACTGCTTTGCTTTATAGTATGAATCTAAAGCCTTTACATCATTTACAATATCATGCAAGATAGGCAATACAGCATCTGTTGTGCTTTCAAGTTCCTCGTAAGAACGACCCGCCTCCTTAGCAGCGACTAGTTCCTGTTCAAGACGCTCATAATCCTGTACCTTAAAACCTGTTAGTGGTTCATTTGCACCTGCCTGTTGCCAGATTAGATCATATTGGTTCCCGTGTTTAACCGCATTGTAGTTAAACTCATTTGTAGCAGCCAAATAGAAGCGAAACACCCTCTTTGTTTCATCTTTTTTAATGTCTTTCGCTGATGAATCTTGACTATATTGCTTTATATTATCTAAATTCCACTGACAACCACTAACACAACCTAATGACACCAATACGCAAGCGACCGTCCCTAAGCGACGCCACCAATTTATACCACTCATACACGCTCTCCTATATACATTTAATCTTTAGTAAAACTATTGTATTAAAATAGTAGTGTCAAAACAATATGCGACAATAAATAGACATCTAAATTACCTAAAAAGAAAAAGCCTACATACGTAGGCTTTCTTTGTAAATATGTTTATGCTTATGCAACGATACCCATAAGGATTACTTCGAAGATAACGATACCGATACATGCGAACATGAATTTACGATCCATATCTTCAGTTGGAGTTTCTTTAAGGCCAGTGCGTGCAGCTTCTTCAGCTGTGATTGTTTCATAGCTTACTGGGGAACCATATTGGTTATCGCCTTCGTCACCTTTTTGAGCGAGCAAGTAGATAACATAGATAATACCAAATGGAATTAAGCTAATTAAAAGCATCCAACCACTTTTACCAACGTCATGAAAACGACGAACACCAAGGCCAATGGAAGGCAACAAAATTGCAACGTTGTACGCCATGGAAATAAGACCAAAAACGCTTGATAATGCAGTGTTCATAAAAAGTGCGCTCAATACATTAATGATACCAGCAATAACAATTGTGATACCATAGAAACGCCAATATTCACTGCGGCTTGCACGGCCTTTAAAATTAGCAAAATTGCCCATAACCGTATGTTTGAAGTTATCTACATACGAAAGGTTTTTGATAGATAAATCTGTCATTGTATTCTCTCCTATAAAATAACAAATAAAATAAAAATAAAAGCAAATATCATTATATCATTTTTATCTATCATTTTGAATTTCAATTTCTATATATTTGGGGAATAACATATGCATTATATTAACCATTTATACAATTATATTCTATAAAAAAACTCTCCCTATAGCGAAGCTATAAGGAGAGTTATCATTTTACATCACACTCGTCGTAAGTAATTGATCTACCAAAAACCACAGTACAAAGATTGCACAGAGCAATCCCGCTGTGAGTCCCATAGTTGGTGTTGCATCGATAAGCCCGATTTCATGAGCCATTTGTTTTGTTAAGATTACTTGTCCTGTAGGAGAACCAAAGCGGTTTGAGTGGCTTTCACCAGGAAGAGCCATGAGAACCAATAGTATAAGTGTCCCAATTACAGGCACAAAACCGATAAATACGAGGCCACCAGAACGACCTTGGTCGTGCAAGCGACGCACTGCAACGGCTACGCCAGGGATGACCATCACTACGGACAGTAGGACTAGGATTACTAAGCCGAAGCCTACACCTACTGCACTTGAGAGAGGGCTAATATAACTTAAAAAGGCACATGTGAACAAGATTGCTACAAAGAGCAATTGATACATTAAAAAGAAATTCCAATATTCACTACGGCTGGCGCGGCCTTCAAAGTCAGCATATTTATGTACTAGACATTGTTTGAAGTTTTCAATCATGCCTAGATTATATTTATCTAACGAAATAGGGGCTTTGCGGACATGCCCACAGTCTGGGCAATAACGATCATTTCTCAGTACTTCATGTCCACAATATGGACAAGGTTTCATAATAAACTCCTTCCATCGACAGACAGGAATGTAAAGCTCACAAGGTCCTGTTGTACATAACACATATAGTAATTTAGATATTATATATTGCTTAATATCTATAAATTTGAATTCATCTTAATTTCATTTTACTACAAAGTGTTATATTGTCTATAAAAGAGTTGTTAAACTTTTATAAAATAAAATAATGAGTATGTTAATAAATACAGGTAGTTATTACATATATCCGTTCCCGTTAAGACCAAACCATAATAGTTCACCTACAATATCTGCAATTTGAATGGATTGGATAAGGAAGATTGTAATACCCATAATCCAGTCTTGACGGCGAGAAGGCGTTTCTTCAAGACCTGTTTCTTTACTTATATCAGATGTAACTGGGATATAACCTGTTCTTTCACCGTAAGCATTTTCCCCTTGATCACCGCGGCATAATTCATAATTTAAGAATACAAAGAAACCTACAATGGGAATAAAGGAAATCAGCTGCGTCCAGCCACTGCGGCCAATATCATGCATACGTCGCGCCGTAGCTGCTATATTGGGAAGTACTAAAAATAAGGATATAAAAAAACCAACCTTATCAACTATGCTTTCAAAATTAAGAAGGCCCAATGCATTACAAATCATAGCCAAAATCCCTAAGGACCCTTGAATCATTGTAATACCTGCGACAAAGCGCCAATATTCACTACGGCTAGCACGACCGTTGAAGTTAGCATAGTTTTTAATACCTAGCTTGAAGGCATCGGTATAGTTTAAATCATATGTATTGATAGTTGCCATAACCTAGTCCTCCTCCACGTCTTCGATGCTAATAATGCCCCAGCCCTTGCCAGCGTTATACAAACGAACTAGAACAGGCTCTTGCCCCTTTTCAAAGGTCACTTTAAAACCAGTATAGTTGAAAGTATAGTCATCTTCTTTATCTTGAGACACGTAATCGAGCTGAATCGTTTCTACTTTAGGATGTTGTGCCTTCGCTACCGCTTGTTGCCATAGTTCAAACGTACCGTAGCGCTCCATTTCACGTACACTTAGCTGGCGATATGCAGCATGATAATCCTCTTTACTAAGATTTTCATAGTACGCACTCACCACAGAACGAGCCTCTGTAGTAGCCGTTTCACTTTCTAACAAACGATTAGCCTTTTTCGTTAACGCACTAGGCTCTAAATTACCATAGGCAGTCTCTTCCACCGTCAAATTATGGTTGATCATTGCGCCACCAGCACTATTAACAAGCCAGCCTAATACTAATAAGCCCACAATAAACACGCCAGATACAGATTGCTTTTGTAACGTGTTTGCAGCATTGTTATATACGTTCCCCTCATTGTTATATATGCTCACTTCATTGTTATATATGTTTGCATCGTTGTTATATATGTTTGCATCGTTGTTAGATACATCTGGTGGATTTTGGATTGGCGATGTCCGTTTGCACAATAGATACAATAAAGCAAGCCATCCTAAAATAGGGACCAACAGTAAAATAATCAATATCGGATCATTATTAGAGTCTCGCAATCGTCTCGCCATGAGCATGATTGTCGGCAAGCATAGCAAGATGGATAAAGTGATTAATATGCCCCCACCCAAGGATACAGCATAAAGATATCCATACGGTATATAGCTTGCAAGGCCCGTAATGCATGTAATTAAACCATATGCAAAGGATATGGCACTTATGGTTAGCCAAAAATCGGCTGTATTCGTTCGTCCCTTACTGTTCGCGTAGTTTTCTACTAGCTCACGATAGAGGATCTCATATACTCTCTGTTTCATAAAACTCCTACTATAATTTTAGATAATATACAAACATAGATAATCTTATTATACTATGATGTATCAACCTATTTTATTCATCTTCTCCTCATTAATTTTCTCTATACTTTAATTAGATTTTTTACAACTAAAATTCGTACAACTTATTATAGAGGAGACAATTATGAAAGCTAAATTAACTAAAGTAATGGCTATGGCCAGCTTAGCGGCATTCTTAACTGTTGGTATCGGTGCTAATGTAGCACAAGCTAAAGATTTTCGCTTCACTATCGGCGACTCCCCTCGTATGAAAAAAAAATGCTGATGGCACAGTTGATAGCAGTGCTAATCCATGGTTCAAAAAAGGCGAGAAAAAACAAAAACATAAAAAACGCAAATTATCTGACCGTGAAAAACACGATAAAAATAAAGTAGCAGAACGAAGCTATTATAGCATGCGCTCTGAATCTTCTAATGACTAAGCCCCTTTCATAATCAGTTCCTGCTGGTTATATAAGACATAACTAAACTAACTAACAAAAGGACGTTATACATTGTATAACGTCCTTTTGTTGTAATCGTTTATATAGAATTTGCTAGTTTAAAACATAGAGATTCTAGGGAGCATTATAAACTGTATAGTCTCTACTAATCAGTATACTAATTACTTCTCTCTAATTTCTACGATTTGGAATTGCGTATATTTATTAGGTCGCAAAATCATAGTGCCACTGCGACGCTCAGTAAATGGTGCCCCATCTTTTTTGCCGCTCATTATAATCGCAAAGGCGATTTGCACTTCATCCTTTGAGTCAGCTATGACTTCAAGTTTATCGTAATCTACGCGGCGCACACCTTCATAGGCTTTCGCGAGGCTTTCTTTGGTTGGATATTTCTCCCGTTCGGCCCCACCAAGACGAGCATGAGCATCTCTAAAACGCTCATTAACGACCTCTTCAAAGAAACGCTCCACAGAGATTCGAGCCTCAAGGCCATAAGACTTTTCTTGAGACTTTATCGCCTTAGAGTATCTAGCAGCAGCTTTAAACTCTCCACCTCGAATGACATTAAATACGCCTTCCGCAATATTATAATTGCCATACCACGCAAGGGCCATACTCACAAGGAGTACAGCTATCATCGTACGATCCGTAGAACGAGTAGGACTTGTAGAAATATCTAATCGAGCACTCAAATTTTCATCGACTGGCTCAGTATACTGCGGTTTCCCAAAACGATTTTCCTCTGGATCCCCGGCTTTCACCGTCCAATTTAATAAAACTAATGGACCAATGACAGGCACTATCATAAGCAGTGCAAGCCAGCCCGATTGATTCACATCGTGGAGACGACGAATCGTAATATTAACAACTGGAATAATCGTAAAAACAAGCATTATAAAAACTAAGAATACCCAAGCAATAAATTGATCTGAATCATCTGCATTGGCCCAACCGATAAGAGCACATACCATGTACATAAGAGCCCATAGAAGTGCTATGACAAGCATAAATCGCCAATAGTTTCCCCGCGAAGAACGACCACTGATAACGGTCCACTGTATGAGATAGGTATTGATAAAGTTATCCTTATACCCCATGTTATATCGTTCAAAATCTACAATGGTTACACCTGTTTGGCGGTGCACATTTGTATAAATAGGACCACCTAAGGGCCCCATATTCCCGCCACAACGTAAACAGACGGCTTGTTCATCTGGCCCTTCTTTACCACAACGTGTACAGCGTTGCATACGACCTCCAAAAACACTACTATAAACATTTTCGTAATATGCTGCATATAAGAATAGGGCCTATCATAATGATAGGTCCTATTTTTACTTGTTGCCTCTATTATATAAGGTAACCCTTTTATGCGCCAGCCTTTTGGACAGCTTGTTTCATAGATTGTACGTAATCAAATAATGCTTGGTCTGCATTTTCGCCGTGTTCTGCAACGATTTTAACGATGGCAGATCCTACGATAGCACCGTCAGATACGCGCGCCATAGCCTCTGCTTGAGCTGGTGTAGAAATACCAAAACCAACTGCTACAGGGATATCTGTATATTTGCGAACCGTTTCAACGATGGATTGAATATCCGTTTTGATTTCGCTGCGCATACCTGTAACACCAAGGGAAGATACGCAGTAGATAAAGCCTTCTGCTCCTTTAGCAATCATTTCGATGCGATTTTCAGATGTTGGAGCGATCAAGGATACTACTTCAACGCCATGTGTATTAGCAATGCTCGCTAGTTCGCCTTTTTCTTCAAATGGCATGTCTGGCACGATGACGCCAGAGATACCCACCTCTTCGCAGAGGGTAAAGAATTTCTCGCGACCAAACACGTAAATTGGGTTCAAATAGGTCATGAATACGAGTGGAATCGTCACTGCATCATCGCCCGTACGTAAACGGCGTACCATATCAAAGATATCGTTAATCTTTACGCCTGTAGCAAGAGCGCGTGTGCTCGCTTCTTGGATAACTGGACCTTCCGCCGTTGGATCAGAGAAGGGAATGCCGATTTCTACCATGTCCGCACCGGCTTTCACCATAACGCGAATATAACGTTCTGTGGTCTCGATGCCGTGGTCACCAGCGCTGATGAACGGGATGAATGCCTTGCCCTTTGTGAAAGCGTCTTTAATTTTACTCATGAAGATCCACCCCTCTGTATTTCGCCATAGCCGCTACGTCTTTGTCGCCACGACCAGATAAACAAATAATAATGATATCGTCCTTGCTCATAGTAGGAGCGATTTTACGAGCATGCGCCACTGCGTGAGCACTCTCGATAGCTGGAATAATGCCTTCTAGGCGAGATAAGTATTCGAAAGCATCTACTGCTTCGTCGTCCGTTACAGGCACGTATTCTGCACGGCCGCTAGCGTACAAGTACGCATGTTCAGGGCCGATACCAGGGTAATCAAGGCCTGCAGAGATAGAATATACAGGAGCGATTTGTCCGTCTTCGTCTTGGCAGAAATAAGATTTCATACCATGGAAGATCCCCACAGAGCCCTTCGCAATTGTCGCTGCATGCTCCTCTGTGTCGATGCCACGACCTGCCGCTTCACAACCGATGAGGCGCACACCTTCGTCGTCGATGAAGTGATAGAACATGCCCATCGCATTAGAGCCACCGCCTACGCAAGCCATAACAGCTGCTGGCAATTTACCTTCCGCTTCTAGAATTTGCTCACGAGCTTCACGGCTAATGATGGATTGGAAATCGCGAACAATCATAGGGAATGGATGCGCACCCATTACGGAGCCCAATACATAGTGCGTATCGGACATGCGGTTTGTCCATTCGCGCATTGCTTCAGATACAGCATCTTTCAACGTGCTAGTACCGCTAGTTACAGCATGTACCTTTGTACCAAGCAATTGCATGCGATATACGTTGAGCGCTTGACGTTCACAGTCCTCTGCACCCATGTATACCTCGCACTCCATGCCCATCAACGCCGCAATAGTCGCCGTCGCAACACCGTGTTGACCTGCACCAGTTTCAGCAATAACGCGCTTTTTACCCATCCGTTTTGCCAATAACATTTGGCCAATTACGTTATTCAATTTGTGAGAACCAGTATGATTCAAATCTTCACGTTTTAAGTAGATTTTAGCGCCCCCAAGATCCTCGGTCATGCGTTCTGCATAGTATAAAAGGGATGGACGGCCTGTATATTTTTTATGTAAATCCTCAAGTTCGCGTACGAAATCAGGATCATCTTTGTACTTGTTGTACGCCTCTTCCAATTCGATGACTGCATTCATCAATGTTTCTGGCATAAATTGGCCACCAAAGGAGCCAAAATAACCATGTCTTTGTTCACTCATATAACTTACCTTTCTATATATCATTCCTGCTAATGTGCCATGTTATGACAGGGCTATTGTTCTTACGATGTTGGTGAAAGCTTTCATCTTTTCATCGTCTTTTACGCCATTTGTTTCAATGCCGCTGCTAATGTCGATACCATAAGGACGAACCGTACGAATTGCACGGGCCACATTGGTACTATCGATACCACCTGCGAGCATAAATGGTCGTTCAAACTCATCTAAGGATGACCAGTCGAATACTTCGCCTGTGCCGCCCCTCTCGTCTTTATGGTATGCATCAAATAAAAGCATATCAGCACTACTATCAATCCATTTTTCTGCATCTGCAGCACTACGGACTTGAACAGCTTTCCAAACCTCTACATTAGACTGTTCTTTTAATATTTGGATGAAAGACTCATCTTCATCGCCATGAAGTTGAATCACATCAAGTTTGACTTCCTCAGCAATCTTAAGTAGGTTTTCTACCGTTTCGTTTACGAATACGCCTACTGTTTTAATTGTTTCAGAACTAGCTGTATCTAAACTTGTTACTGATTCAGTTTGTTCTGCTTCAGAATTATTTCCTACTACATTTTGCTTATATAGTTCTTCCACTAGTGTTTTAGCTTGGTCTACAGTGACTTGCCGTTTGCTCGGTGCAAATACAAGGCCCATGTAGTCTGGCTTTGCATCTACAATAGCCGGAATTGTTTCTACTTTAGAGATGCCACACATCTTAACCTTTGGCGTATAATATGTGGGACCATAGAGATATGCCAACTTTTCAACCTTATTGGGAGAACGCATGAAAGTTTCGCCCATCAAGGCTACGCCAATATTGTTATCCCGCAACACTTGGATATCCTCTGGCGTTTCTAGACCGCTTTCAGATACGAAAATCACATCGTCTTCAACGAGATTGCGCAAGCGCACACTATTTTGTACGTCTACCGTGAAGTCTTTCAAATTGCGGTTATTAACGCCAATAATGCGGGCACCGCAATCGATGGCCATTTGTACTTCTTTTTCGTCATGAGCCTCTACTAAGGAGGATAAGCCAAGAGAATCAGCTAACTCACGGAACTTGGTCAATGTTGGTACATCGAGGCATGCACAGATTAATAGGATCGCACTAGCGCCCCACACCTTCGCTTGGTAGATTTGGTATTCATCGATGATGAAGTCCTTACGAAGTACAGGGATTTTGACAGTGCTTGCAATTTCTTGCAAATATTTTTTATCACCTTTAAAGAAGTCTGGCTCCGTTAATACAGAGATAGCCGCAGCACCAGCTACTTCATATTCTTTGGCGATGTCTAAATAGGGAAAGTGCTCTGCTATGATGCCTTTTGATGGAGATGCCTTCTTTACTTCACAAATGAAGTTAAAGTCTTGCTGACGAAGGGCTGCTTCAAAAGGAAATCCTGTAGCAGATGGTAACGCCAACGCCGCTGCTTTTATAGCCTCAGGCGATTCCACCTGTTTTTCTTGGGCTACCCGAATTTTGGTAGCCTCTATAATCTTATCTAAAATCAATGGTTATACCTCTTGTGTTGCTTTCACAAACTGTTCCATTGTGGCAAGAGCCTTGCCAGAATCAATTATATGTTTTGCCTCTTCAATGCCCTCTGCCAATGTAAGGCCCTCTTTTGCAAGATAAATGGCCATGCCTGCGTTAAGAAGAACCGCCGTGCGTTTACCGCCTTGTTCACCACCGAGAACGCGGCGAGTAATCTCAGCATTCACCGTAGCATCGCCACCTTCGAGCTCAGTTTTATCAGCGTATTCGAAACCATAGTCCTTAGGATCGAATTCGTAGCTTGTGAAAGTGCCATTATTAATTTCGCATACATACGTTTTATTGGTAGCCGTAATTTCATCAAGACCGTCGAAGCCATGTACTACAGCACCGCGTTTAACACCAAGGTTAGCCAATACGCGAGCCAATGGTTCTACCAAAGATTTGTCGTAAACACCCATCAACTCTACTGTAGCACCTGCTGGATTTGCTAAAGGTCCGAGGATATTGAACACAGTACGAACGCCTAACGCCTTACGTACAGGGCCAGCATATTTCATAGCTTGGTGGTATACAGGAGCAAACATGAAGCACATATTTGCTTTGTTGAGGACTGCCTCATTTTGTTCACCGTTAAGCTCTAACTTAGCGCCCAATGCTTCGATCAAATCAGCGGCGCCACATTTACTAGATACACTGCGGTTACCATGCTTTGCTACAGGAATACCTGCAGCGGAAATGATAAAACCAGATGTAGTAGAAATGTTGAACGTATTCGCTTCGTCCCCGCCAGTACCTACGATTTCTACAACAGTACCTTCATGAGGTACAGAACCTGCCTTCTCACGCATAACCTCTGCAAAGGCTGTAACCTCATCTACAGTAGGGCCTTTCGCTGCCAAAGCGCACAAGAAGCCAGCCATAGGAACCTCGGCTACCTCGCCGTTCATAATCTTGTTCATTGTATCTTTAGCAAGGTCGTAGGATAAATCTTGACCATGTGTTACTGCATATAATGCGTCTTTAATCATTTTATAGCTCCTTACTTGTTGTTCATTTTCTTTGGTTCCACGTTAATAGGGCATATACCTGCCTTAATGCTACATGTGATTCACGTGGACCTATGCCCTCCACTGGCCGGGTCTGACTACGGCCTGCGGCCTTCGCAGGGCCAAAGTCGGGCCTAGAACCCCGTGAACTCACATAAACACTAGGACACTTAATCTTTTATATGCCCTACTCACTGTCACACGCACAATAAAATGAACAACAATTCAATATCTCTTAAATGATCCTGCGCATTATATGGAGTAACGCACAGGTCATTTCTTTATAAGAGGTGGGAAGATAGAACGGCGTAGCCGTTCTTTTCTCTTATGATGATTTGCATATTTCTTTAGAAAAATATTGTTACTGTTCGATATATGTATTGTAGAGGGGCTATTATAGGTACTGCCAAGATTGAGTTGGCAGGAAATAAGGTCTTAAGGAACGACTTGGCGGGCCCACGTAGTGGGGCGGTAGCCACTTGGAGTTCCGAGAGACCTTATTTCCGCCCTATCGTTCTAGAACCTAGGAATGGCCCATCGATACATAAATTAGACTATAGTTTATTTTTCTAAGAAATTGCGAATCATTTGTTCCCCGTTCGGTGTCATGATGGATTCCGGATGGAATTGCACGCCGTATATTGGGTAGTCTTTGTGTTCTACGCTCATTACTTCGCCGTCGTCTGTAATGGATGTGACGATGAGTTCGCTTGGGATTGTTTCGTCTACAATCGCCAAGGAGTGATAGCGAGCGACTTCGAATTGTTCAGGTACGCCTTTTAGGATTTTGGATGGGTGTACTTGTTTTGCTACGCTTTGTTTGCCGTGCATAACTTGTTTTGCGTAGGAAACGGTGCCGCCGAATACTTCGCCGATGGCTTGGTGACCTAAGCATACGCCGAGGATTGGGAATTCACCTTTGCATTCACGCAATAGGTCTTCGTATACGCCCGCATCAGCTGGTCTGCCAGGTCCTGGTGAAAGTATCACATAGTCTGGTTTCAAAGCTCGGATTTCTTCAACTGTTAATTCATCGCTGCGGATGACTTTAATATCTGGATCGATAGAGCCTACTAATTGGTATAAATTAAAGGAGAAGCTATCGTAATTATCTATAAGGAGTACCATTATTCTACCTCCTGTGCATCTGTAATTGCGGAAATCATAGATTGGCCTTTCATCAAAGTTTCGTTATATTCACTAGCAGGAACACTATCGCGAACGATACCAGCGCCAGCTCGAACATAAACCTTACCACCTTTATTCATGGCCATGCGTATGCCGATACATACGTCCATGTTACCGGAGAAATCGATATAACCTACAGCGCCGCCGTATACACCGCGCGGGCTTTTTTCTAGTTCATGTAAAATCTCGATGGCACGAATTTTAGGAGCTCCGGACAAAGTACCTGCTGGCAATGTAGCACCGATAGCATCGAGAGCATCTTTACCGTCTTGAATGTCACCGCTTACAGTAGATGTAATGTGAATAACATGGGAGAAACGTTGCAACATATGTAACGCCTCTACTTTTACGGAACCGAATTTAGAAATTTTACCTAAGTCGTTACGTCCAAGGTCAACGAGCATGTTATGTTCAGCCAACTCTTTTTCGTCATTAATGAGTTTTTCCTCAATAGCGAGGTCCTCTGCTTCGTTTTTACCGCGGCGCATAGTGCCTGCAATTGGGAAGGTATACATTTTGCCATCTGTTAATTTTACCAATGTTTCTGGAGAGGCACCTGTAAGCTCTACATCGCCACCAGATAAGTAGAACATATATGGAGATGGGTTCAACGTACGCAATACGCGGTATGCATTTAACAAGCTACCTTCAAACTCAGCTTCACGGCGATTAGATACAACACATTGGAAGATATCCCCTTCCTTGATGTAATGCTGTGTCTTTTTAACAACTGCTTCAAACTCATCCTTTGTAAACTCAGAAGTGAACTCTGTTTTAAGGATGCCTTTTGGAATGTCCGCCTCTTTGCCATTTACTACAAGATCTGCTAGTGCTTTTAGTTCAAGCTCAGCCTTGTTGTAGTTACGTTCTAAATCGTTTGTGCTGATGTTAGCAATCAAGTAGATTTTGTTTTTATAATGGTCAAAGGCGATTACTTTATCAAAGAGCATAAGGTCTACATCGTTGACCATCGCAGAGTCATCATCTGGTGTTGGGAAATCAAGGGTTGGCTCGATATAGCGGATATATTCACAAGCAAAGTACCCTACAAAGCCGCCTGTAAAGGTTGGTAACTCTTCTAAACGAGGGCTTTTATATTGGCGCAAAACATTGCGAATTTCTGCAGCTGGGTCAGAACACTCAAAGGTACGTGTTGTACCGTCTTTGATAGTCATTTTATGGTTTTTGCAGAAGAGCTCAATCTTAGGATCGTAGCCCAAGAAGGAGTAACGGCCCCAATGATTACTATTATCCGCACTTTCAAGCAAGTACGTATGACTGCTCACTTGTTTTAATGCTTTCAACACACTAATCGGTGTACGTACGTCGGATAAAATTTCCATATATACAGGCACGATATCGTAGCCCGGTGCGATAGCTTTCACACGGTCAAGACTAGGGAAAATCATGAGAACCTCCATCTGGCGTTTGCCAATAAAAAAACTCGCCCATGACAATGTAACGTCAAGGACGAGTCTATAGTTCTATTTTTACAAGAGTATTAGAAAATACTTGTATTATGCTATAAATCGCGGTACCACCTTGTTTGAATGCAGTGCATTCCCCTTTCGCAGGATACTAACATATCCCTCACGACTAACGCTCGTGTGACGTCGCACCATACTAGGAATGAAATTCATTCTTTTCCATGCGCCCTCGGTGGTCCATTTAATAAGCTGCGTACTACGGGTTCTCAGCTAATCCCGCTCTCTGTGAGTGCATTTCCTATTTTTATCTCCACCTCATCGGTTTCTTTTAGGCGAGTATAAAATTATAATCTGATTATAATGTTTCTATAGAATGAAAGTCAAGAAAAATCTTAACTTTCACCTTATCCTTAGATTCATCAACCATATAATATCGCTACTTGTGATTAAATAATGTATCCCTATTCACCTTAGCAAATTCAGAATATTTATATTGTTTTCCTCTAAACACTAATAGTATACTGAAATTACATATGTTATCAGCTTCTACTGATTATTATGCGGAGGAGAGAGCATGAGTTTTTATTTTACTGATCAAATACAGCAGTCTTTCAATAAAATATTCCATCAATGTAATAAAGATATCGCTTGGGAGGGTAAGGCTGAGCTTGACGCCCTTGTGAAACTTGACGAGGAAGGCCAAAAGATTCCTGGTATTGGCGATGTGTATGCTATTTTGGCACGCGTCTATTCTGGCCCTCAGTTCACGTGGATTGAAGCAGGCTTTCCTGAGGATGACACAAAGGCGTATAGTTATTTACATACGGCTATTCGCAAAGGCAGTGCCATCGCTATTTTACAAGCTATGCGTACCTCTGGTGCCCTTACACCAACTATTGAAAAAGAGTTGCCTATGACAAAGGACCAAGCCTTCCAGCGCGTCTATGAGGGGGCCCAAAAGGGTTGTTCCTACTGTGCCTACGCCATTGCCAATGTATACCAATGGGGGGATTACCACATCTTACCATCGGCTCAAAAGGTGGCTAATGAAGGTGAACCATCTGCCTTTATCCGTTTCTTAAAAGGCTTGTTTGCCCAAGCAGATCAACGTAGATTCGCAAATAAAGTAACTGCCATTGCTCAGCAATGGTTGCGTAAATCCGCCGAAGCAGGCCTTGTTATTGCATACCGCAACTTGCGCATTACCTATATAGAGCAAAATAATAGTGCAATGGAAGAACAAGTCATTTTTGAAGGGGCTGCAGCAGGTTTGCCACTCATGATGTATTTAGCTGGCGATATTTGTAAGTCTCGCGGGGAGCATGAACGAGCTCTCGAATATTTTGAGCGCGGTGCCGCCATGAATAATGGTATGTGTTTGCGTGAAGCTGCCGAGTACTATGCAAAACCTTGTGAGTCTAATAAAAGAATCCCTCAGAATATTCAAAAGGCCCTCAGATACTACGAGCGTGCTGCTATAAGCCCAGATTATTTAGACTTTAATGACCACGCTTATGTTACAATGCAAGCCATCATTCTTCGCACCTTGAATATCGATGGTCAGTCTCAAGACTGGTCTCGCATCGCTCACTTATTGCAACAACCAGCTATTTACACGCTCGATGCGATTTGGCCGTATCTCGCTTATGTATTTACTTTCAAAAAAGGTAATAGCCCTGCCGTAAGAACCGCCATAGAGTGCGTCAATCAGGCTAGCAAATGTTTCGATAGATACGGTAGTTATGACTATGCGGACCATCTATGGCAACTGGCCGCCGGCTATTGCTACGAAATTGGTGCCATTACAAAAGAACCTGATTTAGACCAAGCCGTTACGTTCTACGAGCATGCTCGTGAAAGCATCAGACGTCTCAACACAAGAAACGATAATTGGTTAGGTACTGGTGAGCCGTTGGTAATTCCTGACGAAGCCTCTGAGCGATTAGAGGCCTTTGAACTCGTTGATGGACATTATCAGTACAAAGAAGGGATAACGCAATCTTCTACAACATGTAATCCTATGCCCCCTGCTTGGCCTCAAAACTCCGTAGATGTATTAGAAATCTTTGAGGACTCTACTACTGGTTGGCGCACGAATAAATACGACTGGGCATTCATCGAACGCGAATGGGATACACAAAAATACCTCAGCTTTATCATCTACGATAATCGCCAATCCATAGAAAACATCATTTATGATGTGTACAGTATCGTTATGTTCCACAATGAAGATAAGAACACTTGTACTATCTATTTATACGGCTACAGCGAGGATCCTGCGGAATGTGATGAAACCTTGGAGCCTACGATATATGAAATAAGAGACTATAAGGAGATGTCTATTTCTGAAGGTCTCCGTTTAATTAAAGAATTCTATGATCATGCTACATTGCCTGTGATTGATGAAAGCTGGGAGAAACAGTACAAAAATACTACGCCTCCTAGAGAATATGTATTAACTTGTGACAACGATATCTTCTACCTCAATCAATATGAACTTTCCAATCAAATGATTAAGGATGCCTTAGAAGGCGTAGCCAATGGCAAGTACGATATCATTGCGGTTCGCCCATCTAACCTCGACGATCCGGGTATTAGCTACTTCATCGAGCGCGGAAAAGGTAAAAACTTACATATTTCTCTCTATATCACTATAGAAGACGACGTAGAAGATGACATCGTATATGGCTTTAAACGGGAATCTAGCAACTTAACCTCCATTAATTACTGGATCCAAGAATCTATAGCAAGCAATAAACTTCCGGACTTAAGCGATTGGGAAGAAGTTAAAAAGAAAGACTAAAGGAGGGATACTTTGGAAACGTGGAAACGAACGGTGTACATTTGCGCATTCTGCATATTCTTCATGTCCCTCGGGATTAGTCAGGTAAGCCCTATTCTCCCTCTATACTTCCATGAAATGGGCTTAAGCGATACAGGATCGATAGCACAATGGTCCGGTGCCTCCATGGGCATCACCTTCCTCATTGTCTGCTTAGCAGCTCCCTTCTGGGGCCGATTAGCAGACCGTAAGGGACGTAAGATTACCCTCATACGCTCTAGTCTTGGTATGGCTATATGTAGTATATTATTGGGCTTTCAGACTACACCAGAAGGTGTGTTCCTCGTTCGTACATTGCAAGGGTTAGTAAGCGGTTTTTACCCCGCATCGGTAACACTTATCGCGTCAGAAACACCGCAAAACCATACAGGTTGGGCTCTAGGGATTATAGGATCCTTTAGCCTTGCAGGCTCACTAGCCGGTCCGCTTGTAGGAGGGTATCTCAGTGATGTAGTAGGTATTCGAAATGACTTCTTTATCATCGGGGCCCTTATGCTTATCTCTTTTGGCTTGACGGCAATGCTGGTACATGAAAACTATGTTCCAAAGCCACTTGTTGAGAAGCAAACCTTTAGAAATCTAAAAACTCACTTACCTGAGTTTTCTAGTTTAGTCGCTTTATCTGCAACCTCCTTCCTGTATGCCATTTCGGTTACCGCCATCTCCCCCATTATGACGGTTTACATTAAAGGAATGCTACCAAGCAATACGGAAAATATAGCCTTCATATCTGGTGCTGTGTTCTCTGCCATGGGTATCGCCCAATTCTTTAGTAGCTCTCCACTCGGGAAATTAGTAGACCGTATAGGCCCTAGAAAGGTGCTCATCTACTCGATGATCTATGTAGGTCTACTCAATATACCGCAAGCCTATGTGGACTCTGTGTATGTACTTGGGTTTATCCGTTTCTTGCAAGGTTTTGGGCTAGGTGGTATGTTACCTGCGCTCAATACCTATTTAGCATCAAAAACACCTAAGGAATATACGGGACAAGTATTCTCGTACAATCAGTCTTGTTTGTCTATGGGTTACTTTCTAGGCTCCTTTGGTGGTTCCATCGTAGCCGCTCAATTTGGCTTCACAACCCTTTTCTGGGCATGTAGCCTTACCTTTATCGGCGCTGCCCTATGGGTTGCGTTAAAACTAAAGTAACGCCGTAATACAACGAAAATAGTGCAAATGCATTAAAGAAACTATATAAACAAATAAAAAGAGCTGTTCTCAGAACTCAGATGTGTACTGATTCCGAAACAGCTCTTTTATTATATTTTTTGTAAAAGTTTAGAAAATTTCACTAGCTAGGGGATGATCATTCTATATGTATAGAATAACTATTGTCTCTAGTTAGGTATTATAGGATACCGAGGATTTCCCACCATGCGTAGCCCACTGTAAGGTTTACGATGAAGCACATGATAGCGAAGATACCGCCGATAATCCACCAGCTCTTAACTGTGTTGTAACCAGCACCGAATACGATTGGAGCCGCTGCACCGCCGTAGTGAGTCAACGCACCGCCGTAGGAGTTTGTAGCAGCTAGTAATAAGGACAACGCCATTGGGTTTACACCGGCTACCTTACCTACAGTAAGGAATACTGGAAGCATGGCTACAACGTACGCACTACCAGAGGCGAACAAGTAGCGAACAGCGATACTGATAGCGCCGATGATAATAAGAGCCAACATCGGGTTGTCGCCGAAGTTGAAGTGTGTACCCATAAAGTCAGCTAGCCATTCAAAGAATTTAACCTTGGACAACGCACTGGACATACCGATGATACCACCGAACCAGATCAATGTGTTCCAAGCACCTTTGGATTCAAGCATATCTTCCCATTTGATTACGCCTGTTACAAGCGCTGCTACCATGGCTACGATAGCTACTGCTGTTGCATCAAGGGAGAATTTAATGCCAAAGCCTTGCGTCAAGATGGAAGGCAACGCCCAGCCAACTAAGGCAAGGATAAAAATAGCAATAAGAGATTTCTCACGACCAGACATTGGTCCAAGCTCTTTCAAACCTTCATCAGCAATCGCATGAGAGTCGATGTGTTGAATAGATGGTTTGTCTAAGTAGTATACCAAAGCAGGTGTAATGAGAAGCATCACAAGACCCGGTACTACGAGTGCTAATGCCCAAAGGCCCCAGTTGATATCTACGCCGAGGATTTTGTTCATGTAGTCAGCAGCCAATAAGTTTGGTGCCATTGCTGTAGCGAACATCAAGCTTGTTACCTTAGTCACCATGTATGTGTTAATCATGAGGTAAGAACCAGCTTTTTTAGCGCTTTCACCAGGCTCAGAACCTAACGCTTTTGCTACAGAGTTCATGATTGGGAACACGATACCGCCACAACGTGCTGTGTTGGAAGGTGTTACTGGGGAAATAATAAGATCTAATAAAGCAGTTACATAGCCAAGACGCAATGTAGTGTGACCTAAGGATTTAATCAATAGGTACGCAATACGACGGCCAAGACCAGTTTTTACGAACGCCACACTGAGGGAGAACGCAGAGAATACTAACCATACTGTGGTAGATGCATAACCAGATAATACGTTTTTCGTAGCATTCAAGAAAATTGCAGAACCTGCAATAGATAATAACAAGATAATTGGTGCTGGCCAAGGTTTAACAACAAGACCAACGATAGCCATTAAATAGAAACCTAGCAGTCGCCAAGCCCCAACGCTCAAACCTTCTGGCGGTGTAATGAACCACATTGCCAGAGGAATGGCAAACATAATTGCAATTTTAAGTAGCTTATTCATTCTTACTCTCCTTTAACATAAGCTATGCCTTTCATGATCGGTCGCGCCGTTCTAGCCACGCCCGCCTTCTCCACATGCCAACCCTTATCTTTGGTTAGGCATATTTCGAAATCAAATTTCCCTGATGGATGCGCTAAAGTAACTTGATTCGTTTCTTTAGCACGTTCGCTCACTACTTCGTTCGCCACAGTCCCCGTAATAAGCGCTGCTGTAGCTGTACAAATACCACCTGTAACAGCATACGCTTTATGCATTACAGCTAGTGCCTTTGTACGAGCCACGATGTCTATACTATTCCCCTTGATAGTTCGACCATCGCTTGCCACGTAGGTTTGTGGTGCGGACACCATGCATACCTTTGGAACTGCAGGACTAGCAGCCTCTTTAGATGGAGCAAGTCCCATCATTACAGCTGCAGTAGTGCGAATATCTTCAAGTGTATTGAGTAATACACCGCCATCCGTTTCTGTGAAAGCCGGTAATTCCGTGCCTTCATAACCAAGGTCTATAGCCTTTACAAATACAGCTGGATTAGCTGCATCTACGAGACTGACTTGGATTGTGCGTCCATCAGCCAATGTAATTGTATCTTGTACATTGCCTGTTGGTAGTAGCTTACCTGTCTTAGAACCGCCAGGCTCCAAGAAATATAACGTAATACGAGCACCTGTACCAGGCACGCCATCGATAGCAAAATCACCGTCAATAACTGGTTTGCCATCTCGGACTGGCACGTGCGCTTCAATAACCTTATTTGTATTTGTATTAAAGATACGAACCACTGTTTCTGGTTCTACGGCTTTCACAAAGCCTTCCATAATAGCAAATACCCCTGCACCAGCAGAAATATTGCCACAGTTACCTTCGTAATCTACCACCGCATCAGCGATACCGACATAACCAAAGGTGTAGTCGATATCCGCATCATCGCGGTCAGAAGGATTTACGATAGCTACCTTGCTCGTCAATGGATCGGCACCGCCAATACCATTTATTTGACGCGCATCGGGAGAGCCATATAAATCTAAAATCATACGATCCCGAGCAGCTGGGTCAGTTGGAAGCATATCTTTTAACAGATACGCCCCTTTACTAGTACCGCCGCGCATATAAGAAACAGGAATTTCTTTATACCCGTTCATAACTTACTCCTTTATGTTCACCACTTACGCTTTGCTATTTGCATAGTAGTTGATGAGACAACCTGCTGCGATAATATCTTTTTCTTCATCGCTGAGGTGACCTAAGTGCAATGTGATTTCTGCTTTCTTCACGCCACCGCTAATAACATATGCTTTGTAATTATCGGAGTCAGAGAATAATTGGTCACGCACATTTGGCACATATACATAGTCGCCTACTGCCATAGTTTTGGAGTCTTCTTCGCTAGTTAGGAACGGTAGCATACCCCAGTTAATAACATTGCTGCGATAACGTTTTGTAGCATATTCAATAGCAATATTAGCACCGCCACCCAATACGCGTTGGCAGGATGCTGCTTGCTCACGAGCGGAGCCATCGCCAGGGCGATTAGCATATACCATGCTAGAAACGGCTGTAGACTTAGACATATCTTCTACGGATTCTGTAAGACCAAGCGCTTGTTTTACCTCTTCATAGGCAGTTACTAAATCCGCTGCACTTTCACCTTCTTGACGAGATTTTTCCCAATCGCGAACGGCTTTAGCACGACCTACATATTCAGGAACCTTACGGCTCAAGGCAAATTCAGACAATGCATATGGGTCAGAGCGGTAGGAAGATGTTTCGCCAGACGGAATCAACTCATCTGTAGTTGTTACAGGATCGTCGATATAAGCCGCTACTTTGAGCAATACATTTGGTGTCAATTCTTCGATAGAAGGCCATGGTTTAATGGATGGGCCATACACGAGTTCAGTATCTTTATTAGGTTCGTTAAAGCCACTATATACCTTGCTTTCATAAGGTTTATCATCATAGTGGTAAGCTGGCACCACATCATCATATTCGATATCAGTAGCCGCCGTCAATGCACCACCATTAATAGCCGTAGCTGCTACGGAACGGGAATCAAGAAGTGCAACGGAGGAGATTTGACCATTCCCTGGTTTAGAACCTTCACGATTCGGGAAGTTACGTGTCGCATGACGACCACTGAGGCCCGTATTATTAGGTGTATCGCCTGCGCCGAAGCAAGGACCACAGAAGGCTGTACGCACGATGGCACCAGCGCTCATAAGGTCTACAAGGGCACCATTTTTCATAAGTTCTAAGTAAATTGGCTGGCTAGAAGGATATACGCTGAATGCGAAACGGCCGGAGCCTACGCTCTTACCGCGCACGATATTTGCGGCTTGCATAATATTTTCATACAAACCACCAGAACAACCTACGATGATACCTTGATCTAAGTGTAATTTGCCGTCGAAGTGTTTTTCAGGCAATTGCAAGGACAAGGATTTATTATCTAATTGCTCCACTGCTTGACGTTCGATTTCTGCTAGTAAATCGCGACCGCCTTCGTTGATTTCTTTAATAGTATATACATTACTTGGATGGAATGGCATAGCAATCATGCTTTCCACTTCGCCAAGATTAACCTTTACAAGGCCATCATAGTAAGCCACATCGCCAGGGTTAAGCTCTTTGTACGCATCACCGCGACCATGAAGTGTTAAGAACTCTTTCGTATTGCTATCTGTTCTCCAGATTGTTGTAAGGCATGTAGTCTCTGTAGTCATTACATCGATGCCGTTACGGAAGTCCATGGATAAGTGTTCAATACCAGGGCCTACAAATTCCATTACTTTATTTTTTACAAAGCCATTTTTAAATACAGCTTTTTCAATAGCAAGAGCCACGTCTTGTGGACCTACGCCGTGTTTAGGTTTACCATCGAGGTAAATCGCGATAACCTCTGGACGTTGTACATCATAGGTGCGACCGAGCAATTGTTTTACAAGCTCTGGACCGCCTTCACCAATCGCCATCGTACCAAGCGCACCATAACGAGTATGGCTGTCGGAGCCGAGGATCATTTTGCCGCAACCTGCCATTGTTTCACGCATATATTGGTGAATAACTGCAAGATGAGGAGGTACATAGACGCCGCCGAAGCGTTGTACTGCAGATAAGCCAAATACATGGTCGTCTTCGTTAATTGTGCCCCCTACAGCGGCTAAACTGTTATGGCAGTTTGTCAAAATGTAAGGGATTGGGAATTTATCTAGACCACTAGCAATAGCTGTTTGAATAATACCAACATAGGTGATATCGTGAGATGTTAAAGCATCAAATTTGATGCGTAAATCTTGATCGCCTTCATGTTGTTGGTGGTCCATTAAAATACGGTACGCCATCGTTTCCTTATAGGCGCGCTCTTTATTAAAAACTTCTTGCTGATCAAGGGCTGCACTAGAATCTGCAGGAACGATATCCGTACCGTGATATAAAAATACACCATTTGAAATTAACTCAACCATGACTTGCTCCTTTATTACTTTCAGGCATGTGTAAACCTTTACAAACACTATACTTTCACCATGTGTATTGGTGAAAGTTCCATTCCTCTTACTAGCACCTAGTCTTTAATAATTTGTATAAATCTAGCGTCTCTCATCTGTACCAACTCTATGGGATAGAGTACAATAATACATATGTAAAGGAGAGTTTATGGACACGAAAGATTGTACAATTTTAAAAACCTTAGCAGAGGAAAATAATATTACTTATGCGGCGCGTCGTCTATTTATGACACAACCTGCATTGAGTGAACGAATAAAAAAATTAGAAAAGGAATTTAACTGTCCCATCATCAACCGACAAGCTCGTGGTGTAGAGTTTACTTATCAAGGTCAACGCCTTGTGCGATACGCCGAAGATTTGCTCAATTCCTATACTTCGGTGCGCCAAGAGCTATTAGCTATGGGTAGTGAACCACGTGGTACATTAAACCTAGGATGCTCAAATGTATTCGCAAAGTATCACATTCCCCATATTTTATCGACCTTTAAAGAGGCGTATCCACACATTGATATCATCATGTATACGGGACTTAGCTATAAGCTATACCATGACTTCCTTGAAGGTCGCCTACATGCTGCCATCATCCGCGGTGCTCACACCTGGACAGAGTCGAAAGAACATATTTGGTCCGAACCATTCTGCTTCTTTAACAAAACGCCTTGTGCCGTTGAGGACTTACCTCGTCTGCCCTATATTCACTATCAAACAGATCCGAATTTACAGCAAACTATAGATGATTGGTGGTATTCTCACTACTCACAACCACCGATGCGCACCATCGAAGTGAACGACATCGATACCTGCATGAAGCTCGTCAACCAAGGACTTGGTTTTACCATCCTTACCAAAAGCTGTGGCAACGATTACCCTAAACTATTTAAAGAAACCTTAAAGGATCTTGATGGTCACATCATGACTCGTGATACGTGGATGTACACCCGTAACAGCGCCCTTGAGTCCAAGCCAGTACAGGCTTTTTACTCATTTATGAAAACCTGGGCAGACACAAAGGTATAGTATATATTCCTTTAATACATATAATATATTATGAAAATGCAATAAAAACAAATTGCTCTTTTCTTTAGTATCCATAAATTTTACTTATACCTTATATCTCAGTATATGCAAAAAAACCCGTCATGACAAGAATCATGACAGGTTTTCTTTTATATTATAGCTTTTATAAAAATAATTTCTCTACTATGACACAATCACGTATCTTGAATTAGAGTAATAATAGCATAATCACAACTGTAGCAATGATACATGGTACAGCATTGCGTTTTGCCATTTCCATAGGATTGATTCCTGCAATCCCTGCAACGATAATACCTGCGCCTGCTACGGGACTCATACTACGACCGATACCTGCACCGATTTGCGCCATGGAGCCAAGTTCCATAATGCCATACCCAAAGTCTGCTGCGTGTGGTGTTACAGCACCGTTAAAGGCAAGGGCTGCTGCATTACCAGATCCAGAGATAACAGCCAACAAGAATGGACCAAAGGCCGCACCGATTTGAGCGATTTGTTGAGAGTTCTTCATGCCATCAATAAGAGCATTAGTAAGACCGATAAGTTGCATACCAGCTGTGAAACATGCTGCAGCAGCCATAAGACCTACTACATCACACATACCATCGCCAGTACCGCGGAAGAACTTCTTCACCGCTTCTGTTACATTAGGGCGAACCGCTACGATACCAATCGCTGTACCAATGAGCATAGATACAGGAACGGAAACCTCAGGAATTACGGCCACTTGTTTACTGCCTAATACAAGCAATACAAGCGGAATAATAGGAATAATAGCGTAGAAATAATTTACTTTAAACTCTTTACTGTCCTCAGTAGAATCATTTTTCATCACATACCCTGTATGCTCTTTCTTAACAATAGCTACGATATTTAGCAAGATTGCAGCTACTACGATGCCAATCATGGCTTGCATAGAGAAGCTTGCAATAACTGTCATTACATCTACACCTGCTAGCTGTGCTACTTGAGGGTTAAACATAAGGCCTGGGCTCAAGGAGCTACCCCAGGTACCTAAGAAGATAGCAGAACCTGCCATTGCTGGATGTACACCAGAGCGAATAAGCGCTGGGATTAAGAGCGCACCTACCGCCGCCGCACAGCCTGCCGCTGTAGGCAACGCAATGTTGATTAAGAACGTAATAATAACGGCGCTAGGGATGATGATCTTAGTCATCTTTTTAAGGCCAGCAGAGATGAAATACACCATATGCTCCGTACATTTTGTGTATTCCATAACATAACTAAAACCAAGAACAGTACAAATCGTCGGCACAAGACCTGGGTTTGTCAGTTCTTTTACAAAAGCCGTCGTACCTGCCCCTAGATTACCGCCAATAAAACACATCAATAGGCCCGACAATAATAACACGAGCCGCGTTTCAAACTTTTTAATAATAGCGATAAAGGTCGCTACTACGATAACAATACCTGCAATAACCATATTATATTTTCTCCTATATGTAAAAACAGTAGAAACAAAGTCAATCATTTCTACTGTTATACACAAAATATCTCACAAAACCATGCTACGCACTATACAAGTTTTGTGTCTTCCAAACTAAGCTTTCTAAGCACTTTATCAAGAACCTCTGCGCCCGTTACAATATCATCCATTTCAGCGAATTCCGCCGGATTATGACTGATACCATTAAGGCATGGAATAAAGATCATGCCCGTTGGCACATCATCAGCCCAGTGCATGGCATCGTGACCAGCACCGCTCGGAAGAGCCATATATTCTACACCTAATGATGTAACAACCTCTTCGATTTCTCGAATCATAGCAGGGTGCATCGCTACCGGATGATCTTGTGCAACAGGTTCAATCGTATAGGATAAGCCACGTTTTTCTGCAGTAACATCGATAAATTCTTTTATTAATGTCACGACAGAGTTGCGGGCAACCTCAGAGATACTACGGATATCTACGCCTAATTTCACCACGCCAGGAATGACGTTCATCGCCCCCGGTGTAACCTCTACAATACCGACGGTGCCTACTACTGGAGGCTCTTCCTGCATAGCGGCTATTTCCTCGATGCCAAGGATAATTTTGGATGCCCCGCAGAGCGCATCATGGCGCAAATTCATCGGCGTAGCACCACTATGATCAGCATTACCACGAATGGTCACATAAAACCGTTCTGGTGCTGCAATCCCAGTGACAATACCAATACGTTTCTGTTCGTGCTCTAGCACCTTACCTTGCTCGATGTGGATTTCTGTAAAAGATTTTACAGGTCGCTTGTATTCCACCTGTTCAATTTCATCTGGATGTAAATTGCGACCTTTCAAAACCTCGTATAAGGAAGTACCTTGTTTATCTCTTAATCGATGTAAGTCTTGTACTGTCAACTCACCGTGCATCGCCTTACTACCTAATGTAGAATCCCCAAAGCGTCCGGACTCTTCACACATAAAGGATACAACAGCAATCGTATGATCGTGTTCAAAACCATCATCATTCATGCTACGAATCACTTCAATGGCGGATAACACGCCGACCACGCCGTCATAATTGCCACCATTCGGCACACTGTCCGTATGAGAACCAACCATAACAACAGGCAAGTCAGGATTCTTACCAACCTTATAGCCAATGACATTCCCAAAACCGTCTGTTTCTACAGTTAAGCCTGCGTCAACCATGCGGTCTATAATATATTGGCGGCCTGCCCAGTCTGCATCGGTGAAAGCAAGGCGATTAATGCCTTCACCAGGTGCAGTAAACTGCGACATAGCTTCAAAATCGTTAACTAAACGATCCCGTTGAATCATAACAAACCTCACAATCTATATTATTTCAAATAGTGAGCTGCAATAGTTCCTAATGCAATAACACCGTTAAGCATATCTTCTTCATCGATATCAAAGAGCGGGTTGTGATGTGGAGCTTTGATAGCGGAGCCTACTAGCATATATGTACCCATGCCACCGCGGCTAATTACGCGATTCAAGAAGTATGCACAGTCTTCACTACCGCCGCCACTATAATCTAATGGAACGTCTCTAAAGATACCAAGAGGCTTAATAATAGATTGGATTTCAGGAGCCAAGTCATCGCTCATACGACAAGATGGAGTTTCACCTTGTTTTGTAATTTCATAGGAGCAGTCGTGCATTTCTGCAGCGGCTTTAATAATCGTTTCTGCACGGCCGATTACGTAATCATTGATTTCTGTAGTAGCCCCACGAGTTTCTAATTTAAGAACTGCTGTATCTGGCGTTACATTACGGCCAGTACCACTTTCAAAAATGCCAACGTTCATACGAGAAGCACCTTTACCGTGGCGAGCAATGGCTTGTAAATTAAGCACTGCTGTACAACCTGCAAGCATTGCATTTTTCGCTTTTTCTGGAGAGCTACCAGCATGAGCAGCATAACCGTGGAACACCGCATCTAGTTTTGTAGTAGCCAAGAAGCCGTGGTTACTACAAGCAAAGCAATTTGCATAATTTTCATTGAAGCCAATGTGCAAACCGAACATGTAATCTACATCATCTACAACGCCGGCGTTAACCATTGCTTTAGCACCGCGCACGCCTTCCTCTGCTGGTTGGAATATCAATTTAAGAGTACCTTTGAATTGATCTTTATGCTCTGCTACATATTCGGCAAGACCAAGACCCATTGCCATATGTGCATCATGACCACAAGCATGCATCGCTTTATCATGACAAGAGCGATAGCCACCCTTAACAGGTGCATGTCCAGCCTCTTTAGATTCGATAACATCATTAGAGTCCATATCTACACGGAATGCCACTACAGGACCTTCATCACTGAACTTCATAGTTGCTACAATCGCTGTTTTACCAAAGCCCAATTTTTCTACTAGTTCTGGATTAGCACCTTCATCGATGGCACGAGCCATAGCAGCACTCATAACATCCTTACTAGGCAAGCCCATACGAGAATCCAAATCAAGAACTTCTTCGCCTAACGCTACATCATAGCCCAAGGAAATAAGCGTTGCCGCGATTTTAGCAGCAGAACGATATTCTAACCAAGCAGTTTCAGGATACTTATGAAAATCACGGCGCAATTCAATTAATGCTTCACGGCGTTTTTGTACGAAATCTTTTACAGACATACTTACCTCCTAAAATACAATAGATACCTATACTTCAACTATATGAAGAGCTACACAAATAGCTAATTAAATAGTCAACCAATAAGATGATATACACAGCATGATAAATTTCTATATACATCAATAATTATTCTTGTATATATTATAACTTATATTGAGGTTTTTAGAAATAAAAAAGCATACATACTCAGATCACACAATTTCCTCTTTATTTAATTTTTTTAGTACTTCTCGTTTAATTTGTCGTTGACGATCCCAAGCAATAATAAACACAGTAGCAATGATACAGATCATGCCAAAGATACCAATGAGGGTGAATTCATTTCCAAGAAGTGCCCACCCAAATAAGGCAGCGGATATTGGTTCTAAGGATGAAAGTATAGAACCTTGTACGGCCCCAATGAGTTTTACCCCTTCCATATAGGCATTAAAGGATACCACTGTACCAAGTATGATGATGGCAAATAACCCTAGCCACGTCATACCATCCCAAATAGCTTCAGACTCAACTTGTTGGAACATAGCAACAGATAAGATACCGCAGATAAACATGGCAAAACCAACTACAGACGTAGTGCCATATGTCTTTAAAAGCTCAATGGGCTGTAATGTATAAATACAAATACTGGCCGCTGATACGAGTCCCCAGAACAAAGCTTCTTCGTTGAAGGACGACATATCTAAGCCCTCTTGCATAACAATACAAATGGTACCAACCATAGCAAGCAAAATACAAAATAGCTCTGGTATAGATGGCTTTTTAAAATACCGTAAAAATAGGTAAATAATAATCATCGTCGGTGCTACATATTGAAGCACTGTAGCCACCCCAACCCCTGAAATAGCGATGGCTCTAAAGTACGCATACTGCACCATGGCAATCCCTAATATGCCAAAAATCAGTAGATTTCCTATGTCTTTCGGCTCTTTAAAGATAGAGAAAATACGCTTTCCCTCTTGTATATAGGCTAATACAATGGTTAAGATCCCTGCCATAAGCAAACGCGCCTCTAGTAACCACTCCACATTGATGTGCTTTGCATTTTCAAGAAATTGTACAGATGTACCTGAAAGCCCCCAAAACAGAGCTCCCATAATGGCAAGGCCCATGCCCTTCCATTGTTTTTCCTCCATACGCCCCTCCATGATGAATACTTTCACAATATGTATCATAATAGCAAAGAGGTCCCAACCTCTGCAATACGGAGAGATGAAACCTCTAACATTAAATTATAGATATGTTTAAATCAATATAGGCTAACCTAAATCAATCACCTATAGATTATTTACGTTTTTCTAAAGCAATAATAATAACAGTGGCAATAATCATGGCCATGCCAATTAGCCCTAATAGACTAAATTGGTTGTCTAAAAAAGCCCATCCAAAGAAAGCTGCCGAAATCGGTTCTATAGATGACAAGATGGAGCCTGGCACCGCACCTATTCGTTTAACACCTTCCAAGTAAGCATTAAAGGATACGATGGTCCCAAGAAAGACAACATTGAAACAACCAATAACGGTCCATACATCCCACATCGCATACGAATTAGGTTGATGGAAAAATATGGCAGCAACAATACCACTAAGGAGCATACCAAAGCCTACAATCGGCAAGGTTCCATATTTATATAGTAAATCCACAGGAGAAAGACTATATACAGCGACACCTACAGCAGATAGTAGCCCCCATACAAGCACCGCGAGCGGGAAGCTTTCAATAGATAAGCCGTCGTTCCCCATCAGGCATATGGTGCCTACTAATGCAAGTATAACAGAAATAATCTCGCCTTTAGACGGACGTTTACCGTAACGAGCTAGCAAATAAATAATAATCATAGACGGCGCCAAGTATTGTAGTACCGTTGCAATACCAGCTCCAGCTAAGGCAATAGATCTAAAGTATGTATATTGGCATAAGGCCATACCAAATACGCCAAAAATGATTAAACCTACTGTATCCTTCAAACTACGAAAGACATTAAAGATGGAATTACCATATTTAAACCAAGCATAGAGCACAGTCAATAGCCCAGCTGTAATTAATCGCATGGTGACTAGCCATTCTAAGTTCATATCCCTAAAATTGCTTAGAAACTGTACTGATGTACCTGATACGCCCCATAGAACCGCACCTAATAGGGTTAGTAAAACACCTATAATTTCATATCGCTTCATACTACTCACCGAGCAGGGATACGTGAACCTTCACAACGACCTTACGGATTTTAATAGGCTTATCGTTTACAGCAAGTAGGGGGCGATGGATATCGGATGGGAAGAATACTGTATAGTACCCTTCTGGACAGTGGATTTGGCCTTCATCGACAGCTTCGTTTGGGTAGAAATAGCAATCACGATCTGGATGAGACTCCACAGGCTTTACGAGGCCTTTATCTACGAAAAAGCCCATATTTTCTTCCCCATCTACCATGAATTGAATATCTACATAGTTGCGATGAGACTCAGGTTTTGTAGTTTCAAACAATTTTGTTTCTACATCGTCTACATTGGCGTACATCATATCCCCTTCAATGGCATGACGACCACCAGGCAATGCTTTCAAATCTGTATTTTTCAAGAAATCCAAAGCCCGTACGATGGCTTTAGGATATCCCATTTTTGTGTAATCTGCAGTAATACTAGAGAAAAACATATACGATCCTTTCACACTATCTATTTATATAGTAAGCACACGGTTGTAATTATATTTACCCTCTATGTTAGCACATATATACATAAAGGACTAGCAATTCTATTATTTCTACTACAGCGGTACATACCAGTAATCAAAGACCATTGAGGGCTATTCTAATCTATTTCATAGTAAAAACCCTCCATACGCTACATATATGGAGGGCCAGTGTAAAATACTATTCAGATTTATGACTTTCGTCAATTGTTATACTATGAAATTTTACATATGAAGTTGTTACAATATGCAATTGTCTATTTAGTTGTAGTGATTCTAACTGTATTACATACAGTACGTGGACATGGTCTTACATTATTCTTGAGTTTTATGAGCAGCGATAATTTCTTCCGCTTGCTTATGTGGAACCTCTTCATAAGTATGGAACTGACGGTTAAATACGCCTTGTCCTTGAGTGATAGAGCGCAATGCAGTCACATAATCGGCCATTTCAGCCAATGGTACTTGAGCTTTAACAACAGAAATACCTGTTCTTTCACTTTGTTCCATGCCTAATACACGACCTCGACGGCTATTTAAATCACCCATGATGTCGCCCATGAATGCATCTGGTGCAAACACGTTAACTTCATAGATTGGTTCTAATAGGACTGGTTTCGCCTTAGGAATTACATCCTTGATAGCCTGTGACGTAGCTACTTTAAATGCTAACTCTGAGGAGTCTACACTATGGTAAGATCCATCCAAGAGTGTCACTTGCACGCCAATCATAGGATATCCCGCAATTAAGCCTTTATCTAGGGTTTCTTTGGCACCCTTTTCCACTGCTGGTATGTATTGTTTAGGTACAGCACCACCAAAGATTTTGTCTACGAATGCAAATTCGCTTCCATCGTATAATGGGTCCACTTGAATCTTAACGTGACCATATTGACCATGACCGCCACTTTGTTTTTTATATTTAGACTCGGTTTCAGCGGAGCCTTTGATAGTTTCGCGGTATGGAATATATGGAGTCACAAGTTTAGCTTGTACGCCGTATTTGCGGTCCATTTTATTGAGAATATGCTCGAGATGTACCTCGCCCATACAATCGACTTGTAATTGGCGGGCCTCAGCATTTTTCACTACTACGCAAGTAGGATCTTCTTCTGCTACCTTAAGAACAGCACTAGCTAATTTTTCCTCCTCACCTTTTTTCACTGGCTCCATAGCCACTGTGTATAGAGGTTGAGGGAAACGGATAGCATCGTATGTTACTTTAAAGTCAGGAGCAGTTAATGTATCCCCAGTCTTAGCATTAGCCAATTTCGGTATCACTACGATATCGCCAGCTTTAGCAGAGGATACAGGGATTTGTTGCTTCCCGATAAGGGTAACCATCTTGCCCCATTTTTCTTCTACGCCTTGATTTACATCAAAGAGGCGATCGCCTTCTTTGAGTTCACCAGAGAAGATACGTACAAAGCTTTGTTTGCCTGCGAATGGGTCTAACAACGTTTTAAATACGAATGCAGTTAATGGTTTATCTACATGTATTGCGCGTTGTTCGCCAGTTTCTGCATCAGTTGCGGTCATAACCTTTTTAGTTGCATCTGGCATGTAACGGATCATACGATCCAATACTTGATCTAAGCCAATACGAGATGTGGCACTACCACACATGATTGGGCACACACGGCCACTAATCATACCTTCACGCAAGCCTTGGCGAATTTCATCTAAAGATAATTCTTCGCCTTCTAAATATTTTTCCAACAATTCATCGCTACCTTCAGCCGCGGCTTCTACGGTCATTTCCCGAATTTCTTGAGCCTTTTCGATAAGGTGAGCTGGTACAGCGATTTCAGTTGGTTGGCCGTCCTTATAAGTAAACGCAGTCATTTTTGCTACGTCTACGACGCCTTCAAAGTTGGCGCCTTCACCGATAGGAATCTGCAATGGCATGATGCCTTTGCCAAATAATTCCCGCATTCTTTCAATAGTACCGAAGAAGTCGGCACCATCTACATCCATTTTATTGATAAATGCCATACGTGGCATTTGTAATTCAACGGCATAATCCCATGCGCGAACTGTGTCAGTTTCTACACCAGATGTGGAGGATAGTACCATTAACATACCATCACACGCACGCAAAGCAGCACGAACTTCACCATGGAATTCATTGTAACCTGGAGTGTCTACGAAGTTAACCTTATGGTCATGCCACTCACATGGAGCCATGCCCAACTGGATAGTTACGTTACGTTTAATTTCTTCTGGCTCAAAATCCATGATATGTTTATTATCTTGGCCTTTACCTACGAAATCAACCGCACCAGAGGTTAACAACAAGGATTCAACAAGAGCTGTTTTACCTGCACCATCGTGGGAAACAACAGCAACGTTTCTAATTTTATCACTACTGTACTCTTTCATCGGAATCGCCTCCTTATTGGCAAATTACGGCTTTTGCTAATACATTTCGACACTTCAATAGAAAAGTCCTCTTTTTCCGAAAAATTTTATCGAAAAAAGAGGACTATATAAATCTAAAATTCTCCTGTCCGTTTACCGTAGTGTTTGGAGTCACCATTTTGGTTCCACCCTACAGTATCACCAATGGACATAACGCGGCGCGTCAAGCAGTCTTTACATTGTTCTGCATTGTCGTCTACGCAAGGTTTATTATCGTATAGCAAGTATTTTGCACGGTGTTCAGGAATCGTGATGATAGGCATCAAAATGTTCGCCCCAGCGGCTAAACCTTTTTCACGGCCCAGTTTATCCAGTGCTTGTAGCGCTGTAGTAGCAGCAATATTTACGTCTTTCAAGAATAAGCGAGTCAACGCAATCATCTTAAGACCTAATTGAACGCGGCGGAGCTTGCCCGCTTCATCATCAATCCCCATCGCTAGAGCCTCTTGGCCTAGTGGCGTATCGTGATGCACTACGTAAGGCCCCATACCGATCATATCGATATCCATGTCGCGATAGAACAAGATATCGTTCACGAGATCTTCTTCCGTTTGACCAGGCAAACCGATCATAACGCCCGTACCTACTTGGAAGCCTACGCGGCGCAAACGACGTAAGCATTCAACGCGCGTTTCAAAGGAGTGCAATTCATCTTGAGGATGAATTTTATGGTACAGTTCTTTATTTGTTGTTTCAATGCGCAATAAATAACGGCTCGCACCGGCTTCACGCATGCGGCGGTACGCCTCTTCACTTTGTTCCCCTACGCACATCGTAATGCCGAGGGAACCATCGCCGATGGCTTTAATATCGTGAATGAGATCTACCACATAATCAACGAATATATCATCACTGCGTTCACCAGATTGTAGCGTAATAGAGCCATATTCATGGTCATATGCCCACTGTGCCATCTTGATGATGTCTTCACGATTCATATCAAAGCGTTCCGTCTTGTCATTTTCACGACGGATACCGCAGTAATTACAATTCTTAATGCATCGGTTCGAGAACTCGATGAGGCCCCGATAATACGCTACAGGTTTTACATATTTCGCCTTTACTTCGTAAGCCTTTTTATATATTAACTGCAACTCATCTTCATCAGTTACAGACATGAGAAATCGCAATTCTTCCTCGGTCAGCCATTCATCGCCGACGAGGTCTTTTGCAAGAATGCCTTGCACTTGCAAACAATCACTTCCTTTCATAACGAACCGTCATCGATTCGCTTGGTATAGTAATGGAATCTATGTCAGTGACACAGGTAAACCCATTCACTTCGCGCGGTAAATCACACACATGTTTCACTTGTGCTGTTAAACATTCGTGAGCCATCACACCGCGACTCATTTTTGAGGACGTACTCATCTGTTTAAATGCATCGCCTCGCAACTCCCAAAATTCAATGGTTACCACCTTCGGATGATTCACCATTTTGGCATATTCTTTAGACGCTAGGTTTAAGATCCAATCTTCCTTGTGAAAGTATGCATCCACCGTTTCCCGCCATATGTCGTATAGATTAATACCTACCTTATCGACCATATCGAGCCGATAATCGCGCACGCCCATCGTAGGCTCTACGACGCCGTACAACGCAGACATCACAACGAGATGGCTTTTACCAAAGGCCTTGGCCTCATCAGACAAGTTCTGCCAGTCTAAATATTTGAAAGCAATACCATCGTAACTTTCACAAGCGATACCTACTGGCTGGGACTCAAACGATTGATAGAAATCAAAGAGCGCCTGTGCCTTGTCATCCTTTAGCTTTAAAGCCTTCCCAAGAGCCGTTACATCGAGAGATCGGACATGTTTTATGATTTCTTGTGTAAGGTGCGGCTGAAATTGTCCGTCTCGAACTGCATGATTGACTGCGTTGCTAGTAGCATTAGTAATTGTTTTTGTCTTACTAGGAGAGAGGACGATTTTCATGGGATAATTCCGCCTTGATAGTTTCCTCTGTCAAATTATCGATTAATTCTGGATTCCACAACATGAGAGGCACTGCCACAACGTGGCTCGCTTTCAATTCTTTACATAGTTTAATGCATTCTTTAAGGTAATCAGAATCTTCGTCTACAAGGTCACATACGATAACAACGTGACGACCTTTAAGATTGACACCTTCATAATCGATGCTTTCAGCAGATACAGTAAGCATACCTGTTTCCAAGCGACCTTCGCTCATATCGTTTAGACGAGACATCAATACGTGCTCAAGCATAGTAGATACAGGTGTTACTACGCGGCCAATACCAAGAAGAGCCTCAGGTTGTGCATGAACGATAACTGTTTTCTTCCGTTTATCCGTTCTGTACTCAACGAGAGCTTTTTCTAAAGCGCCGAAGAAGACGAATAATTGCCACGGATCAAAGGAACCAGTTTGGAACATGTCGATAACAGAACCGTCCTCGTCAATATTTAGGCGCGCCAATAATTCCTCTGCAATGTCGCTTACGACAGCAGTAAAATCAGATTGCATTGCATCTTGTAATTTAACTTCGTTTGCCATTAGGTCCTCCTAATTTCCATATATCACACTGCTAGATATAACCTAACAGATATTACACTATCCTTAATTGTACCATACTTTATACCCCTCTTGGGTATTTAAAGATACACTTTTTACATAATAGATACATAAATATAGATAAATACATAAATAGGTACATAAACATAGATAGATAAATAAATATAGATACATAAACATAGATGCTTAAATAGAAAAAGGACCGCCAAAGCGGTCCCTTTATAGTTATCATTCATTTGTAAATGTACGGTTCGCATATTCCCCCATCACCTTGCGGCTACTTGTCATGAAGAGCTGCAAGAAGATAGTGATAGGCAATATAACTCCTAATTAAGGGTTATAAAGTAAAGGTCATCTCCGTTTGCATGCGCGCGTCTGTTTTGGATTTCTTATCTTTGGAACCAGCGTAACGTATGCGTACTTCGTTATTTACCTTAACGCGAGAGTCATCAATTTTAAATTTCTTCATTTTTTCTTTGATTTGCTCGTCTGTTAAGGCACGCTCTTCTGGTTTCGCCACTTCATCATTAGCTTTATCAAGGGCCTCTTGTTGTTCTTGAGACACTTGGTAAGCCTTACCAGATTTCTTAGCCTTTGCAGCACGTTTTGCATCTAATTTTTGGCGACGCTCTTCGGTGATTTTCTTATCGCGAGCAATGCGATAATCCATTACATCACGCATGTTTTCTTGGTAAATACGCAACGCATATTGGCGATCATTTTCGTTCATTTGCTCTCGTTTTGTTACCACCTCATCGATAAGAGGCATGAGCTCATCTTTTGTATAGCTAGTGCCATCAAAAGCAAAGCCATGGGTATCAGTAATAGCACCATGTTTGATAAGTGTTTGCAGTGCCGTATATGTCCAATCATTTGGCGTTACAACATCTGCACTTACATGGTGTTGTAATTTAGTAGAGCTGCTAATTGTCTCTACATAAGCACCGATCCCATCAATCATAGGACGAGCACTTGGGATAGCAATACTTTCAGCGTGAACGAAACCAATAGAGGCTACTAAGCACAAAGCTCCAATCCCTAATGCACGACGGATAACATTCATTTGACGTGTATATTTTGTATTCATAAGAGTCTCCTTAAAATTACATTTTATACAATCTATTATATGAGTACCCTTGTGATACGTCAACTCTATAACCTTACACACCTGTGTAATACAATAATTATGAGGCCCTAGATTCACCTGAATCCTTGCAATAACAGGGCCTATAAAATTAAATCATAGTAAACAAAAAGACCTTACACCGGATGATGTAAGGTCTTTGCATGGCGGAGGATTAGGGATTCGAACCCTAGCGACGGTAACCCGCCCTAACGATTTAGCAAACCGTCCTCTTCAGCCTCTTGAGTAATCCTCCATGCTTTACTGGGTAATCATATCATACCCAATAAGGCATTGTCAATAAAAAACCGCTAACTACTAGAGTCTCTAATAGTTAGCGGTTTATTTACGTCTATATTAAATATAGTATTCTATGTAGTCATCGGGGATTTTCTTTTCCTCTGCCTTACCGTTATTGGTTCGACGAGGTTTACGGACATACATATTTTCTGGATCTGTTTCGAAGATAACCATGTCTTTCGGGATATCATGTTTAATAACAAGGTTACAACCGATTTTTGTGCGGGCACCGATAGTAATATCACCTAAGATTTTCGTGCCTGTACCGATAAGTACTTCATCTTCAATAGTTGGATGGCGTTTTTCCTGTTTAGAAGACATGCCGCCTAACGTTACTTGATGGAATAGTGTTACATTATCACCTACGATGGCAGTTTCACCAATAACAACGCCCATACCATGGTCAATAAATAAGCCACGGCCGATCGTTGCACCTGGGTGAATTTCAATGCCCGTTACGTGACGAGAATGTAATGCCACACGACGCGCCAAGGTTGGCCATCCCGCCTTATAAAGGCGGTGCGCAAAGAAATGCCAGAATAAGGCCGTAATATGCGGATACGTCCAAATGACCATCCACACGCTTGTTGCGGCTGGGTCAGAATCCATTACGCGTTTAATATTATATTGAATTTTGCCCCATAATTCGCGTAAACCTTGCATCATAGTGACTCCATCTCAAATAACTCTACTCATATAACATATAGTATACAACATATGTGGTCTGTATTCCTATACATAAGATATTTTATCTATCCGAAATCCGTTACTTTACGTATTCATTATTAGCGAAATCCAATAGGGATAAGTATTTTTCCACCCCATCTGGCGCAATAACTACAATATTCGCTTTTGGTTCTTCCCGAGCGATACGCTTTGCAGCTACAATAGCTGCCCCTGCAGAAAGACCGATAGAAACACCGCTTTCACGCATAAAGGTTTGTACTTCGCTAAAGGCTTCTTCATCGCTCACAGTTTGTACGCCGTCCATCAAGCTTTCGTCGAAGTTTTCAGGAATGAAACCAGCACCAATGCCTTGAATTTTGTGAGGACCACCCTTGCCTTCTGTAATGGCCGGAGATCCTGTTGGTTCCACTGCGATAGCTTTCAGATTCGGATTATGCTCTTTCAATCGTCTAGTAACACCTGTGAAAGTACCACCTGTACCGATACCTGCCACAAATACGTCTACATTCGGCACTTGCTCTACGATTTCAGCGCCCGTAGTACGGTAATGCATATCTGGATTCGCAGGATTTACAAATTGGCCCAAAGTAAACGCATTAGGATATTTCTCTAAGATTTCATTTGCTCGTTCAAGAGCACCCTTCATGCCCGTTTCTTTTGGTGTTAAGATGAGCTGTGCACCGTACGCCTTGATAAGTTCACGACGTTCTTTACTCATGCTTTCAGGCATAATAATTACAGTTTTAATATGTAAGATAGCGCCCACCATGGCAAGAGCAATACCTGTATTGCCACTTGTAGCCTCTACGATGATGCTATCCTCATGGATACGACCTTTCTCCTTGGCGTCTTGTAACATGCCAAGAACGGCACGGTCTTTCACAGAGCCACCTACATTATATTTTTCAAGTTTTACATAAATATTGGTATTTGGTAATTGATATACCGGAGTTTTACCAATCAGTTCAGTTGTTTGATTTGTTACTATGCTCATCTGATCCTCCCTCTAGCGACAGATGATAAAAATCGCCCTCAGGAATATCCCAAGGACGATATGTATTTCACCTTGTTATTCACTATACACTAGGTATAAACGTTTATGTATTCTGATTAATACAACCATACTCTAACACCTGAATCAATTCATTGTCAAGAGAATGAGAATAACTTTTAAAACCCCAAAAAACACAGGAAATAACAAGGTTCATCTATTTACTTGTAAGCACGTCCACCACCACATCCCACGTGATAGGCACGAATATGATGGCTAAAGATAATCCAATAAAGAGAACGGCCCCCACCAATACACTTAGACGAGGAACTAATGATATGACAACGCTCTTGGCCTGTCTATATGCTTTACTTAAGTCATGATGTAGCGCTACATGGCCCCATAAGAAACCCGCCAGTACATAGGAAATAATATAAGGATCAAGAATCACATGTGTGGCTAGTTCATTATTGGTGTGCATAATGCGGTTTATAACAGGTGAAACTAGTACATTCACTAGCATAGCTAACACCTTGAACCACACAACGCAGACAATATATGTCCACATGCTCCTCTTGGTCATCCACAGCATGTATAGGAGTCCTATTATACTTGCCCCCAGCGAGCCCTTCTCGCTTTCCATATATCGCTCCATCCAAGATGGCGGCTCCTTGCCCTCCTCTACTTGGCTGTAGTAAAAGGATAGATTTCTTTCACCATGGGCTACATCGACAAGCCCCAAAACTTGAAATACGACGAGCAAGAACAAGACAGCTACAACGACTTGGAAGCTTTCACTAAAGAAAACATCCATAAAATCAACACCGAGATGGCCTATGTTCTTAAGATTGCCGTATATATCGTAAAAGGCTAGATATATAGCATTTGTTAGGAACAGGTCCATAACAAATAGAATAAGCACAAAGATAATATAGCTGTTCCAGCGTGTCCATTTATTTTGTGATTCTATATAGGTATTCGTCCCTACCATAATCGACGCAGGGTGTATAGACAAGGTCACACCAATCATAAAAAACATTATGAACGATGTGACCATTGTTAAATATTCGTATGCCATATTAACGGTATGCTACGCGCTCAGGCTGCATATCGTGGAAATGAAGGCGCTCTTTTGCCGTCTTTTCCCACTCCGTACCAGGCTTGCCGTAGTTTGCGTATGGATCGATGGACAAACCACCACGCGGCGTAAACTTGCCCCATACCTCGATGTACTTAGGATCCATCAACTTCACAAGGTCTTTCATGATGATGTTGATGCAGTCCTCGTGAAAGTCCCCGTGATTGCGGAAACTAAATAGATATAATTTTAAAGACTTGGATTCTACCATTTTCTTATCTGGTACGTAAGAAATATAGATCGTCGCAAAGTCTGGTTGACCTGTCATAGGGCACAAGCTTGTGAACTCAGGACAGTTAAATTTAACAAAGTAATCGTTATCAGGATGTTTGTTATCAAACGCCTCTAACACCTGTGGTGCATAATCAGTAGGGTAATCGGTCTTGTGACCTAACATCGTTACCCCTTGTAACTCTTTTTCAGATCTGCCGGATGCCATAAAGAACCTCTTTCTATAAATGCTATAACTCTATAATTAGATATATTAAATAGTTCATGTAACACTTAATTATAGCATATAAAAGAATACACAACTTATATAGAAATATGATTTTGTACCATAAAGCAATACGAAAACTGAGTACTGAATAACTGAGTGCTAAAAATCTGAGCCTTATGGATAAACTAGTTTAACAGTATCATAACTACATATTAATTGCATAAAATTTAAGTTTATAATAAAATTTTCATATACATTTGGTAACGTTAGTATATTCAAAACGATATAACACCTTATGGAGGTCTCTTATGAAATTAAAACAGCTTATTTTATCTAGTATCGCTGTAGGTGCACTAGCTTTCACATTCGGCGTTGCACAGCCTGCACAAGCAGCTATTGGCATGGAGAATCCTGGTCCCGCGATGAACCTTGAGAAACCTGTATCTGTAACAACACAGCATCATATTAATGTAGATGGCAAGGTAGTTGAGCCTATTAATGGTCAGCAAAACGTAATCTATGTAGACGGCCAACCACTCGTAGCATTGCGCCAAGTATCTGAAGCATTGGGCTATAAAGTAGCTTGGGATGAACCTACTAAAACGGCATTGGTAGATATGAACATCGCTACATTGGCGATTCAACCAGGCTCTGCTGATGTTATTCGCCATGGCAAATTAAAGATTATCAACCTTGATACATCTGAATCCTTCTTACCAGCAGCTCGCAAGGTAGACGGAACCATCTTTGTAAAACCACAAGTGTTCAAATTATTGTTGAATCAAGTAAATATTACAAAGGACGAAATCTTCATCGCCCCTCAACGCGCACAATTGGCATCTACCACAAACACAGAGATATCCCACAAGAATGAACTCAACACCTTCTTACCGCCATCCCAAAAGGACGTAAAGAAAAAAGAAGATCCAAAAGCGACAGAAAAACCGCTTATTAAAATCAAAAAAACATTGGCTAAAGACTCTGCAGCTACAACAAATACAGAAACTACTGAAAAATCTGAATACCAACGTCCAAGCGGTTTAGATCGCTAATTTATTTCTTATAACAACTCTATAATCTACAAAAGACCTAGTTACTAAAATATCAACTAGGTCTTTTGTAGATTATACTATAAGAGACTAAATATAATCCAACTTAATATTATATTTAATTTTTATAATACAATTCATTTATTTAAGATAATTATAGAAATTGACATAAATATACCACCCATATACACAAACTAAATTAATAAATTCCAATATTCACTAACATCTACTATAATAGTATTTAAGCACTTAAAATAAAGAGAATAGCATAGCCATCTAACATATTAACAATAAATTTAATTTTATCACTATAAATTAATTTAAAAGCTCATCCTAAGTAATTACTAATAGTTTTTGGGGGATCTAAAGATGAAAAATGTATTTATTGATACCAACATCTGGCTTTCACTTTATCACTTCACTAATGATGATTTATCGCAATTCGAAAAACTAAAAGATATGCTTAACACAAGCATAAATTTAATTGTGCCTCAACAGGTTAGCAATGAAATCTTAAGAAACCGAGAATCCAAAATCAAAGATGCTCTAAAAAGTTTCGATATGACAAAGCCTAAATATCCAGTCTTCTGTAAAGCATATGAAGAGTTTGAACAATTAAATAAAGATATAACGACTGTTGTTAACAGATTCAAAGAATTTAGAAAGAATATCGAATCACAAATTATTAGTAACGAACTACCTGCGGATAAAACACTAAGTAGTTTTTTCTCAGTTATAGAAATAATCCCTTCCGACATATATATAGAAAAAGCTTATAATCGTTATCGCATAGGTAATCCACCAGGAAAAGATAATAAATATGGCGATGCAATAAATTGGGAATGTCTATTAGACAAAGTTACACCTAATGAAGATTTATATTTTATTAGCGCAGATAAGGACTACCACTCTTTAGTAGACGACCAGAAGATGAATCCATTTCTTGTTGAGGAATGGTCAACAAAGAAAAATTCTAAAATTTATTTTTATTCTAGTCTAGTTGACTTCCTCAAAGAACATGTTCGAGACATACAATTAGAGGATGAAATAAAAAAGCAAAAATTAATCTTAGATTTATGTAATAGTCAAAATTTTGTAACCACTCATGGAGTAATTGCCTCTTTAAAAAAATACTCCGGTTGGACTGAACAAGAGGTCGAACAGCTTTCGACTGCATTGATAAACAATAATCAAATAAATTGGATTATTACAGACTCAGACGTTTGGGATTTTTATTTTACACTATTATCAAACTTTAATTACGAAAAACTCCCTGATTGTGCCACAAAACGGGCACTCGAACTATTAGCAGAAACTAGGTATGAAGAAGAAAAACGTGACTATTTAGATGACATAGCAGATGTATTAGAGTCGCGATAAAAATAAAATGGTTAGTTCGCTACCTCTATTGGAATACTAAAATCAAAACACAATCCTACAAAATAACTAAGCTCCAAAGTTTAACGGGTTAAAGCGATAATCTAAACATACAAAAAGGTCCCATAAGGGACCTTTTTATTCTGTAAATGTAACTGAAATGATTATTTCAAAATCAATTATTTGCCAAAACCATAGCGGTTAAGTGCCGTATTACCATTACCATATATAGCCATGATTTTCGCCATGAAATAGTCAGCTACTGCTAGAGAGTATGCTGCAATATCATTGTAATCAGAGTATTTTGGTGCAACATTAGTCACAGTAATGTTTTCAATAGTAGTACTAGCTTTAGGAGTAGTCAATTTATTTGTAGTAGGTGCAGGATCTGTAACTGTTACAGTAGAGCCCATAGCTGGATTAACGTAACCTGTTGGAGTAGATACTGGTGGACGTTGGGAATCAGTATATTTATAGCCATAAGAAGCGTCCGCTTGTTGAGGTGCCAATGTAGCTACGCCAAACGCAAGAACAGTGGCTGCCAAAACGATAGATAATTGTTTAGATGCTTTCATAAAAACCTCCATAGTAAGTACTAAAAGAAATGCGTGATTATCAAAAAAACTGATAACGGAGATTTATTATAAACTTGTTATCTAAACTCACAATGAATTGTTGTAAATATCATTAATATTTCATTTATCAATTAATTTTGACTCTTTCAATACTATCTTTTACGGAATCCATTTGACGTTTCAAATCTTTCATAGACCCTTTTACATCGTCAGGAATCTTGACATCTTTAAGACCTTTGGCCGATTCCGAGGCACGCTTACTATTTTCACTAGCTTGCTTCATGCCCTCTTTAATTTGGTCCATATTCTCATCTAGATCATCAAATGAGTCTTCATCATAGAGAATAAAATTACTGCCCCCGTGGGACGTAATATTGAGTGGCCCCATCGTGAGCTGCCCATCATCAATACGCAACGCATTCGTGGAAATTGTAGTGACCCTCGTATTTACTTTCACATCACTAAAGGAGAGATGACGCCCCTTATTGTGAAAGTTCCCTGTAATGCTTTGAATAGGTATGAGCATATAGTGACCTTCACCAGACCAGAAATTACCCCACACCTCCATATCACGAGGCATGCCTTCGCTTTTAAAGTTCAAATTAGCAGATACAGGCACAAGAAACTCTGGCGTCTTAAGGGCTACACTGCTGTCTAAATCCTTTGCTACGCCAGTAATCGTATAGGCACGAGTGTCCAAATTATAAACACCTTTTGCCTCTAGCTTACCGTTGAACACATTGGCATTGACGTTAGAGAAGTTCAATATACCATCTTGGTATGTCACATCGCCTACCACATTATCAAAGGTCAATGCAGGAATTCGCAATATAGGCATCGTTACCCGACCTTTAGCAAAAGGTCTGTTAAAGTCACCCGTCACCTCTGTGAGCAAGGTCATGGCATCGTGGATATTCTCACCGAATCCAAGGGATGATGGATCTACGCCTTTCACATCAAACTGTAAATCCAGCTGAGGCATGCGATGTTTTAGCACATCTTTTAAGTCTACTCTACCTTTTAAAACAAGTCCATCACCAATAGCAGTGCCGCCAAATTTACCAGTCTCCATATCAATATGTATAGCACGATTACTATCTAGGACTATCCTAGCATTTACATCCTTCATCACATAGTGACGATTGCGATCAAAAATCTCAAGTTGGTTGTTTCGCAACTTAATTGTTAGATCTAAATGTTGGCCCTCCCAATTAAAGTTTCGCACCCGCTTACCTAACTCCTCTTGTCGCTCTTGAGTAGTCTTTCTAGGTACCTTAGGGCGTGGCGCTACCTCATTAAGAGGCTTCTTTACATCAGGCGATGGTGGAACAAAATCGATTCGGTTGTTTTCATCCAAATCGACGACGATGACCGCATCATCTAGCTCAATACCATTAATAGCGGAGGCTTTAAAGTTGTGCGTCACCACATCCCACATGTTAACTCGTATCTTACCGCTAGGAACTGTTACTAGTTTTCGCCCATCGGGATCCGTCCATACTAAATCAGTAAAGGATAGCGTCCCCCACGGCGTGGCAGATAAACTTTCGACAGTAACAGTACCGCGCATCATGGTCTGGCGGGCCATAACCTCGTTAAAGATAACGCCCATCCCGCGACTAGCAATGGTAGCCAATACAAAGAAAACGATCGCTCCAGTGGCAAGAAAAGCTGCAATGCCTTTAAGGCCCTTCTTATACAATTGTTTATATTTTGTCCAATAGGAACGTATATAATGTTTCATAGCCTTATTATATCATGTTGAGGATGTAAGTATTATTTTGATTGGTCTTGTTATATTACTACACTTAGATTGAAAAGGAGAGCCTATACCTTCTTCGCTCCAAAGCGAGCTAAGTCGCTTATCCGGTATAGGCTCTCCTTTTCATAACATTAGTTATAAAGATGTCCAATCAAAATAAAATTATTCTCTAAATGCTAATAATAGGGCTCTGAAGCATTAAGGGAAAAGCAGTAAAATTAAATATCTATTTACGTACATTTCAAGTCACATTGGGCGTCATATATGAGACTTCAAGGTATACATAGGTTGATGGGACTAATGTTTACTAAACGTAATAAAAAGCGTTGCCTATACCGTATGAGCGACTTAGCTCGCTTTGGAGCGAAGAAGGTATAGACAACGCTTTTTAATTTAAATGTCGAGTTAAAGTTGGGCCCCATCAACCTAATGCTAATAGCTTAAGAATTGACGCCCAAGTTAAGGAAATTACGCTTTTACGCCTTTGCCGTATTTTACAAGGCTTTCAGCTTCAATTTCTTCTTGAGTGCGATAGTCTTGAGGGATATTAGACAAGCGAATCCAGCTGCGAACTGCTTCTACTAATACGATAAGGATCATGAGGAACATGGCAGCACTGAATGCTACTAGGATCCATTTACCAGCTGGGATATAGCTGTTAAATACGTTTTCAAAGTCTGCAGCAATAGCAACGATAGCCATTAGGATACATGGAATACCTGTAACCCATGCATAGCGTTTGCGGCCAAGTCGCATAATAACTGTAGTACTTACAGCCAATGTCATAGTACCTAATAATTGGTTAGATACGCCGAATAGAGGCCAAATAATACCGATGTTACCTTGTAGAACTAGGTAGCCCCACAAGATACAAATTAAAGCTGCACAACCATATACGCCAGGAGCCCAATGTTGGTCGTTGAATTTAGGATGGAAATGACCTAATAATTCTTGAAGTAAGTAACGACCTACGCGAGTACCAGCATCGATCAAAGTCATGATGAACAAGGCTTCGAACATGATACAGAAGTGATACCAGTAACCCATCAAGTGATCCATGTTAGGCAATCTGGAGAAGATATGAGCCATACCTACTGCAAGGGATACGGCGCCACCAGGACGATGCATCAAGTCTTCCCCAACCATTGCGGACAATGCTGGCAATTCATGTACTTGAAGACCTAGTGCTTTAAAGGATTCTACTGTGGAGTTAATAGCAAAGTAATCGTCTGGATGCAATGCAGTGGCTGCGATCAACGCCATCATAGCGATGAAGCCTTCTGTTAACATCGCACCATAACCGATAGGTAAGATTTCTCTTTCATTAGTAAGCATTTTAGGTGTTGTACCTGTAGCAATTACTGTATGGAAACCAGATAACGCACCACATGCGATAGTAATGAAGATATAAGGGAATACAGAACCTTTCAATACAGGACCGCCACCCCAGATATATGGAGTAACAGCTGGCATTTGGATTTCAGGCATTACGATGATAATACCGAGAGCCAAGGCGCCAATTGTACCGATTTTAAGGTATGTAGATAGATAATCACGAGGAGCGAGCAATAACCATACTGGCAATGCTGCTGCAAAGAAGCCATACACGGCAAGCATAATTTCAATTGTTTGCAAGTCGTATGTGAACCAAGAAGCATATTCGCTAGCCGCGATGTTAGGACCGTAGATAATGCCTACGAAGATTAACGCTACACCAATGATAGTAGCCTCTTGGATTTTACCAGGGCGCAACCATTTTAAATAAATACCGATGAAAATAGCAATTGGAATTGTAGCGAATACGGAGAAGAATCCCCAAGGAGAGTTATGCAATGCGTTCGCTACTACTACGGCCATACCAGCGAGGGTAATAACCAATAGGAACAAGGTAGCAAGCATAGCACCGAAACCAGCTAGTTTACTGATTTCTTCGCGCGCAATATCCGCGATAGACTTACCGTCATAGCGAACTGAAGCGAACAAGATAACCATGTCATGTACAGCACCGGCTAATACAGAGCCGATAAGGATCCATAAGGCACCAGGCAAATACCCAAACTGGGCTGCAATAACTGGGCCTACGAGCGGGCCTGCACCTGCAATAGCTGCAAAGTGATGACCAAAGGTTACCCATTTGTTAGTTGGCACGTAATCGTGACCATCGTTGTGAATCATAGCCGGCGTCGGACGATATTGGTCCAAGGTCAACACCTTAGCCGCTATGAAAGCCCCATAAAAGCGGTACGCTAAAATCAGAATACACGCGGAGGCAATAACTAAGTAAATACCATTCATAACCATATAAACACCTCCATTTGTTTCGTGACATGGAGTATATGAAAATTCTGATAAAACTTATGTTTCCATGCCACTTTGGCTTGTAAAAATGTTAGTACTTACACTTTCATTGTATAACTAATCATGAGAGTGTCAACTACTATTTAGTCATTTTGAAAGCCCTCTATAACTTTAAGGCATAACAAAAAGGCATCCTCCACATAGGAGAATGCCTTAATAAGTGTAGAAAAATAGTTTATATCTATAGTCTTACCACGATACCAGCTTCGTGGAGAGCCTTCTTAATATCTTTTATAGTTAACACTTTATTGTGTAGCAATACACCAGCAAGGGCTCCAGTTACATTAGTTTTTGTAAATAAATCCACAAAATGCTGTACATTGCCTGCGCCGCCAAAAGCTGTTACAGGAACATCTACTACTTCGGCTAAAGCTTGATATAATTCAATATCAAAGCCAAGACCTGTGCCATGTCTATCGATGCTCGTTACCAACAATTCACCTGCACCGCGTTCTACAGCCTCTTTCGCCCATTCAAGAGCATTTCTACATTGCGCCCCTTCATCATTAGCACATCCATGTCCATAGGCATACCATACCTTATCAAAAGGATTATATTTTACATCAAGACATACAACGATGCCTTGGTTACCGAACTTTTTAGCCCCTTCTGTAATAAGGGATGGATTAGCCAAAGCGGCGGTATTAATGGAAATCTTATCAGCACCAGCTTTCATAAGAGCCGTCATATCCTCAACAGAGGTAATCCCACCACCAACAGTAAGTGGCATAAATACCTTATCAGAGGATTTAAGAACCATATCTGTGAAAGTTTTACGACCCTCTGTTGTGGCCGTAATATCTAATAATACAAGCTCATCTGCGCCTTGTATTTCATAACGTTCTGCACATTCTACTGGATCCCCTGCGTCAACCATATCACGGAATTGTACGCCATTCTGTACGCGGCCATTCGCCACACCAAGGCAAGGGATAATACGTTTTGCTAACATTCAGTCGTCCTCCTATTTTTTTGAGTCTGCGTAAGCTTCTGTAATATTACCAAACGTACGCAACAAATTCAGACCTACGATACCACTTTTTTCAGGATGAAATTGCATTCCATATACTCTGCCACATTCAACTACACCAGGTACATCGATACCATAGTTAGCTGTGGAAATGATATATTCAGGATCTGTATCTACATAATAGGAATGAACGAAATAAGTATATTGATCGTCTACATTACTAAATGGACTATCTTGATAATGAACTACATTCTTGTTCCAGCCCATGTGAGGTACACTGAGACCAAGATCGCGAGGAATTTCTTTTACCTTGCCAGGAATAAGACCTAAACCTGGAGTTGGACCGTACTCTTCAGATTCCTCAAATAATAATTGCATACCTAAACAAATGCCTAATAGTGGAATTTCACGCTTTACTACTTCATGAAGTACATCGACTAAGCCACGCTCTTTTAGAACTGCTACTGCCGATGCATACGCGCCTACACCTGGCAAGAGAACGCCATCAGCGTTTAATATAACCTCAGGATCCGCTGTTAGCACTGCATCGAGACCGATGTAGGCAAAAGCTTTCTGGACGTTAAATGTGTTCCCTGCGTCATAATCTATAATGGCAATCATGATAAACTCCTTTCAACCGCCTTAATGAGCCCTAGAGAAAATACTAGGGCTCAAACATTCACGCATTCACGTTGTTTTCGATATATATATTCGTCAAAGGAAAAAGAAAGTCCTGCCTATAGATTGCGTAAAAGCTAAACTCCATTCTATAGAATAAAATTCGATATCAAAACAAAAAAGTTACTAATTTATTTGATAATTTCTACGTTTATTTATTCATAAATTGTTTTAATATATGCCGCATTACATCTCCATCTTGAGCCATTGGAATAGTAAGTCGCAACCAACCGTCTCGTTGACCTCGGCGCACTTGGTATCCTTCTGTTAGCCATGCATCAGCGAGGTCATCTGCATCCGCATCAGAAGCCTCAAAGAATATAAAATTCGCTTCGCTCTTGTAGTAGTGAATTCCTAGCTCATCAAATAGAGCCTCCCATTTAGCTCGTTCCTCTGCATTTTGAGATACTGTTCTCGCCAAGAATGCTTGATCATCAAAGGCTGCTTCTGCGGCCACTTGGGACAAGGTATTGAGATTATAAGGCAAACACACCCTGATGTAGAAGATCTACATCATTATAAATCAAATTTGTTATTTCAAACTTATCATTTAAAGTAAAACAGCCTTTTAATTCATTGTAAGAAAAGGCATAGCCATTCATACTTTCACCATGGATAGAGACAACAGACATAGGGGCAACTACCACATCAATGGGTACCGCATGACGTCCTAGTTGATCGATTACAAACTTAGCTTGTGCTCTGTCACAGGCCAAAATCTGGCCCAAATCATATATGGCTTGATTTTCCTTTTCCTTCCATTCATCATACTTCTTGCGTTGTCTACTATTATAGAGTATACCAATAAACATAATAAGGGTTAGGATTTTAAGTATTATCTCCATACGTTCTGTTCCTCATAAAGAAATCAAATCATCTAATTACTATTTGCACATAAAAAAGGTCCATACTTTTACCCACATGTTACATAGAACAGAGCCAAGTATAGACCTTTTGTTATTATCCCCAAATTTTTTCTATATCTGCCACGCTATGTGCGTCAGAACCAAGTACAAATGGCACACCGATAACAGCAGCCATGCCTTGGATAAAGCGGCTCGGGTACATTTCACGACAATCTGGTTTGAAGAAGCCACTCATGTTGTAGTCTAGTTCGCGCCCTTGTACGCGCATGATATGCAAGATATCGCTTACTACCTGCGCATTGCGGCGATCCAAGTGACGCTCAAAGCCAAAGTAGTGTTGGTATTTCTTGATCAAATCAAAGTGACCAATGCGTTTTGGCGTATATTCACCGAGGTCAGCACGCACAGCTTGGCGCACAGTAGAGTAATATTTGTAATATAACTCATATTGCTTTTGAATCCACGGACCAAAACCACGCTCAAATTCTTTAGGGCTATAGTCTAAGCAATAAAAGGCATTATTAAGGCCTTCCATAAAGTGAACGGATAAAATATTATCATCCGTCAACGGACCATAACGGTCGAGGAACTCTTGAATATCCGTCTCAAAGCCTGGAATGTAATCCACTTCAAAGCCAAGGGAGATGTCGATATGCGTGCCATAAGCACGTTGCAATTGACGGCCTAATTCTAGATAGGAATCTACTTGATTCAATTTCAAAGACGCTGTATCATAGGCCTTTTGGTCACCACCGTATTCAACAGCAAAAGCCTTTGGCAATGGCGCATGCTCTGTAAGGCATACTTTCTCAATACGCAACTCAATAGCCTTTTCAATCATCATTGCAGTCCGGTCCCCACTACCATGTGGACACAACTCTGTATGTACATGACCATCTACGAGACGGCTGCGATACTTACTGTATCCAACAAACTGCCGTTCATCTTTCATGTTCATTCAATCACCCTATTCGCCCTAACCCACGGCGAACCCTTATCTATCATCTGTACATTTAGTCTGTAATTTAATATCTACGTTTTATTATACCAATAATGCGTATGTTTCGGTATCCTGATATTTACCATGTTTGAAACCAACTTGAGGCGTTAGTCCACAATAAGTAAACCCAAACCGTTCATGTAGCGCTGTACTTGCCGCATTTCCCGCCGTAATGACAGACACAACCGTATGTAATGTTTCCCTTTCTTTCGCATGTTCTAATATATGCGCCATCAACTTAGATGCCACACCTTTGCCACGATACTCTTGATGAATGTAGATAGATAATTCGACGGTACTTTTGAAAGCATCCTTTGTTCTATATGGTGAAAGCGATGCATAGCCTACTACAACATCGTCCATAAGCCCTACAAAAATGCAGTGCTCAGATGTTTGATGCGCCTCATACCACTCCTGCCACTCTGTTAGTGTTCGCGGCTCAAGATCAAGGGTGGCTACGCCATTTACAACCTCGTAATTGTAAATATCTAAACAAGATGCTATATCGTTCTTTGTAATTGGTCGTATTGCTAATTCACTCATAAGAATTCCTCAAAATTGTTGGTATCCAAAATCCGGTATCCGAAACTAAAATTATTTCTATATTATATCTATATAACATAATATATAAAAATAACGCTAACACGCAAGAAAAAGGACGAGCTGCAACTCGTCCTTTTTGTTATATTGTAGGCAATATTTTGTACGCTTTACTACCTATTAGTATTATAACATAAATAAATTTTTAAAAGATAATCAAAAGACACCTAGAAATTTCGCCCTTTCTAGGTGTCTTTTTAGGTGTACCAATTAAGATACCCCATACTCTTCAAATTAATTATAACACAATTAACACTATGAATTAATCTAGTTCTATCTATTACACAATTACGAATAGTAGTACTGTAATAACAATCAATGCGCCAATCACAGCGTAGTCCATAGTTTTCAATCCTACAGACGCTGCAAAGCTATGTGTAGGTCCACCGAAGCCGCGTAGTTCTAGGGATAGCGCCATTGTTTCGGAGCGTCCCAAGGATTTTAAAAGCAATGGTTGGATAACAGATGCGTAAGATTTCATGCGTTTAATGAAGTTGCCTTCTAAGGATAAACCACGGCACGCTTGCGCCTCTTGTACAGCATGGCTTTCAGCGATGAAGTCAGGCACAAAGCGTAGTGCTGCCGTGAACATAAATGCATATTCGTAAGGAATTTTGCATTGTGTTACGAGCGCTGCTGTAAGGTCTTGTAATTTTGTAGTTGCCAACAAGCAAATGAATACAAGTGTCATGGCAAGCATACGCAAGCCGGATACGATGGCAGATGTTACATCGCCGCTACCAAGGAATTGGATAACACCAAGGAATACAGCAAAGCTAGTCAATGCCAATACGGCCTTACGTTGTTTGATCAATAAACCTGCAACAAATAACACGACAAGTTCTACAACGACTAAAGCCAATAAAGATGCCCAGTCGCGTAATAGGATGGCCCACACGGATACAGCGAGGGTCATCAAGATTTTTGTTAACGGTACTAAACGTTCCATATGTCCCTCCTACTTTCCGCTCAACTGAGCCACTAACTTAGATTTCAATTCATCCATGGATTTGCAATAACCGAGGGATGGTACCGCTAGTGAAAGTTCCACACTTGGCGGTTTTGTAAGGCCTAGGTCTTGCAATTCGTCCGTAGATTTCTTGAATAATTCTTCTGGACTGCCATCAAAGGCAACGGTTTGGTTACCCATGATGAGTGCACGGCTACATTCGCTAGCCATGATTTCCATATCATGTGTAATGAGAAGGATCGTAATGCCTTCTTGATTGAGTTGACGCAATAAAGCTAACAACTCTTTAGTTTCCTTACCATCTTGACCACTTGTTGGTTCGTCTAGGATGAGGATTTTAGATTGCATTGCTAATGCAGAAGCGATAGCAACGCGTTGTTTTTCACCACGGCGCAATGTTGGAGGATAAGCATCACGTAAGTGAGCGATACCTGTACGCTCCAACACTTCATCAACGATGCGTTTCACTTCGGATTTAGTGCGACCTAGTGATTCAGGACCGAAAGCAACCTCTGTGGCTACTGTTGGTCTGAACATTTGGCGATCTGGTTGTTGGAATACATAACCAATAAATTGACCCCGTTTAGATGGCGGCATAGACGTAATATCCGTGCCGTTATAGTACATGCGGCCTTCGCTAGCCTTTTCAAGCCCTACAAGCAAACGAGTGATGGTCGTTTTACCACAACCATTGCGGCCACCGATGGCAATATATTCGCCCCCTTCGATGGTGAAAGTCACATCACGGAAAATGTCTACAGATGGCACATAGCCAAAGCGGATATTTTCAACCTTAAGCATGAGCGCCACCGTCCTTTCCTTGTACATCATCAACGCGTTGAATCGGTTTTCTATCTTCTACTACAGTAGTATTTGTTTTGTTATTGGTAGAGTTGCTTTCACCATGCACCTCAGTTTGGATGGCATGAGCCATTTCAATTTGATGCAAGCCCTTGATAGCAGACTCGATGCTGAGCCAAGGCTCATCGCTGTGGAAGCCCGCTTGTTCAAGTTCCATGTACGTGGTGAACACGGATGGCAACGCATCTACGTGAATATTGTGTTCGTACATGTAACGAAGCGTAGTTGGTACATCGTCGTCGCACGCAATAGAGCCATCCACCATGAGAGCCATGCGATTTGCATACGGCAATACAGCGTGTAAGTCATGGTCGATAACGACAACGGTAATACCGTGTTTTTGATTTAAATCACCTACGAGGCGATATAATTCGGCAGTCCCATCTGGATCGAGGGAGCTCGTTGGTTCATCAAGAACAAGAACAGTTGGGTTCGTAGCCAACACGGAAGCAATCGCCAAACGTTGGCGTTGACCACCGGATAAACTAGTAATTTTGCGATCTTCTAAGCCGATAAGACCAACTTGTGCAAACACCTCTTCAGAACGTGCTTTGATGGTTTCACGGTCATAACCGCGATTTTCCATAGCAAAGGCCACTTCTTCACGAACTGTCATCGTTACGAGTTGAGTGTCGTAATCAGCGAGAACCACACCGATATGGTTTGCCAGCTCAGGAATTTCCATTTGCGTAGTCGCTTTACCATCTACGAAAACCATGCCTTCAAGGCGACCGCCGTAGAATTTAGGCACAGCCCCTACCATGGCCATGCAAAGGGTACTTTTACCACAACCGGCAGGACCAGTCACAACGAGGAAGTCACCATCATGCACATCGAGATTGATATTTTCAAGAGATGGTGTCGTCGCCTTAGGATGGTAGTAATTTACGTATTCAATGGAAATCTTAGCTTGGCGCTCAGGCAAGATTGTCAAATGACTGTGATCGGAACCCAATTCCTCTGCACTCGGCAACATGCCGCGTTTGGAGAATAGACGTTGCGCCGGAATGTACAAGATTGGCGTAATGGCACCGTTCAAAGCGCCTACGATAAGAACCATCGGCCACATACCATACATATATACATTGTCTGGTAAACCCAATACTTTCCACAAAATGGTAACGAAGATACCGCCAGATACAACAGTCGCTAAAAATCCAGATAGGATTGGTGTCAAATCAAAGCCACCGATTTTACGGAACTTCACGGACAACATAGCACGCGTCACGAGAGCTGCTGTCAAAGCACCACCTGGTTCAGACAATAAGTTACCGTAAGGGAATGCTGACTTAGATGTCAAAACATTGATGAGGGCCGCCACAAGGCCAATCCCCAACGTTTGACTCAAACTTGGACGAGTCAATAAAATAGCTACGCAGTACGTAGCAATCGTCCAGTTCGGCGTTACCCCAGCCACACTAGGGCTCACCAAATGCAATATCGTGCCCAATGCGAGCATCAATGTGCTGACGGTAACCCATCTAAACTGGCCACCCTGCACATGCGTGTACACAAGATCTTGAATCCGTTCCATAATAGCCTCTTTTCTAAAAATGAATATATAATCTATATTGTATCACTCTTCTAGGATTTGTGAAAGCCAAGATACTATTAATAGTTAGTATGTTTATCATATGATAAAAAGCACCATCTATTAAGGATAGTGCTTTTAAGAGCTAATGTACTTCTTCTAATAATATTCTAAGATAATCCCGTCTACTGTTTAATATTCTATCAATATAGATAGTTCGGTCTAAATAACGGTAAAAACTTAAATAATTATGACAAAGTAAATATCTGTATTCAATTTTACTTCCTAGATTAATCAATAATCGCTGCCCCATTTCTGGAAATATACTCAACGAGTCATTCGTAGTCACTATATCCGAAATGGTTTTCTTAGCTAACTCAATATCACCGGTTTCTTCTTCTATAAAAGATTTTATTTCTAGCAAATCTTCTCGTGCTTTTGGTGCATAGCTAATTTGATTATTCATAATTAAATCCCTAATTCACTCTTTAGTTGCTCTGATGAAATCCATCCTTGTTCTTCACCAGATTTACGACCTGTCTCTAAAGCCCCCATAAGTTTTATAGTAGCCATTACACGTTCATAATCTTGAATATCCATAATTGCATATCTACCTCTACCATTTTTAGTTAAGAATACGGGACTATCTATAGTAACATCACGTAAAACTTCAGAATAATTACGTAAATCTGAAATAGGTTTTATATTTGGCATACTATCACCTCCAAAATACTTTAGTGATATAACACTCATCGTTCTAATATCTTATCATTATTGTAGTTAAATTATCATGTAAATTCAACATCAGATTCTACAACATTTCTTAAAATTACTATCAACATATATGATACTGCTTTCTTCCTTTTCTTGTTATATACTTGTTATATAATGTGCATAGATACTTATATACGAAGAAATCGACAATAATTTAATAACTAATATAATAAATTCTAATTACATTCACATAATACATATAATTTATCTTTAATAAAGGAAATACATCATGGCACAAGCATTAATCGTAATCGACATACAAGAAGGCTTAGTTAAAGAAAATCCTTTCGATACAAAAAATTTTATCATAAATACAAAAGCAATCATTCAACATTTCAGAGATCAAAATATAGAAGTAATTTTTATCAGACACTCTGAAGATGAAGGTTTATTAGCAATGGGTAGTGATAATTGGCAAGTCTATCACGAATTAAAGCCTCAAGAAAACGAAAAGATTTTCAATAAATATTACAATAGCATCTTCAAGGACACTAAATTAAAGGAATATTTAAACCGAAAAAATATTACCGATTTAACATTTGTAGGAATGCAAGTGGAATTTTGCATTGATACATCTGTGAAAGTAGGCTTTGAATATGGTTATAAAATCACCATCGTCGAAGATGCTATCTCAACCTTTGATAATGAGCATCTACCAGCAGATAAAATCCTATCCTTTTACAAAGAAAAGATTTGGCGAAATCGATTTGCGCAACTAAAAACAACAAAAGAAATTCTAGCTATTAATTAAATTGTTATTCTCACTTTCTCGTCATATAGATGTGATATAATGCCTATAAATACTTATGCCTAGGACATAGGAGGTCTATATGTACAAATATATTACTATTTTAGGGGCCGCTGGCCAGATTGCACAGAAGTTAACCGCTACATTATTAACATATACAGACATGCACCTTACATTATATGGTCGCCAATTATCCACGCGTATACATCCAGAAATCCTCGAACATGAACGAGTGACTGTCATCGAGGGCTCCTTCCAAAATCCTGCAAAATTAGAGCAAGCTGTAACAAATGCTGAAATCGTTTTCGTAGGTGCCATGGAGGCTGGTAGTGATATGGCATCCATCGTGAAAGCATTGAGCCGTAAAAATGTACGCCGCGTTATCGGCCTTTCCATGGCTGGTCTCTCTGGTGAATTCCCAGCAGCACTTGAAAAATGGACCTTCGACAACTTACCGATTAGCTATGTACAAGGTGAACGCCAAGCACGCAATGTATTGCGCGAGTCCAACTTAAACTACACAATCTTGCGCCTCACATGGCTCTACAATGATCCAGAGAATACAAATTACGAGCTCATCCCTGAAGGAGCTCAATTCAACGATGCTCAAGTTACTCGCGAAGCCGTTGTAAAAGCCATCTTTGATATTTTACATGCAGAGGATGAAACTCCGTTCCACCGCACAAGTATCGGCGTAGGTGAGCCAGGTACACACTACGACAAACCAAGCTTTCACTAACATAAAACTATATTAAGAACAAAGGCCTAACAGACTATGAATATAGGTAAAAGAAACCTTTGATAGCATAGACAAAATGTTAGAAAAAATATAAATAGTATAGTCTATTAAATTTTTAATATAAGGTATATCCAAAATCCAGAGAGTACATTTTTACTCATGTAACATAGATTTTGGGTATACCTTTTCTTATTCCTATATTTTATAGTTATTTATATAGATAAAGTTCTGTATTTACGCTATACTAATAGATGATTAAGATACGCTTATAGGTATGTGAAGGCAAACGCCTCTAGGACTATCAATTATATTTATATATGTAACTTATTGTATAACCCCCCCTCTAAGTTTTATGTATAAAAATAAATGATAGTCATTTTTAGTCCCAATTAGGGCAGAGGTTGATTAAGGAGTTATTATGAATCGCATTGTTGTTATAGGCAGTTGCAACATGGATATTGTAGTCCTCGCCGATAAACGTCCGGCGGCAGGCGAAACAATCATGGGCAACGAATTGCACATCGCACATGGCGGTAAAGGTGCAAACCAAGCGGTAGCCGCTGCTCGCCTAGGCGCAGAGGTTACTATGGTTGGTTGTATCGGCGAAGATGCATACGGCCAAATGATTTTAGATAATCTAAAAGAAAATTTCATCAATACAGATTACATCGTTACCGTACCGAATACTACAACAGGTACAGCCCACATTACATTGGCTGAAGGCGATAATAGCATCATCGTGATTGCAGGCGCTAATGCTAAGGTAGACAAAAACGTAGTAGATAACGCTTGGTCTGCTATCGAGCAAGCAGATCTTGTAATGGTGCAAAACGAAATTCCTATTCCCACCATCGAATATATCGTTCGGCGTTGCCACGAGGCAAATGTAAAAGTTCTCTTAAATCCAGCTCCAGCAGCTGACCTCAATCCTGAATGGTTAGAATTGGCTACGTACATCACGCCAAACGAGCATGAACTATCTGCTCTCTACCCTAATCAATCGACAGAGGAAACATTATTGGCAAACGAAAATAAAATCATCGTTACCCTTGGTAGCAAGGGTGTAGGCTACGCCGACAACGGTGAAATCCACACCGTATCTGGCTTCAAGGTTGAACCGGTAGATACAACAGGCGCAGGTGATACCTTCAACGGGGCCTTTGCAACAGCTATCGTCAATGGTAAAAGCTTAGCTGACGCGTTGCACTACGGTAATGCAGCTGCGGCCCTCTCCATCCAACGTTTGGGTGCCCAAGGCGGCATGCCAACAAAGGACGAGGTCGCTGTATTCTTGGCAAAGAATTAGCATATTGAATAGACCTTTAAAAGCTCCACTGGCCAGGTCTGCCTTCGCAGGGCCAAAGTCGCTTTGAAAGGTCTATTCAATACAAGCTATACATTCTCATGCAACGAATACATCTGCCCTCTATATAACAAAGGGAGTTAATGAATGAGGCTTTAAAACCTCATTCATTAGAATAGAAAAAGGAGTTATGTATGCAACGACACGGCATTTTAAATAGCCATATTGCTAAGGTTCTTGCAGATCTTGGTCATACAGATACGATTTGTATTGCTGACTGTGGTTTGCCAGTACCTGAAGGGGTTCAAAAGATTGATTTAGCCTTAGATTTTGGTGTACCAAGCTTTGAACAAGTGGTATCCATCATCTCTAAGCATATGAAATCCGAAGCGGTTCATGTGGCAAAGGAAATTAAGGAACATAATCCTAAAGCTTATGACTTCTTGGAGGCCACCTTCCCATCCAATCAATACGAATGGATTGAAACGAGCCATGAAGCTTTCAAAGAAGCAACAAAACAATGCAAATGCATTATTAGAACTGGTGAAGCATCTCCGTATGCCAACATTATCTTGCGCGCCGATTGTATTTTCAGCGATCGCCCCTAGAGCAATAGATTAACCGACTAGTTTTATAAGCATCCGAACCTGTAAATTAGGCAGTTCGGCTTGCAAAAATCAACTATCAAATCTATTACATACATCAGAGATACTTTCACCAATCATATAGGAGTAGTTATGGAAATTGTTATGTCTGGCATTGCAAAGGCATTTGGTACGAACCAAGTACTACGCGATGTAAGTATTACCCTCAAGGAGGGCGAGGTTCACGCCTTGATGGGTGAAAACGGCGCCGGCAAGTCCACCCTCATGAATATCCTTACGGGTATTCATAAGGCAGATGCTGGTAAAATCACCATTGACGGCGTAGAGCGGACCTTCCCGAACCCGAGAGAGGCCGAGCTAAACGGTGTAGCTTTTATCCACCAAGAGCTCAACATTTGGCCAAACCTAACATTGTTAGAAAACCTATATTTAATGAGACCGAAGCGCAATAAATTCGGTATGCTCGATAAAAAAGCGATGCTCGAAGAAGCACAAAATACGTGCCGTGAACTAGGCATCGAATTGCCGCTCACAACGGAAGCAGGGCTTTGCTCTGTCGGCCACCAACAGATGACAGAAATCCTTCGTATCTTGATGTTAGATGCCAAGGTTGTCATCATGGACGAACCGACAGCAGCCCTCACCGAGCGTGAAACGGCGACATTGTTCAAAATGATGCGCAAAATGAAAGCCCGCGGCGTGGCAATCGTATATATCTCTCACCGTATGGAAGAAGTATTTAGCGAATGCGATACTATAACGGTTATGCGTGATGGTCACACCATCATTACGAAGCCAACTGCTGAGATTTCTGTAGATGAAGTGGTACGCCACATGGTAGGTCGTTCTATCGACGAGTTCTACCCTGCTCGTACAACTACACCAGGCGAAGTTGTGATGAGCGTGGATAACCTTAAACCAGAAGGTTTCGACAACGAAATTTCCTTCTCCTTGCGCAAAGGCGAAATCCTCGGCGTAGCAGGCCTTATGGGCGCGGGCCGTACAGAAATCATGCGCGCTATCTTCGGCGTAGATAAACATAATGGCGGTACCGTAACAGTTAACGGATCCGTTCTCAACTGTAAAAAACCTGAAGATGCCATCAAAGCTGGCATTGCTTTCATCACAGAAAATAGAAAGAGCGAAGGCTTGATCCTCGATTTCTCCATCGGTTCCAATATTACATTGCCGAACCTTGGCGAAATTTGTCCATCTCATGTACTGGATAAGGGCAAGCTCAATTTCTTTGCTGACGAATTGTCTAAAAAGCTAGGCGTTAAAACACAATCTATTCACGAACCGGCGTCCTCCCTCTCTGGTGGTAACCAACAAAAGGTGGTTATCGCGAAATGGGTTGGTAAAAAGCCATCCATTATCATCATGGACGAACCGACACGCGGTATCGACATCGGTGCGAAACGTGATATTTATGATTTAATGAACGAATTAACGAACGATGGTGTGTCCATTATCATGGTGTCCTCTGAGCTACCTGAGGTGCTCGGCATGAGCGACCGCGTTATGGTCATTCATGAAGGTCGCGTAGCAGGTATCTTGGATCGCTGCGATACAACACCAGAATCGATTATGACATTAGCCACAGGAGGACAATAATGGACAGCAAAGCTCTACAATATGTAAAAAAATTAGGCCCCCTTATCGGCCTCATCCTATTATTTATCATTATCTCTGTCATGAACGACAGTTTCCTTGAATTCTCTAACTTGCGTAACTTATTACGCCAAGTATCCATCAATGCGATCATCGCCTTTGGTATGACGTTCGTCATCTTAACTGGCGGTATCGACTTATCCGTCGGTTCCATCCTTGCCCTCTCTAGTGCAGTGATGGCTAACCTCATCGTAACTGGTACTGACCCTGTATTGGCTATCGTATTAGCAGCCGGTGCAGGCCTTGTATTGGGCGGTATTAACGGTCTCGTTATCACTTACGGCCGCGTAGCTCCATTTATTGCTACCTTGGCAACCATGACAATCTACCGTGGTGCGACGCTAGTATTCACAGACGGTAACCCAATCTCCGGCCTTACACAAGATCCTCTATTCCACGGCTTTGGCCAAGGGGATATTGCAGGCCTTCCAGTTCCAGCCATCACAATGTTCCTAGCTTTCATCGCCCTCTGGTTCGTATTGAGCCGCACATCCTTAGGCCGTAAAACATACGCCGTAGGTGGTAGCGAAAAGGTTAGTTACATTGCTGGTATCAAGATTGACCGCGTTAAAATCTTCGTGTATGCCTTAACTGGTATGCTCTGTGGTATCGCTGGTGCAATCATTACTTCTCGTCTTAACTCTGCACAACCTACAGCAGGTGCAGGCTACGAACTTGACGCTATCGCAGCCGTAGTTCTTGGCGGTACAAGCCTTGCTGGTGGTCGTGGTCATATCGTTGGCACATTAATTGGTGCCCTAATTATTGGTACCCTCAACAACGGGTTAAATATTCTCGACGTTTCCAGTTTCTATCAACAAGTTGTAAAAGGTATTGTTATTTTACTGGCTGTTCTTGCAGACCGTAAGAAAGCCTAGGAGGTTCCTATGAAAAAACTATTGTTACTATTGGCGATGGCCGTTATGGTTATCGGTCTTGTAGCAGGCTGTGGTAAAAGCGCTGATAACGGCGGCGACAAAAAATCCGGCACTATCGGCTTCTCTGTTTCCACATTGAACAACCCATTCTTCGTAACTATGAAGGAAGGCGTTGAGGCTCAAGCTAAAGCACTTGGCCTTAAAGTTAAAATCGTTGATGCTCAAAACGACCCTGCAAAACAAGCAAATGACATTTCCGACTTGCTTGAAAGCGGCGTTTCCGTATTGATCATTAACCCTGTAGACTCTGCAGCTATCTCTACTTCTGTAGAAGCAGCAAATGCTAAAAACATTCCTGTAATCACTGTTGACCGTTCTGCTGATAAAGGCAAAGTAGTAGCTCACATCGCTTCCGATAACGTAAAAGGCGGCGAAATGGCAGCTCAATTGATCGTTGAAAAAGTAGGCAAAGCTGCAAAAGTAGCTGAAATCGAAGGTATCCCTGGCGCTTCCGCTACACGTGAACGCGGCCAAGGTTTCCACAACGTAGCTGACAAAGACTTAACAGTAGTAGCAAAACAAAGTGCTGACTTCGACCGCACAAAAGGTTTGAACGTAGCAACAAATATCTTGCAAGCTAACCCTGATGTACAAGCTATCTTCGCTCATAACGACGAAATGGCATTGGGTGCTATCCAAGCAGCTAAATCCGCAGGCAAAACAATCTTCATCGTAGGCTTCGACGGTACTGCTGACGCAGACAAAGCCGTTAAAGACGGCACATTGGCTGCAACAATTGCTCAACAACCAGACCAAATGGGTAAAATCGCTATCGATACAGCTCAAAAAGTTATCAAAGGCGAAGCTGTAGAAGCTAAAATCCCTGTAGATCTTAAAGTTGTTAAAAAATAATTGTATATAGAAACTGGGTACAGAAAAAGAGTCGCATCTTAAAGACGCGACTCTTTTTATTTCGGCTCTCTTTCCAAAAATTCTCTGAAAAATTCAATAAACCTCGGTAAATACGTTTGATCTAAACTTTCAATAGTCATATTACATTTGTAATTATAAATGGTACATATGTTAATCTCCATCGTTAGAGCACCCTTTTGATCTAACGAGAATGTAAGCGTATCCCCTTCTCCAGTTAATACATAAGTAAATGTGGCTTTTCCTTTACAGTTCTCATATAGTTCAACTAATTCTTTGTATCCCCTATGAATACCAGACCAGTCACTAGGGTCAATGTACCCAGCACAGATATTGTAGCCCTGTTTAATATATACGCCAAACACACCAAATTGAGATAACTCTATATCCATATCAAAAGCAATGGTTAAATTTGGTTCATTTACGATTTCATACATCCTATTCACACTCCACAAACAGTAACATTTTCATTTATTATAGCACTGTATTTGTGAATATAATAGAAATTATAAGTTTTTCCGGAAATTAGACCGCCCCAATCCAACCATATCCTTGTACTGCCATATCCATAAAATGATTCATAAGTAAGGACACCTTAGAATCAAAAGATTCTTTATCATAACTTTCAGGCAAATCATCATTCAAAGACAGTTCTACCTCATATTTTAGCTTAGCAATTGGCTGTTCATCCTTATACCAATCTACCACAAGAAGATTATTGCGATTATCAAATAACTTCTTATAAAGATTCTTAGCAGAGAGTTTCACTTTTTGCTCTTCATCCTTTGTCAGCTTCTTTCCAGCAATAAGCAAATCAAAGATTTCTAGTTCTTCTTCTGTAAGACCTTCAACATTTGCTCGATTATATTCTTCCTGTAATTCCTCAAGAAGCTTTACCAATTGCTCGTAATAATCCTCGTTTTCAGTGCCACCTGCATTATAGGAGTCAATAATTTGCTTGAAACGCTCAGAGAATTTAGTTCTCGTGCAGTTTCTATTAAGCATCTGTTCGAGAGCTTGCTCAATGTATTCCTTTAAGTCGTTAATCTCAATAGCTTTATACTTAGCAACCTTGATTTCCTTTCTTAGCTGCTCAATATCAACCTTAGAAAGATCAATCGCTTGAGTCCCTTTAATCATGTATTGAGCAGGTTTTTCCCGTACATAATTTACAAACTCTTGACTTGCTGTAACACTGCCATCAAGAATCTGATTCATTTTCTGTCTAGCACGAGCAACTTTTTCATCATCAATAGTGTGGTGGAAAAGGCCATGCAAATACACAAGCGGTGCAAACTTATCATTATTCCAATGCTTCTCAAAGATTTCCGGCTTTGATGCTTCGTATAGATTTATCAAAGTATTAAGCATAACCTTAAATTTTTCTTTGTCATCATCTTTTGCAACGATAGTGTCATAAGCACCTCTTAATGCATCTAATTGATCTAGTATGTTAGAATCAACAATGATCTTTTCTAAATCAATATCAAGAGACAACAAGAAAGAATCTGCTTCATCGATTGTATCGTCAATATAGCTGATTAATTGCTCAATATCTTTTGCAGGGAATTCCGTTCCGTTATCACCAGTGGCATATTCTGTTAGTGCCTTCTTCATGTATTTAAAGACATTTACATAATCCACGATAATTCCGGCAGGTTTTTCAGGATACACTCTGTTGGCACGAGCTATGGCTTGCATCAGCGTGTGGCCTTTCATTGGCTTATCAAGATAAAGTGTAGATAGGTTCTTTACATCAAATCCTGTAAGCCACATGGCACAAACAAACACAAGTTGCAGTGAGTCATCAGGATCTTTAAATCTATCCTCAATATCTCTGCCGTCCGGTGTGATTTCTTTCATCTTTGCACGATGTTTTATAATATCTAATCCTTGCTTTGCAAACTTGGCCTCTTCATCATTCTCTTCGGAGATGATAACAGCCATTTCAACCTTATTCATATAAGCAAGAATACAAGTGAGCTTATCACGTTCTACCTTTGTAGTGGCAGAATTTCGTTGCTTCATTATGTTCTGCTTTTCTATAGCCCAGTAATGCTGAACCTTGTCATACATTTTAACAGCAGTATACTTATCGACAGATATAACCATACCTTTTCCAAGAAACCCGCGCCTTGGGAAGTGATAAGCTATGTCTTGCGCCACTTTATCTAAGCGGTCCTCTCTCTTAATAACTTCAAGGATACGGGAAGATGCATTCTCTAAGAGACGTGTTTCATCTTCATTAAGATTTTCTTCCTCAATTATATCCACAACGTCATCGTCAAGGAAATCGTTCTCAAGCCCAACTTCCGGAACCCGTCTAGAATAGAATAAAGGCACTGTAGATCCATCTTCAACAGACTGTGCAAAATTATACTCTGATACATAATCTCCAAACCATTGATTTGTAAGACGTTTTGTTCCCAGCAGTGGGGTTCCGGTAAATGCAACAAAATTAGCATTCGGAAGTGCAGTTCTCATGTTCTCTGCTAAATCCTTATACTGTGTCCTATGTGCTTCATCAACAAGAACAATAATATCATCACGAGTAGAAAGCACTGGATATTTCTTTGTTTTGTCGTATCTGAACTTATGAATCAAAGTAAAGATAAAAGCCTTATTGGTAGTTAGGAAATCACGCAGTTGCTTGCTGTCCTTTGGCTGGCATTCTTCTTTAGAGCCAATAACCTCTGTACGCACAAAGTTTTTATGAATCTGTGTATCCAAATCTTCACGGTCTGTAATAACGAGGAAAGAGAAATTACCTTGAATCTTACGCTTCACTTTACGTGCAAACATAACCATAGAGTAGGATTTTCCTGAACCCTGTGTATGCCAGAAGACACCAAGCTTACCATTAAGCTCTTTTCTGTTCTCCACTGATTCCATTAGATTATTTACACCTAAGTACTGGTGATTCTTAGCGATAATCTTTATTCTCTGATTTTCAAAGAGAATAAAGTTTTCTATATAATCAATGAGTCTATCTTTGTTAAGAAGACCATCAACAAAATATCTGACAGAGCTATCCTTAACATTATCCGCAGCAAGAATACCTTCTCTGTCCAGTTTCTCTTTTTCGCTATCAATTTTGAGCCATTCAAAGAAATAGTCATAGGTCGCATTAAATGCACCAAGCTTCGATTTCAAACCATTTGAAAGCACACAAATCTGATTAAATGCAAAGAGATTCGGAATATCCCGCATGTAATCTTTAAAATTCTTGTTATAGGCTTCTTCAACCTTAACAATGCTATTTTTCAGTTCAATAAACACAAGAGGCATACCATTGACAAAGATAAGGATGTCCGGTCTCCTGTAGTAGACCTTACCTTGTATCCACATCTGAGACACCGCTGTGAAAGTATTATTCTCCGGATGTTCAAAGTCTATCAATTTTACAAAATCAAAATCTTCCTTGCCGTTTCTACGAACTGTGATTTTTATATTATTACGGATTTGTCTATATAATTTATAATTCGTATCTACGATATCAGTTCCTGTATAATCTTGCCTTAATGTCTTTACGATCTCTTTAATTTTATCTTCTTCGATAGATGGATTAATACGCTTAAGAGAAGACAGCATAACATCAGGAAGGATACATTCCTTCTTAGAGTTTCTGCCTGTACCATCGGGCAATACATCTCGTTTATCCGGTGAAGCATCACAAATAAGGATGTCATATTTAAATGGCTCAGCTTTTAATTTTGAAAGTATAGCCTGTTCTATATCGTCTTCAGATATAAAATTACGCATATGAACACCTCCTTACACTTCAAGTTTCCCACTCATTAGGCGTGGTAAAAGCATATCTCTTTGAGCGATTAACTTAGAATTTTGCTCAGCAAGATTATCAATTTCATCATATATTGGTTTTACTGATTCCGTAAATTTGTCCATAATATCTTTCGGCGGAATCATCAAATTACATTTCCGAAGAAAATATTCAAATTTAAAATTGATGATTCCTGTAGACTGTGACTGATACTGCTCAATTATTCTAGTTTCGTACAAATATTGTAACCAGTGATAAAAATATCTAGGACTTACTTTTTTTATATTGCATCGAATCAGTTTGCAGAAGCTTGCACAAATTAATCTATTGTTAAATCTATCTAGTTGTCTTTCTGTTATTAATATAGATCTTCCTACCGGCTGTTTTTGTGTGCCGCCAGACACCTCAAAAGCAATATCATTAACTTTAAACGCTCTTTGATTATAGTTTGATGATTTATGATATCTCAAAGGACAAGAATCGAGAATACCGTGTTTTACATTAGGAAAGTCCGTTCCTCTAACTACATATGCCTCTTCAGGGAATAGCTCAGATAATTCTTCTTCTCCCCATCCGCCTCCAATATAATATTCTATTACTGTTCCTATTTTAACTATATCAAATGTAGAAGGAAGTTTCCCTAGAGATGAGCCAACAAATTCCACATTCTCAAATCCCGGAAATCGGAATCTTAGAAACCATTCCTTATAGAGATTTTCAGCCATTTGTTCTAAGAGTTTGATTCGCTTGTTGTTGTTTTCGATGAGGTTATCGTAGGCAATTAGAATATCAGTTATGTTCTTTTGTGATTCTATATTTGGAATCAACATTGCTAGTTTTTTTAATGATTTTGTTGTTATACTTCCTCTAGTACTACTTGCGTCTGAAGAACCTCTTAATTCATTATATCTGCCTGACAGATTATAAAAAAGATACAGTGGGTGTAATATTTTTTCATCAGTTGTCATTGCTATTACAGACTGATTAATATACATATCATCTAGTAAAAATGAAACTTGACCTCTTGTTTTACCTTGACCAGCACATGCCATAACAACATCATTTTTCTTAGCAAGTTTAGTTGATGATTTTTCTATCCCTAATTGTGTAATTTGACTTTCTGTATTTTCAATAAATCGTTGTCTTGTTTCTCCTGAAGATAACCATTTGAAATTTCCATTCCAATATTCAGGTTTGGACGTGTCCGGGGTTCCACCACTATGCATATCTAACAACAATTGATTTAATTTATATAACTGCATTTTCATATCACTCACCCAATAATTCTTTCAAATTATTTACAATGCATTCTTCAAGTTCTCTTGCTTCAGCACTCAAAGAAGTAAATTCAGAATTAAGGGAGAGCATAACTTCTTTAAATTCTTCCTTGGTTAACCCATCATCTTCAATGACTACACCAACATAACGTCCTGCATTAAGGGAATAGTCCTGATCAATGATTCCATCTTCACCATCCATTGGCGCAGCTTTACAAAGACCAATTACATCAGCATATACACCATCTGGAAATCTTTCTGTCAACCAGTCAATCTGTGACTGCCAATATGCTTTTGTAAGAACTTCCTTGTCGTCAGATGCTTCTGGAGCATTGGCAAATTCTACTTTATACTCATCAATCAAATCAACAAGAGCCTGTGTATCACCGTGATATAGTTTTGTTATTATGCCAAGATTCTTAATCTGCTCATCAGAAAACTTTCTATGGGCACGGTCAATCTGTGTAAATACATTTCTAGCATCAATAAATAAGATTTCATTTTTCTTCTCAGTATTTGGCTTCTGTTTATCGAAGAACCACAGAGTTGCCGGAAGAGTTACTGATGAAAACATATTAGAAGGAAGAGTCACCATCTGCGAGATGATACCTTCTTCAATCATTTTCTTTCTGATTTCATATTCTGAACCAGATGCATCAGATGCAGAATTAGCCATGACAAGTGCTGCCTTACCATTCTCATTTAAGGCAGTAGCAAAGTAGCCAATCCATAAATAGTTTGCGTTAGGCACAGTTTCTTTCTTGTCAGATTTTTTCTTTGTTGATTTGCTTTTATTTCTTGGCACACCATACGTATTAAAACGAGTGTCATCAGAAACTTTCTCAACCACAACCTCATCAACATTAAAGGGTGGATTTGCCATTACATAGTCAAATTGTCCAACCGCATTATATGGATCAGAATAGAATGAGTTTGCCTGCGTAATGTCACCACGAATATTATTAAGAAGAAGGTTCATCTTTGCCAGTTTTACTGTATCAGGTTCCTTTTCAACACCATAGCAACGGAATTTCATTTGTTCACTCTCGCTGGCATTGTGATCATGCATGTATCTTGCAGCCTGAACAAACATCCCTCCAGAACCACATGCTGGATCCAAGAACTTCTTTTCCCCTGGTTGAGGATTTAATACTTCAACCATATATCTTACAACAGTCGCAGGTGTGTAGAATGTTCCTCCATCCTTCCCCTCTGCAAGGGCAAAGTTCCCTAAGAAATATTCATAAATTTCACCAAAGATATCGACTGTACTATTTTCTGGAATATCTTTGAAAATACGTATGATATTAGAGAGCAATTCAGGCTCTTCTTCTGGTACAAGCTGAGCATAAACTTCTTTTGGAAGGACACCATCCATTTTAGGGTTTTCAGTCTCTATTGCTTCCATAGCTTTCTTTACAAGAGTAGCTTTACTAGCATCATCTGGTGCATCATTGATAAAATCATAATAAGCACATTCAGGAAGATAGAATCCGCACTTCTCGATAGAGATTTCTTTGATGGACTTTTCCATACGTCCGCCTTTAAGATGATTATACTCTTCCTCAATATTTTCCTTATGTTGTTTGTATAAAATATCTGCATATCTAAGGAAGATAAGTCCAAGAATAGGCTGACCATATTTATTCGCAGCTAAATGAGCACTAGCTCGAAGCACATCAGCAGAGTGCCATAGCGTATCTTTTAACTGTTTTAATTCTTTATCTGTCATAACAATATTGCTCCTTTATTTTTCTATTTTATAGTCAAACCAAGACTCTTCTAGTACTTCATAAGGGATGTTATTATCTACGCAAAATGTATTGATACTTTTCATTGCTTTTAGGTTTGGCTTTGAACGTCCAGATTCCCAACGATTTACAGTAGAAAAAGCCACACCTAGTGCATTTGCAAATTCCTGCTGTGTTAGAAATGAACGTTGTCTAATTCTTTTTATTTCTTTAGGAAAGCCCATATATATGCATCTCCTTTTTATCCATTAATATAGCATTATTATAGCAAACAAATATATATTTTTTTAGTATCTATCCACAAGGAATACTGACTTATCGGTATTTACCAATAACAAATTTAGAGAATATGATAACCATATATGAATAATTCCAAAGTAATCTTGATATTAATACTGTGATAGTAATATCTTATAGAACAACAAAGAGCCGCACCAATTAGATGCGACTCTTTTGATTAGAATATCAAATTAATACTAATTTTCTTATCTTTACAACGTTTTCTTAAAGAATATTGTAGTATGCACTTTCCCAGGCAATTGCGTCCGTTTATACTCTTTAAATCCAAAGCTTTCGTACATTTTGGTAAGCCACGGGTGTTCTGCGGCAGTACCAAGTGTTACGGCTGGTGTTTTATATACGTTGCGGAGTAGTTCTTCTGCTTCGGCCAGGACTTCACGAGCATAGCCCTTTCCTTTATGTTCAGGGGCCGTCACAAAGTGCGCAATGTGCGGGTATACATCTGGTGTAGCCTTTGGAATCCAAGGCATGCGGAATGAAATAGAGCATACCAAGGAGCCATCTACGTAGAGGCCATACACAGGGTATTTTAAGATCCATGCGCGAGACTCTTCTTGGCTAAAGTTGATAGCATCAAAGGATATAGGATAGTTCTTATTCTCTGCATATCCCGCAATCAACACCTCGTGATATTCAGCCGCATCATCTACGGTTAATTGTCTAAATTCTTTCATTATGTACCTCGTTTAAAGCGCTGCGCTATCAAGAGGCACTTCGCTATCGAGTGTAAGGTAACGGCTCAAGAATTTACGTGTTCGTTCTTCTTTTGGATGTTCAAGGACCACTTTAGGATCACCTTGTTCTACGATGACGCCGCCTTCCATGAATACGACTTGGTCTGCTACTTCTTTAGCAAAGCCAATTTCGTGAGTTACAATGATCATCGTTACTTCTAGCTCTTTAGCAATCTTGCGAATAACGGCCAATACTTCCCCTACGAGCTCTGGGTCAAGAGCTGATGTAGGTTCGTCAAAGAGGATAACCTCTGGGTCCATCGCAAGGGCCCGAGCGATGCCGATACGTTGTTGTTGACCACCTGAAAGTTGTACAGGATAGTAATCGTCATAGCCTTCCATGCCTACTTCCTTGAGGAAACGTTGCGCAATGTCACGGGCTTCAGATTTTTTCATTTTCTTAACTGTTACAAGGCCTTCCATGATGTTTTCAATAACAGTCTTATTAGAGAATAAGTTATAAGACTGGAACACCATGGATGTATTGCGGCGTACGTTTAAGATTTCCTTATTAGACGCTTTATGTAGGTCTACAGAAATATCGTTTAATTGCATCGTCCCAGCATCGGCCCTTTCAAGGAAGTTCAATGTTCTAAGGAACGTCGTCTTACCACTGCCAGATGGGCCAAGGATAACTGTTACAGACCCTGTTGGCACGTGTAGGTCGATGCCCTTTAAAATTTCACGGTTCCCGAAGGATTTGTGAACTTGTTTAATATCTATCATAATGCATTACCTCGTTTATACTTGCTTGCATAGACTTCTAAACGATGGAAGATAAATTCAAAGACAATCCCCATCACCCAGAATAGACCGGCCACCACGATGTAGGCCTCAAAATACTGCGAATTTTCCTCTGTATATAACTTTGCAGCGCCAAACAATTCAATAACAGTGATGACGAATACGATGCTGGTACTCTTCATGGTGTTAAGGAATTGGTTTGTAAATAATGGCAACGCAAAGACTGTCGCTTGTGGCAATACGATGCGACGGAACGCTTGGAACCAAGTCATACCGATGGCCTGAGCCGCTTCCATTTGACCTTTCGGTACAGATTGCAAGGCAGCCCGGAAGATTTCACTCAAATACGCTCCTGTATGCAAGGTTAAGCCTACAACGGCTACGAATGTAGCTGGCACCTTTTCAAAAGGCACATGTACCCCTGTTTGATCCTCTAAGGCGAGGAAAAGAATTGGCAAGCCATAGTACACGAGGTATAAGAGAACCATGTTCGGAATACTACGGCATAACAATACGTACAAATAACTGAGCTGACTGAGCACAGGTACTTTATTTTGTTGTAGCACGCAACTCAATAATCCTAAGATTGTACCCAAACCAACGCTGAGGAAGGTAATCATGAGGGTTACTTTCACATAAGGAATGACAGCAAAGAAGGTGCCATAAATATAGGTTGAATCAATAATATGTCCCATAAGCCCCTACTCCTCGCTGATCAAAATGCGTTGCGATTCTTTGCCCGCAACGGTAAAACGTTTTTCAAGCAATCGGCCCAAGAGGGACACGATGATAATTAGAATGCCATAAATGATGGCTGCGTCTACGAATAACTCAAGATAGCGCTGGCTATTACCGCCCATGAGGTCCGCCTTACGCATCATATCGACAACGCCGACGTTAAAGATGAGCGCCGTCCCTTTCAACATGCCGATAACGAGGTTCGTCAACGGTGGAATGCTCATGGTGAAAGCCTGTGGCAGGATGATGCGCACATAGCTTTGGAACTCGGTCATACCAAGGCTCTTAGCAGCTTCCTTCTCACCAGGCGCCACCGCATCAATACTGGAGCGCATGATTTCAGCACTATACGCCGCAATATGCAATGTAAACACGGCATACACGAATACGAGGCCCGGCACATTTTTCATGTTAAGACCCATATGGGACATGATTTCTGGCACCCCAAAGTAAATGAGGAAGAGTTGTACCAAGAACGGCGTGCCCCGCATAAAGGAGATAAATACAATAAATAATTGGTTTAATACTGGTACCTTCTTGAGGCGAATGATAGCTATAATAGAGCCCAATATAACCCCTAAGATGGCAGAAATAACGGTGATGAGCACCGTTACGTGAACATAATTCAAGAGCTGTGGAAACGCTTGGATCATGTAGGACACATCAAAATACTTGCCCACAGTAGCACCTCGTTTCTATACATAATAGAATAAGGCCGCCAAGGCGGCCTATTCGTTATTTTTGTGTTGGATCGAATGTGTAATCCCCACCAAGATATTGTTCAGAAAGTTTTTTCAACGTACCATCAGCACGCATTTCTTTCATCGTTTTATCGATTTTTTCGTTTACTTGTTTCATATCATCTGTCCGTTTAGACAAGAAGTATGTTGGTACTACTGCCAATACATCACCTACGGCTTTGAGTGGTAAGCCACGGTCCTTAATAGCAGAGTTAATTACGTATTCGTATTCACCTGCTGCATCGGCACGACCGGTAGCAACGAGGTTCAATGTTTCAGCACCAGCTTTATCTGTATAGATAACTTCAATTTGCGGATCCGCTGTCTCATTGAATTGTTTTACTAATTCGTTAAACTCAGAAGATGTAGTAACGGCGATTTTTTTGCCTTTCAAATCATCTAATTTAGAAATGTCATTGCGGTCATTTTTAACTACTAATTTACGTGTGGAGTAGTTATTAACTTCATTTGTGTAGTAGTATTTTGCTTCACGAGTTGGATTACGGCGCATTTGGTTTGCGATCATGTCAACTTGGCCGGCATCCATCGCTACGAAGGCAGCATCAACGGCCATCGGCTTGAAGTTGAAATGAAGATCTGGATTACGACGTTCAATTTCTTTCAACAACTCTACGTCAAAACCTGTAAGGTTCCCGTTATCATCTGTATAGGAATAGGGCCGAACTGTACCACGTGTAGCTACGTTAACCACTTTCGCATCTGGATTCACCTTTGTTTCTTTAGATGTATCATCGCCACAGCCAGCTACCACGAGCACGCCTAGTGCCAATGCGCCAATGGCAAATAATTTCGTCAATTTCTTTGTATTAAACATGTAGAACTCCTTCTTTTCGCAATGTTTGCAGGAATGGCTCTACCTCATCGGTACGGGTAAAAGCCTCCATTATTCTATCTATTTGGTCAGCCTGCAAGGTGAGGCCAAGCTTAATGCGTATATCCTCCATAGTAAGAGGATTATTCGGCGATCCTTTCGGATTGTTCACCGTCTCTGTGAAAGTATCTCCATTTTTCAATGTAACGGTTATCTTTGTAATCCGTTCACTTTGGGCTACCTTCGGTAAGTCATGGACACGCTCTATACGTGACATATAGTTTCGTACTGATTGCTCTATGCTATCAATTTTGAATAACTCATCTTGTACCGTCCCATAGGCGAGGACTTGGTACACGATGTACTCTATGGAAAACTGACCTTCTCGACCTGTTGTTGGCGCTGTATAACGCAATGCTGCATCAGCACCAGGTGGGAAGTGAACAGTAACTCGATCTATATCATCCCAAAGGAATACATCAGAGTCAGCACATAGATTACATTTTTCCTCTTTCTCTGTATTTGCTAACACAGGGAGCGAGTCGGATATAGCACATAATCTACGTTTACCTTCTTCCGCTACATCTGGTGAAACGTTGTAGTGCTTAGACACATACGAAGAAGATGTATATATTCTATGTGCCACTGTTTCAGTTGCTTCAGCGCCACAAATGGCTGCCGAGCAATAGGGGTGGGCTTTCATCCACAAACCAGGATCAATAAGTTGCCCTGGTGCTAACCAACGGCTAGCGATGTCATTTGATGTAACGGTAATATTACCGATGGTTTTAAACCAACCCCGTTCAGGGTCAAATGGTTTTGTACTTGTTTGAAGTGATGTATGTTCCAACAGTTCGTAAGCCCATACGCCATTGCGTGCTGCCAGTCCCGCATGGAGCGGCTTACCATCTGTACCACTTTGAAAGAACATGCCCGCCGACTGAGTAGCAGCCAGAGACAGGAGCTGATCCAAGCTTTCACCATGAAGGCCTCGCAAAGCGCCTATAGCGGCCGCCGCCCCAATAACACCAACGGTCCCCGTAGAATGCCATCCTTGAGTCCGATGGGCAGGATTGATGAGAGAACCAATGATTCCCTCTAGCTCGGCACCAATGATATAAGCACGAAGGAAATCGTGCCACCTATCGGGGGGCTCGAGCACTGCTAATAGAGCAGAATATAAAACAGTACTGAAGTGACCCGCCAAATTTGCCTGAGCATCATCAAAATCAAGATAATGCGAAGCAAAGCCATAATACAGAGCCTTGTCGGCTCGTTTAACGGTTAAATAGCTGTCATGACCATCTACATTAGCTGTTGTATCCTGATTAGTAGATGTGTCCTGATTAATAGTTATATTTTGATTAGCCCCTATAAACCGAGCTAGGTCCTGAACGGCTTGCTCCTCCTCAGCAGGGGCTAAGGATGCTAAATAATCTAGAAAGGCAATGTGCGCCACTGATAGGAGGTCCTCACGGTTCGACACATCCGTTTGTTCTATGTAGTTCACAATCGTCTGCGTTACTGAATCCATGGGCCGTCCTTTCTGTTATCTATAACAATCTATTATTTACCAAATTTTTCAGCACGGTCATTTGGCTCTAACCAAATGGAATCGTCTGGACCTTTTGGAATAAGGCGTGGTAGATCTTCAAATGGCGTATGGTCTACGTAGTAGAAACGTTTACGCATAGAGTCGAAGTCTGTTGTACCACCGAATGCTGGATTGGAGTACAAATCCTTCGCGTAGTTCCAAAGGTTTGGATAGTCTACGAGGCGTTTTTTATTAACCAAGTATTTTTGGTAGAATACGAGGTCAAAGCGAGCCAATGTTGGGAAGATACGGATATCTGGATCTGTAATCGTATCGCCCATCAAGTAACGTTGCTTACTAAGGCGTTCTTCAAGCCAGTCCAAGCGAGCAAAGATACGATCGTAGTAGTACTCGTAATCTTTTTGGTTTGTTACAAGAGCCGCCAAGTTTACTGCTAAGTTAAAATCAGCGTAGATAATAACATTCAACGCATCGATATCGGCACGTAATTCCTCTGGGTAAATATCTGGAGCATCAGGAGAGATGAAATCTTTAAAGCCCAATGCTAATTCAGTCGTTAATGCATGATAGTCGTTGTTTACTACCGCACCAGTTGTAACATCTACAATAGCTGGCACTGTGGAACGTGCATCGTAGTTAGGATCACCTTTGCGATACGCTTCACCTAAGGAGTGAATGCCTAGTACCGGATCTTTTTCATCTTTATCAAGGGTAAAGAACCAGTCTGCAATAACCCCTGCTGGACGCAATGGATCAACAGTGCCTTTAGAGATTACTGTATCTAAACCAAGCAAATCTATGGCGATAGCAATACGGTGGGCCCAAGGACAATGTTTAGACCATACAAGACGATAACGGTCTTTTTCTACAGGTAAAAACCCTGGTTCACTCCCAAAAGGTGTTGTGAATTGAGGTTCTTCGCTATCAGAATATTTTTGACGACGGTTAAAATTCGATGCATCTTTACCTTCATACTCCTTTTGCTCCCCTTGAGAACGAGGGTTACTAGACTGAAACTCAGAAAAATCGATAGGACAAGGATTCATAGCACGTTGAAACTCAACTTCTTTTCGAGCTGCCGCGATACTAGGATCCTTGATGTTGCTTACATCTACGTGTTCACTCATTCTATACTCCTATAGAGGTCATCTCTATTCGCTTTACAATTCTTATTTTGAAAGCTACTGTGATATCCCTCACTTATTCCTATTAACTTAATATGATTATGTGACTATATTACATTATTCAAATACCTATGTCAATAGTAGGTATTTAAAATTTATAATGATTATTGAAAATAAAATATCATTCTATGTAAAAGTATAGAAAATCATACTACCTACATCGCCTAAAGGAGAAATACCCCATTTAACCTTATAAACATAAAAATAGAGCTATATCTACTGCAGATATAGCTCTATTTGCACATTACACAAGATAAGTTATTGTATACATCATATAAGAATATTATTTACTATTATTTCTATTCGTTTGATTTTCTATTTGCTAGCGCATTAACCTTTGCTTCCAATGCAGCAATACGATTTACATCAGCTTCATGTTGAGCTTTTAATGTCTCTACCTCTTGTGAAAGTACATTGATAGCATTAGTATCTTGACTAGCCATCTTTTCACTAGCAGGACCAACCTTAAAAGAGGCACCTACATTAAACATAGTACTATTTTGCCCAACCGTAGAGCCTACAGAGAATTGAGCGATCTTGTTTGGCGTGAAGAAGGCACCTAAAGCCATCGCTTTTTCGCCTTTATAAGAACCGCCTGCTACCGCTAGATTCCACTTTGTTCCATCATCAGACTGTACTGGATGGAGCCCTGCTAATGCCGCACTCATAGCACCTACTCTATTAATATTACTATCTAAACGATTAATATTAGAGTCTAATCGTTCAATAGATCCTGTGCTAGCTGATATGGATTGCTTCAAAGCATTTACATCAGCTGCTTTTACATCAGCTACCAATTTATTATCCTCTACATGCAAACCATCTCCCACATTTACATTAACTACATGATCATCTCCAATAGTCGTGCCAACGCCACCTGTATAGGTCGCATAGTCGCGAACTCGTTTCAATTGCGCCACATTAACCGCATCATCATCGCGTGTCCCTGCAGTTAAGTTTGTAATTTGACGATTCCCATAAGACTTAGAACCAACTGCGACAGCACCCATTTTAGATACCCAAGTATTACTATTCCCGTCACTATCCTCTATGAGATAGCCCTTCTCTCCTGCCCCAACAATAGCGTGGGAGCGCGCCCCTAAAGCTACAGCGTTATCTATTTGGGGTTCTACTTGTGAGAAGTAACCTAGCGCAGTACTTTCTGTTGCATAAGCTTTACTATAGCTACCAAGCGCTACAGCCCCTGTTGTTTTTGTACTATACATAGAAGCAGATGCATTAGAACCTATAACTGTAGAATTTTCACCATTTGTACCCGCACGTTGGCCTACAACAGTGGCACCGCGTGCGTTACTAGCACTAGCATTACCAACAACTACAGTCTCTCCAGCTAATGCATCTTGTTTACCAAAACCACCATAACCGATAGCTAGAACCTCTCCAACCCAGCCTTTATTAGTGTAGCCTTGATCTTTACCAATAAAGATTGCCTTCTTCCCCGCTACAAATGTTACCGTAGGCGCATCTGTACTAGGATTAACAGCTGTACTATCTGCTGCTAAACTAGTTGCCATCACACCACAACCAAGACACGCTGCTAACACTAACGCTTTTTTACTTACCCTCATAAATTCCTCCTGACTACAAATAACTTATCAGGTTAAGTATACTGTAATATGAATTTTTATTAAAATTAGACATTCTAATCAATATCCCCCGAAACACAAACAAGAAAAGCAGCATTTACTTTTAACTATCACATCTATTCTAAGACTATTAATAAGTTATAATTATGCATACCAAGAACCAGTTATACCCCCTATATAAGCGGCTATTATACCATCCACTATAAGAGGCGATTATACGATTCTACTATAAGAGACTATTATCCGCCTTATAGAAACTATGATGTTTCCTATAAAAGTTATTATCCAGGCTATGCAAGAAACGATTATATAAAATTAAAGAGAGCCTATAGATTGTCTCCCCATTAAGTAAAACCGGGAATAGACAACCCATAGACTCTCTATCAACTTTTTATTTTATAAATAGAACAGGACTGTTAAGAATTAGTCCTTAGATTATTCGTGTGGCGTTGTATATGTTATGTTTTGTGCTTCGTAGCTTTCACCATGAGCCAATACGTGAACGATAGTTTCTAGCGTAGCACGTACGGTCTCAACAGCCATGCTCGGTTGATCTGGCTTATTCACCACTTGGGATGGCAAGTACGGAATATGCATGAAGCCCGCCTTAACATTGCCTTTTTGAGCTGCATAATGTAGGACACCGTACATAATATGATTACATACGAAAGTGCCTGCTGTATTAGACACTCTCGCAGGAATACCCGCTTGGTGTAATGCATTAACCATATCCTTAATAGGAAGTGTAGCAAAGTAAGCACTTGGGCCATCAGCCACAACAGGTTCATCGGTAGGTTGGTTGCCACCATTGTCTGGAATGCGGAAATCATCGCAATTTATGGCTACCCGTTCAATCGTAATATCTGGGCGACCGCCAGCTTGGCCTACACAAAGAATAAAATCAGGGTTGCATGTATCGGCTGCTTCTATCGCAGTTTTAACAGATGTATACCGTACAGTTGGCACCATTTGAGTCACCACTTTGTAGTCCCCGTCTGTGTAACCATCCATCGTTTTAACAGCTTCCCATGCAGGATTGATACTTTCACCACCGAAAGGATCAAAACCGGTAATCAAAATCGTTTTCATCATAGTACCTCATAACAATATCAAAAGATATTATACATAAAATAGATTAAAGGAAATAGTACATTAATAGAATATTCAATGTAAGCATTACGATAGCTACAGGAATTTGAGCCTTAATAACACCGTAGGTATCCTTCATTTCAAGAAGCGCCACAGGAACAATATTGAAATTTGCTGCCATTGGCGTCATCAAGGTACCACAATAACCAGCAAGCATTGCAATAGGACCAACCACCGCTGGATTAGCACCATGACCTGCAACAAGCATCGGTACGCCAATAGCACTAGTAATCATAGCAAAGGCTGCAAAGGCATTCCCCATAATCATTGTGAAGAAAGCCATTCCAATACAATACGCTACAACGATGAGAAATACATTATCTGCAGGAACTATGCTAGCTACCATACTTGAGATCAACTTGCCTACCCCTGCAAGATTAAATAGATACCCAAGGGCTGCTAATAATTGAGACAAGATAGCAGTCCAACCGATAGCATCGAGAAGACGACGACCTTCATGGAAACTTTGACCGACCTTAGCTTTCGTAATATATAAGGCTACACATAGAGCAATAATAGAAGCAATGGCAAGGCCTACAAGGGCACCCAGTTTCGTGAAGAACCCGATGATGAACGTAATAATACCAACGAGCAATGCCGGAATAAAGATCACATTACCAATACGCAAGGCTTCCATTTTTTTGAAATCTATAGCAGATTCAAAATAATTCCCTTTGCCAAGTTGTTTAAATAACACAATTGCCGCCATAGCAATTACGAGCCAACCATTGACTTCTTTAGACATATAAGAGCCAAAGATAAAGGAAATACCATATAATAGCCAGAACAGACCAGTACCAATACGATGATTATGGTCCTTATCGACAAAAGATTGTATGGAAAAAATAACTAAGATAATACCTACTAAAAGATATACAAAGTCTAAGGGCTGCATTTTATATAATAATTCCAACATATTATTTGCCCCCTTTCGCTAATTCTTCTGGAGTGACGAGAATATTAAGCTCATTTGGCACAAGTTTGCCCGCTTTCATATCCGCCTCGTCTTGAGCCACACTAGCTTGAATTGTTTTATCAAAAATAAAGAATCGAATAACACTCACTATATAGGCACATATTGCTGTAGGAACTCCATATAGCACCATATCTGTAAGCTCAACATTATAGCCGAGCTGCTCCATAACACCTTTAATCAATAAAAGACCACCCGCTGCAAGGAACAAATTTTGACCAAAAAAGTTACCAATATTATCTGAAGATGCCGCTACACCACGAATCTTATCGAGTGTAGATTGAGATATAGGGCGACCTTGCGCTACCGCAGCTTCACTCATAGGGGAAATCAAAGGACGAACCATAGCTACAAGACCCGACATACTAATACCCAGAGCTACTGTTACTTGTCGAACAAATAGATATATCATGAAAATACGGCCAGCTGTTGCGGCTTGAATCTTACCGATTAATATTTCTGCCCGTTCACGTAAACCGTGGCGTTCCATAATACCAATTACAGGAAGTACCAAGGCAAATAGTGACATATAACGGTTTTTTACGAAAGCCTCCCCAATAGCACCAACGATCTCGTTTATGCTCAACCCTGCCGAAAGCCCTGTCACAAAGCCTGCTGCAATAACAACTAACAATGCATTAAAGCGTAGCATCAAACCGATGACCATCACTAAAATGCCCGATAAAATAATCATATGGACACATCCTTTCTACAAACTACCCATAATCGTATATAACCGCAAAGGCACAGTATATATATTATGTATATTATATATGAATATATTATATATCAAATAGTAATAATATCACACAATAAATCGCCTTGTAATGTATTTTAATAGATTGCTACAAACCAAAAACTACTAAAAGTGTATTACAAGGCGATTTACTTATTTAACTCAACTCTTTTTTGAACAAAATTGTAGTATGTTGTTTTCCTCTAAAATGAACTTTATCATACGCTGTAAAGCCAAAGGATTCATACATCTTAGGCAACCATGGATGCTCCTTGGCAGTCCCCAAGGTTACTGTATGTGTTTTAAACTGTTCCTTTAAAAGCTCTTCTGCATAGCCCAAGGTTTCCCGTGCATAGCCTTTACCTTTGAAAGCTGGCGCTGTTACAAAGTGTGCAATATGTGGATATTTATCCGGTGTAGAATATTTCACCCAAGGCATGCAAAACGTAATGGAGCTCACTAATTCTCCATCGATATATAACCCATACACGGGATAATTTTCAATCCACTCCTTAGATTCTGCTTCTGTAAAATCAATGGCATCAAAGGTGATTGGATAGTCTTTAATCGCTGCATAGCCATCGATTAACACCTTATGATATTCTGCTGTATCTGCTACTGTTAATTGTCTAAATTCTTTCATGGTCTTTCTCCTCATTCTATATTTTTATTCACAAACTATGTATATTTATTTGATTTATGAACGTAATTATACACCTATGCGTATCAACTTGCAATATTTTTACATAAATATTATATAGAATGTTAATGCCTAATATAGAATTGTACTATTAAATATAGTAATAATCGTATTTTAGCGCGTAAGAGAATCAATTGACGCCAAGTGCATAAAGATAAAACTCTCCATATATTACACCTATCATTAATACTTGCTACTTTTTGGCACAAAAAAACAGGATGTATCACGAAGATACATCCTGTTTTTGAGCTTTCACAAGCTCGAAGGGAAGTAGTCGTATTATTTGTAAATACGGGAACCGTATACGTCACGTTGATTTTCAGGTTCGTTGTTAACGCGAACACGTTCAGTTTTGTGACGATCGTTGTCACCACCAGAGATACGATCAATACGGAAGTGGTTAAGACGAATGTTTTGTAATTCAGGACCGAATTCATTCATCGCACGTTTCATGTTGTCGTCGATAGGAGCACCATTTTGAAGTGCACGGTACAACATAGTTGCGAATTCGTAGCGAGTCATTTTTGCATCGCCTTTGAATGTACCATCAGGGTAGCCAACAAGGATACCATTACCAGCCAATTGGCTAATGTATTGGTAAGCCCAGTGATTTTGAGGAACATCTGGGAATTCAGCAGTTTTGCTAGGATCGATTGCAAGTGGATTCATGATTTGTAACAAGTTGTTATATTTGTTTTCCATGTCTTGAAGACGTGCGTTCAATTCAGCGATTTCACGACCCATAGCTACGCGGGAACGGGACTCAGGAGAACGTTTACCAAGACGAAGAGATACGCCTGCGTTCAATTGAGTTTCACCAGTACCTACAGTACCACCAACGGAGAACATAGTGTCTTCGTTAGGACGGTAGAACGCGCCTAATGCAGCGGAGTTTGCATTGTGGTAGTGACCATAACCAGCAGCGATTGTCCATTTGTCATCTGGGTTGAAGTCCAATGGATGCAATGCAGCCAATGCAGCGGAACCTGCACCTACTTTATTAACGCGTTTTTCAACATCGCCTATACGATTATTAATATTTGTAATTTGGTTAGTTACGTTAGAAGGTACACTTTTCTTAATTTGATCTTGCAAATCATTTGCTACGGAGTACAATTGGCTACCATTTACAGCATCTGTAGATGTAGCGGAAATTTCACCTGCTGCGACGTTGTGAAGTTGACGTTCTTCACCAGCTTTGCCAACGGATACAGAGCCTACAGGGCTGGTACCTGCAAAACCACCAAATGTATGACCAGCTACAGTTGCGCTAGTTACATTAGTAGCAGAACGAGTAGTTGCATTAGCACCTAATGCAATGGAGTTTGCAGTGGATGCATTAGCTTTGTTACCGATTGCAATGCTGTAATCTGCGCTTGCAGAAGCATCAGAACCAAATACATTAGTACGTACACCATCAGCATGGGCACCAGCACCAAATGCTTGAGCGTGATCGCCATTTGCATATGCAGAGGAACCAATAGCATTAGCATGGTTACCTTTAGCTTGTGCATCAGCACCGATAGCATTTGCTTTATAACCAGTAGATTTAGCTTCATGACCAAATGCTAAGGAACGTACATCAGAAGCAGCTGCGCGTGTACCAACTGCAATGCCCCAAGTTTTATCAGCTTGTGCACCATGACCGATAGCAATAGATTCGCTCATTTTAGCTTGAGCTTCATTACCTACTGCCAATGCAGAGCTACCTAATGCAGTATTTTTAGAACCAATAGCGACGGAGTTGCTATTCCAAGAACCATTTAAAAGTGTAGCAGCATCAGACTCATTATCGAAAGCACGATCGCGGTAGTTTGTAGTAGTACCAGCTACAGTATTGTTATAACCATAAGCAATCGCATTTGTACCATTAGCAATGTTAGCATCACCAAAAGCTTGTGCATATGCACCTGTTACAGTATTGCCGTCACCGAAGGCATTAGCTTGGTTACCATTAATAGTGTTTTGGTTACCAAAAGCACTGCTAGAGCCATTAGCGCTTGTAATTGTATTACCTTGGCCTACAGCGATGCTTGTAGCTGTACCAATGGCAACAGTACCATAAGACACATTATTATGTGCATCAGGAGATGCCGTTGCATTACCTGCTGCAAAGATGAAACCATCTGCAGTTGTCACAGGAGCTGCACTTACAGGCGCAACAGCAGAACCTACTGCTGCAACTGCAGCTAATACAGCAAACGCTAATTTTTTGGAATGTTTCATTTCTCTCATCTTACACCCTCACTAAATTAAAAAACTTAACCAAATTACAATACAATACAATTTTTCAACCTCTCTAAGTGTTCCGCCTCTCTCCTCGGGCTGAGCAGGAAATATCTCTAATTACTCTCTCAAGAAATAAGTCCATGTCAGTTTAAGAAAAATTTATATTGTTCATTACCCGCATAGCATATCAAAGTTTTACGATATATACAAGCCTTTTTACCACATAAACTTCATTAATAAGTCTTCATATATCCTAAAAATAGCTTGATTACTAGTGTTTTGTATCAAGTTAATATATTCATCATTTTTTATAATGAGTGAAAAAAATCACAACTTTTCAAGTATTTTTCAAGTACTAAACTGAATAACTTATAAATAATTAATCATTCTATAAGTATTTAGAATATAGCATAAACCCCCAACAACCCATATTCACTCTTCATTCATGAATATTTGGTGAAAGTGGCTTTTACGCATATTTAATCTCCATTCTTTTAATTTATATTTATTTTATAATTTATATTTAGTCACTATACAACTATACATATCAACATATATACATATCACAGCTAAAGCTTTAAAGGAATAAAGTATACAATTTTTCCTTTGAATATCCAATGTTTTATGTATACACAACTAAAACAAAAGTAAGCCTCCTAGCTTTTCTAAAGAAAACAAGAGGCTTACTCAAATTTTTATATTAAATTATGCTAATAATGCACTTACTAGTTCTTCCGCTTTATTAAGATCAGAAGCGTCTGGATTCCAGTTACATTTAATTTCTGGTTCTACTACAGCAAAACCATATTTAGTTAACTCTTCACGAAGGACTTTCGTAGATTCACCAGACCAACCATAGGTACCGAATACAGCGGCCTTTTTATTTTTAAATTTCAATTCACGTAAGAAGTCGAGCCAACCAGCTACACTGGACAGTACGCTATTCCCTGTTGTTGGAGAGCCTACTGCGATTGCTTTAGACTTAAATACTTCTGTCATGATGTCATTTTTATTGGTTTTACTAATGTTGTAGATTTTAACACGCGTATCTGGAGCTTGCTTAGAAATTTCTTCAGCAATCTTATGGGCTAATTTCTTTGTGCCATCCCACATTGTATCGTACACCACTGTGATTTGGTCTTCTTGATACGCTTGAGACCATTCATAGTATTTTTCTACAATTTGCATTGGGTTTTCACGCCAAATAGCACCATGGCTGGTAGCGATGATATCAATTGGCAAGTTGAGCTTTTGAATTTCTTCAATTTTAGCTTTTACCAATGGAGAGAATGGATTCAAAATATTAGCGTAATATTTCATCGCCTCTGCCCATAAACGACATTGATCAGCCTTATCGGCCCACAATTCTTCTACCGCGTAATGTTGACCGAACGCATCGTTAGAGAACAAAATATTGTCGCCAGTCATATAGGTTGCCATGGAATCAGGCCAATGAAGCATGCGCATTTCTACGAATACCAAGGATTTACCATTGCCGATATCTACGGAATCACCTGTTTTAACAACTTGAAAATTCCATTCCGGATGATGATATTGACCCACCAAGGACTTAACGGCATTTTCCGTACAGTAAATTGGAGTATTAGGAATTTTTTCCATCAATGCAGGTAAGGAACCGCTGTGATCCACTTCGCCGTGGTTACATACGATGAAATCAATCTTATTTAAATCGATTTCAGCTTCCAAATTATCGATAAACTCTGAGGAATGAGGTTTCCACACCGTATCGATGAGGACGGTTTTCTCCTCTTCAATCAAGTACGCATTTTGGCTGGAACCATTGTTAATACTGTAATCAGAACCGTGGAACTCATTCAATTCCCAGTCGATTTTCCCCACCCAAGATACGTTATTTTTAATGTGCTTTCTCATAATAACCTCCGTTTTCTGTGAAAGTATAGGTACTTACCTCACTCCTAATATATTTTAGAATCAAGGAATATGTGGAACTTTCACCAGTACAACCAAATCTATGGCCCAAATGTTATATCAAATGACATAACACGAATCGGTCATTAACTATAGTTTTATTATATCGAATTCAGAAGAAATAGTCCGTATCTGCAGGTACAGATTTAAGAATTAATATAAAAAACCACTCATAGGTATTCAAATACTATACATTAGTATATATTGATACGCCATGAGTGGTTACGACTATATGCAGTTTGATGGCGGATTATTTATGACTCTGCTAGATAATTCAGAATAACGCCAGATTATTTATTATCTGGTTGAGACAATCCTGGAATAGCTTTATAGATATATAGTGCAATATATCCATCAACTAAACTATGAACAATAGTACCAGCACCAACAAGTACGAACACAACGTAGATAAGATCAATATTAGGTATCGTAGTTGTTGTGTAGAACAAGAGGCAGGCTAGTACTTCTCCAATGGCATGAATAATAGCACAGACAAAGTTAAATGCAGCAAAAGATAACGCCCCTGTTAATACACCTGGATGATGTTTAATATAATAAGCCCCCATCAAAGCAAAGATAATATGAGAGGCAGCGCGCATAACGATAACAATAGGGAACCCTGCCACGAAGAAACCTAGCGTAGAACCTATTACGACACAAGCCGCCATCTTACGGGACAAGAACATCGCCAGGAATATAGGCACGTGACTCGCCAGCGTATACGATGCCGGCGGTATGACGACTTTCAACGGCATCATAATAGGAATCATAATGGCTAATGCCATCAATAACGCAGTAATGGTTAAATTTCGATACATGGAAGAATTCATAAAGCCCTCCTTATTAGCTCTTCTCTCATCTAACAATATGATTATGATAATTATGATATAAGACCAATCTAATTAATGGCTACATTAACAGTCTTATAGATTAGTGACCTACGTTCCCCCACAAGTTAAGGATAACAACACCAACCACAATAAGACCTATCCCCAAAATAGTGTACATATTATAGCCCTCACTAAAGATAAAGACTGAAATGAGTGCTGTCACCACGAGACCTACGCCAGACCAGGTAGCATAGGTAACACTGAGTGGAATATATTTCAGTACATGCGTCAATGTATAGAAAGATCCTACATAGCCAAGCACACAAGCAACGGTCTGTAACGGTCGCGTAAAGCCATCAGAGGCTTTCAACATGGTCGTAGCAAATAGCTCAAGCCCTATAGATAAGGCAAGCAAAAAATAAGATAACATAACACCTCCCGCAAAAAAGAGAGGGACTAGCCCTCTCTTATATAATAACCTATATATAATATTTCTGCATTATAAAGTATATGATACGATTTTGAAATGATTTAGCTCACTTGATGAGCTTTCAAAATCTTGTTTCCTACGATTATAGACGTTCAATAACAGCTTGCGCCATTTCTGTGGTACCTACGCGTTTCAAGCCTTCGCGGTAGATATCGCCTGTGCGGTAACCATCCACGAGCACTTGTTCAACAGCTTTTTCAATAGCGTCAGCCACTTGAGGCAAATCAAGGGAGTGACGGCACATCATAGCTGCGGACAAGATTGTACCCAATGGGTTCGCCAAGTTTTGGCCCATAATGTCTGGTGCAGAACCGTGGATTGGCTCGTACAATGCTGTGCCAGTACCCATGGATGCAGATGGTAAAAGCCCGATGGAACCGGAGATAACAGCACCTTCGTCAGACAAGATATCGCCGAACAAGTTTGTTGTAACGATAACGTCGAACTGTGCAGGATTTACAACGAGTTGCATCGCTGTATTATCTACGTAGAAGTAATCTGTTGCGATATCTGGATTAGCTGCCGCTTTCTCTTGTGCGATTTTACGCCACAAACGAGAAGAAGCCAGTACATTTGCTTTATCTACGGATACAACCTTTTTATTACGTTTGCGAGCTGTTTCCATAGCGATGTCCATGATGCGCTCTACTTCATAACGGCTGTAAGTTTCTTTATCCCATGCAAACTCGTTAGCACCTTCACCTTGTGCCTCTTCGCGTTCACCGAAATAAATACCGCCAGTCAACTCACGAACAATAACGAAATCTACATCTTGAACGAGTTCCTTTTTAAGAGGAGAATACTCTTGCAAAGATGGATAGATTTTTACAGGACGCAAGTTACAGAACAAACCAAGCTCCTTACGAAGACCGAGGATTGCTTTCTCAGGACGGATAGCAGGATCTACATTATCCCATTTAGGACCGCCTACAGCACCAAGCAATACAGCATCAGCAGCTTTACAAGCCTCGATTGTATCCTCAGTCAAAGGCACGCCGTATGCATCAATAGACGCACCGCCCGCTTTTTTATCAATCCAATTAACCTTTACATTAGCTTTCTCAAAAGCCACATCACACACAGCCTTCGCTGCAGCAATAATCTCAGTACCGATACCATCACCAGAAATCAATACGATATTCTTTTCGCTCATCTTACCTCTCCAATATATGTAATGTCCCTCCGCCACAAATTCATTCAACATATTGCTAGCTATAGGGATTTTAATTTTGCTCAAAACCGTAAAAGATAAATACGTAGAGCCGAGGTGCATGCGCTAACGCGACTTTAGTAGGTCAAGGCTACGCCGCAGACCGTTAAGCTAGCTGGAGCGGCAGCGCATCACCGAGGCTCGGCCACGTAGTATTACTTGCGGTTTTTCGCAAAGTTCACAAGACCACCAGCTGCCGCAATATCTTGAATGAATTGTGGCAACTCAGTCCCTTGGTATTGTTCGTTTTTAGTCAAGTTGTACACGATACCTTTAGACAAATCTACGCCGATTGCATCGCCAGCGTCGATACGATCGACTTGTTCGCCGATTTCAACTACTGGTAAACCAATGTTGATAGCATTACGGAAGAAGATACGGGCAAAGGAGTGTGCTACGATAACAGGCACTCCTTTTGCTTTGATAACGCCTGGTGCGTGTTCACGGGAGGAACCACAGCCAAAGTTTTTACCAGCTACCATGATTTCGCCAGCTTTCACATTAGGAGCGAAAGTAGTATCAATATCTTCCATCGCATGTTCAGCTAATTCGTTCCAGTCAGCAATCGCCAAGTAACGAGCTGGAATGATTACGTCTGTATCTACATCGTCGCCGTAGCGCCAGATTTTTTTGCTTTCAAAATCCATATTAAACCTCCTCAGGGCCTGCAATGCGGCCTAATACAGCACTCGCTGCCGCCACGTAAGGGCTTGCCAAATATACTTCAGAATCAACGTGACCCATACGACCACGGAAGTTACGGTTTGTTGTGGAAACGGTGCGTTCCCCTTCAGCCATGATACCCATGTAACCGCCTAGGCAAGGACCACATGTTGGCGTGGACACAGCACAGTCAGCTTGAATGAAGATATCTAGTAAACCATCTTTCAACGCTTGGTCATATACATCTTGAGAACCAGGAATTACGATACAACGAACGAATGGAGCCACCTTGCGACCTTTGAAGATTTCCGCAGCTGCCACCAAGTCTTCGTAACGGCCATTTGTACAGGAACCGATGATAACTTGATCGATTTTAATATCTTTGTCAATTTCGTTGATGTAATGTGTGTTAGATGGCAAATGAGGGAATGCTACAACTGGTTGCAATTTGGACAAATCGATAGTCACAGTTTGAGCATATACTGCATCAGGGTCTGGATTAATTGGTTCTACAGGACGATTTACGCGACCTTTAATGTATGCTTCAGTAATTTCATCATATGGGAATACGCCACATTTACCGCCCGCTTCGATAGCCATGTTACAGATTGTAAGGCGGTCAGCCATAGTCATATGTTGTACGCCTTCGCCAGCGAATTCAAGAGCCATGTAACGAGCGCCGTCTACGCCGATTTGGCCGATTAAATCAAGAATTACGTCTTTACCAGTTACCCATTTGTTAGGTTTGCCGATAAGTTCAACCTTAATAGTTTCAGGCACTTTGAACCAAGTTTTGCCTTCTGCCATAGCAACGCCCGCATCAGTGGAGCCTACGCCTGTGGAGAATGCATTTACCGCACCATATGTACAAGTGTGGGAGTCAGCACCAATCATCATTTCTCCAGGACCGATAAGGCCTTTTTCTGGCAAAATAACGTGCTCGATACCCATTCTACCTACTTCAAAGTAGTTTGTAATGCCATGTTCGCGTACGAAATCGCGCATGACTTTCGCTTGTGTAGCGGATTGAATATCTTTATTTGGTGTGAAATGATCCGGCACCAAGTAGATTTTATGACGGTCAAATACAGGTTTGCCGATTTTCAAGAACTCTTTACGCGCTGGTGGGAATGTGATGTCGTTCATCAATACAGCATCCAAATGACATTCGATGATTTGGCCTGGCTTTACAACATCAAGACCCGCGTGGCGAGCCATATTCTTTTCAGTAATGGTCATACCCATATTATTCTTCCTCCTGTTGTTCTAGCTCCATAGCTAGGAATACTGAGTTAACTGCATTAATATATGCGTTCACACTTGATTTAACGATATCGGTACTAATACCACGACCATGGTACAAGCGACCGTTGTATTCTACCTTAAGGGTTGCTTCCCCAAGGGCATCTTTACCGGCTGTGATAGCACGGATTTGGTAGTCTTTTAAGCTGATTGGCAAGCCAACAACACGTTCAACCGCTTTAAGGGATGCGTCTACTGGACCATCACCTACGGCAGCATCGGCTTTTTCACCTTCTGGTGTCATGAGGCGAACGTCAGCATAAGCATAACCTTTTTCACCTAATTTATAATATTGAGCCACAAGCTCGAATGCTTTTTTATGGTGCATATTATCGACTACAAGAGCTACGATGTCATCGTCGTATACTTGTTTTTTACGGTCCGCCAATTCTTTGAATTTAGCAAAGAGGTCGTTGATTTTCTCTTCTGTGAAAGATTGGAAACCAAGTTTTGCTAAATGATCAGCGAAGGCATGACGGCCAGAGTGCTTGCCCAATACGAGGTCTGTTTTTTCAGCACCTACGGACTCAGGAGTCATGATTTCATAGGTTTCAGGGTTGCTCATCATACCATGTTGGTGAATACCAGACTCATGAGCAAAGGCATTAGAGCCAATGATTGGTTTATTTGGAGGAACTACAACACCTGTTAAACGGCTCACAAGTTTAGATACTTTCGTAAATTGTTTTGTATCGATGTTCACTTCAAGGTCGCCGAAGTAATCATGGCGTGTTTTAAGAGCCATTACAACTTCTTCAATCGCTACGTTACCAGCCCGTTCGCCTAGGCCATTAATTGTGCCTTCTACTTGGCGTGCACCTGCTTTAATAGCAGCTAACGTATTTGCATTGGCAAGACCTAAGTCATCATGACAGTGAACAGAGATAATTGCATTTTCAATGCCTGGTGTATGTTCTTTAATATAGCGGATTTTATCACCGAACTCATTAGGGTTCATGTAACCTACTGTATCTGGTACATTAATAATTGTTGCACCACCAGCAATGGCAACACCAAATACTTGGCATGCGAAATCTAAATCAGAGCGTGCCGCATCTTCACCAGAGAACTCGATTTCATCAACCTTACCTTTTGCATATGCCAATACGGATTTAACCTTATCCAATACCTCTTGGCGAGTCATTTTTAATTTATATTCCATATGAAGTTCAGAAATAGCAATGAATACATGCAAACGGCTACGTTCCGCATCTTTCAATGCATCAATCGCTTTTTGTACGTCCTTTTCATTAGCACGTGCCAACGCACAAATTGTTGCGCCTTTCACTTCGCGTGCAATCGTTTGTACTGCTTCAAAATCTCCAGGGGATGCTGCTGGGAAACCAGCCTCGATTACATCGATGCCGAGGCGTACTAGGCCTTTCGCAATTTCAATTTTTTCAGGAGTTTGTAAAGACACACCTGGTGTTTGTTCCCCATCACGAAGGGTTGTATCGAAGAAATATACGCGATTTTGATCCATAATCTTCACCTTTTCTATACTAATAAAACATAACGCTGTATTATATCTATCTATTGTGAAAGTTTAGTAAAATGGCCGATTTCAATGCTATTTCGACTGAAGCCAACGTAGATACATCAAATCAGTAATTTTACTAGACTTTTACAATAAAAAAAGCCCCTCAGAACAACTATCGTTGCTCAAAGGGGCGTTATATTCATAACACGGTACCACCCTAATTGGGACTCGTTGCGGGTATAACGGAACCACCGTCGATGACTACTGCTGCATTCGCCACCAAAGCTCACGGGAGAGTGTCAGCGTACAACCTCTATTGCCTCGCACCAACCGGCAACTCTCTGAAAGCAGGATCTGTAAACCTTTATACCCATTCATAGCTTGTTTTTAAGATATAAGGGTATTGTACTGTATTCTATAGACTGATGTCAATTAAAATAAAATGAATATTATGCATTCTTGTTAATAACTAGCAGAATCTATCTTAAAAGCTTATCCACTCTAAATTCTCAAAATTATTTAGAATTCTTTTATCCATTTTTACCACTTGATTAGTAAGCTCTATTCGATTATTAACAAATGAAATATCTGTATACCATTCCTTTAAACCCGCGTACAATTCATTCTCTAAATCAATAATGATGGTTTCAATGGGATTCCAGGTTTTGCATCTTACAGACTCGACCATAACCATACTATTACCTATGAAAGTAACATCCCTACCATAAATCCAAAATGGCAATGCTTTTCCCTTTATAGTAATGGAATATATAGCATCTCCATGAGGGGGTTCCGTTTCATATTGCGCTTTTATATTGTACTGTTCCATTATCTCATTGCTAGCATTTTCTATATATGGCAATGTTGAAATCTTATAATTATCTGTGTTCATATAAGCTCCGTTATTTTTAATATAAATCACACCAAAGAGAACTGTATATCGCTATTTGCGTAAAGAGTATTTTGCTATACTTATTACGAAGAGAGTCCGTTGACGTGAGTTAGGTTCATCTCCGCGAGGAGGTGATACTATGACAAATCATGAAGTTACCTATGTAATCATCATAGTTCTGTTATCAGTAGTCACTATCATTGCACTAGTTAAGTAGTACAACGATAAACGCCTAACGTATAGAGGAGTGCAGTCCTCTAACACGTTAGGCGCCATCATAATTTTGTTCAGTTTTAGATGAGCCTAACGCCCTAATCACGTTAATGGGCTCTCTTTATATGTATATTATAAGCTAATCAGGCTTAAAAAGATAGTACAGTAATAAACTCAATTAGTACCTACACTATTAATCATTTCTCTAGCCCGCTCCACAGAAACTGGCTCATTAAATAAGAACACATGGCTCTGCCCCGCATGTTCCCAAGATGCTAAGTAAAGGGCGTCATCTACCATTCGATAGGTTATCGTCATCCCATTTATAACATCGGTTTTCTGAGGTAAGTAATCCTTATAATCACCTGCAATATTACCTGATACTGTAGATACGCGATACTTAATATACTTTGGTATATCATCTACACGGTCAAAATATGTTCCTTTTAAAAGCTCATGATAGGCATACACAACTTGTAATACATCGTGATCCACAATGGATACATGTACAGGGCGTAATCCCTCTAAACCACTTGGTAACTGTGGTTTAAAATTCAAATGTTGCTTAGCCTCATATACAGTATCAAACACCTCTAGCGATTGACCTTTACGAATACCTTTATAATCGCCATCAGTTATAGTACAACTACCAAGTCCATTGGGACATGGGAACTCATTTCGATCACCATAAGGCTGATCATAAATAGAATTACCATTAAGACGGAATCTCATCAACTCATCTGCGGACACAACATTGATGGAACCTATAAAAGCTAGCGTAGCTAACATACATACAACCTTTTTCATGATACAATCCCCTGCAAACAAACTATATATAGTAAGTTAATTATATCACCTAAAAAGCTAATATTTTTTATATTCATAAGTATTTTTCGTCCAGGAAAAGATATATATTATGCTTGCAATTCGCAGTTATAAGATTGCAATTATATAGCATGTGCATTACAATAGAAGTAACAGGAGGTGATACTATGGCTAAAACAGCCTCTATCAGTTTGCGTATCGAGCCAGCTGTAAAAGCACAATTAGAAGCACTATATGCTAGCTTTGGCATATCCGTAACTGATGCAATTAATATTTTTCTCCACACATCACTAATGGAAGGCGGATTTCCATTTCAACCTAAACAACCTCGTTATAATGCAGAAACAGAAGCTGCTATTCAAGAAACGAAAGATATATTGGCAGGAAAAGTAAAAGCAAAATCATATGCTAATGTAAAAGAAATGATTGAGGATTTAGGATTGGAGTAATCAGTTATGTTGAGATTAGTGCTTAGCAGTAAGTTCAAAAAGGACCTAAAGCGCTCAAAAAAACGCGGTAAAGATCTCAATAAACTCTATTCAATCATCAATAAATTACAGAATCAAACGCTATTAGATCCTGGTTATAAAGATCATCCATTAACAGGAAACTACGAAGGCTTTAGAGAGTTACATATCGAGCCAGATTGGCTTCTAATTTATGCAATTAAAGATGACATATTAGTATTATCTTTAACTCGCACGGGTAGCCATTCAGATTTATTCTAACTAAGCTTAAGAGGAATGTGAAAGCATTCCTCTTTTCTATTCCCCAAAAAATTTATACCAGTTATTATCATAAATCTATTCTATTTGATAGTATCTATCGCAAATCATTCTACTATTCAAAATTATTGTAGGTGCTATAATGAACTTATAAAAACGAACAGGTGCTCATATGATAGTAAGTGCATCTTTCCAAACTCATATTTACTAGTTATATCAAGGAGATTATCATGACACATACACAATTAACACAACTCGTACAAGCATTATTAGATGCACCTACAAGCAATGAAACAGTAAAGGAATTCGCTCAATCTTGGATTAATGCAGAAGGTACACCTAAACAAGAAGAACTCACGAAACAACTCGTATCCGTAGCAGAAGAAAATATTGCGCTTATCGACGAAACAATCGGCTTTGCAGGCTCTGAACTCGCTACACAAATCCTTGGCTCAGAAGGCGCAGCTAACCTATTACAACACGCTAAAGACATCAAAGCAGAAGGCGCAGAATTCTGCGACTGCCCTGGCTGTGTAGCTGCTAAAAATATTATTGATTTGAAAGCAGAAATTCTATAATACTATAAACAGAATATTACCTATTGAGTGGTTATCTACACATTGTAGATAACCACTTTTCCATATACAAAATTTTACTAACTAAAATCTATACTCCACCACTGATTATCCACCCCAAATTTTTCTGCTAATCTTTTATATATAGTAGCAGTATAAGTATATCCCTGTTCAGATAAACTTAAAGATTTTCCATAATAATTATTATATAATGCTTTATCTCCTTCTGAAGATGCCCAATGAACACCTCTAGAATTATAAGCTTCAACAGCATATCCCCTTCTTAAAGTATCAAACTCTGGTTTTTCTAAAATATCTATCACTACTTTAGATAAAAATCCACAAATTTCATCAGATTTAACATGAAATAACTTTCTACCCAGAAGATTTAATACTATATCTAAGCGATTAACATTTTTTGCATGATAACACACTGCTTCAAACCAATTATTAAATGATATCTCTGAATCAATAACACTATCAAGTTTAAGCCACATATTTAATATTGCATTACAGTGTCGCACAAGAATAGGATTTTCTTTTCCACTTAATGATAAATTATCATCAACATTATCATCAGTTCTATATACAATACCTACAATTTCTATAAATAGACATATATTGTAATATAAAAGATTATTTAACGCCTTTAGATCACAATCATCATCATATAAAAATAAATCTATAAACTGGCATTCAATATGGGCTAATTTTTCTAAATTTGCACTATCCATCTCATGGTTTTCACAATATATAATTAAAGTTTTAATTATATTCCCGTTAATTCTTTTGTCACTATCCTTTTCAATTGCCTCCAAACTTTCTACAAGATAATCGATATTAATATCCATATGATAGTGATAATGATAAATTGCTAGCAATGCAAGACTATATAAATTAAAATTCATTAACAACTTTATATATCGATTTATATTATTCTCTTCTTTTAAACTCAATTGATATATATCAATTTCCTTAACTTGCTCCTTATAATTTAACCACCCAGCCTTTAATAAAACATCAAAAATATTATCATTAATTACTATGGCCTTTAAAAAATCTACATCAAAAGAATTTTCTAAAATATGATGATAAATAAACTCAGGATAATTTATACACACACCATTTAAAAACCCTTTAACTAAATCTGAAGAGTATTTCTTAAATCTAGTAAGATAATTTGTAAATTCACTTACACCATTTAATTCTCTAGAAATAAGAAACCCTATAATAATTTTATCTTCAACACTTGATATAAATTCGAAGAGTTGATTCTCTGCAACTTTTTCTCTTAATATTTTTGTTTGTACCTTTTCTACTGCTTTCTCCCTGTCTTCCCAGCGTTCAATCTTACTAAACAAAAATAATCGATCTTTTAAGAATAAAAGCTTGCTATTATAATCTAAATGTTTTAATTCTATTAAATTAATACAACTCTTAATTTTTTCTACTGTGTTTTCATATTGCCTACTTTCATTGTGTCTTTGACGCAAATAATATTCCTCATAAATCTTCATTAAACTTAAATATAAATCAAAAGATATTCCCTCTTTTTGATTTATTCTATTCTCAACTTCTTTAAGTAAATCCATTTGCATCTCAGGAAACAAAAGCCAAAAACTCTTTAACAAAAGGATCAACTTATTTTCATTAATAATCGCATAACCTAAAAGCAACTTAAAATATTGCCAACTGATATCAAGATACTCTGTTTGTAATACCGTAATAGGCTCAATTGGCCCTCGGTATTTTAACCCATCAATATCATGGCCTATCTGTATCTTGTTTGGTAGTAATTGTTCTACTATATCCCAAGCTAGTTCAATATCATCCGAAAAAAAAGTATTAATAATATTAATACGTGCAGAACAACTAGCCTGTGTTAAAGGCTTCCATGGTAGTAATGACATAATAATATATTGCTTAACATTATTTCGTATTTTAGATAATTGAAATAAAATAATCATAGAAATATTAAAATATTCTTTTAAATATGCTATTTTTTGTAACCCTTGACACAATCTATCACCATAGGAAATAGGCATAAATCCCGTAGATTCTTCATGAAATAATTGTATAAATACTTGATTATTAGTTCGTAAGTTTCTATCAAATAACGATAAAAAAACATCTGGATTCCATTCAATAATTGAATCAATATAACTTTCTAAGGTCCCCCATGCTCTCCAATCAGATTGTGTAAAAATTGTTTCAATCCATTCATAAATTAAGCTATCTATTTTTTGTAAATTACAAGAACTAAAATCATTTTTATGTGTTGCTAAATATGCAATAAAATCATATATTCCCATAAGGAAATCTTTTGAATATTTTCCATCTTCTCCCCGTGTAATACACCATCTTTGATCTTTAGGTTTAGATAAATTTGCACCAATGCTATTAAGAACCATTTTAATATTATCCTTAATACCACTCCAATACGAATCATAAAACTTAGATGCTAAAAATTCTAATAAACTATTTCTATTATTAAATTTTCCTTGATCACCTTTAATTTTAATAAAACCTTTTTCATTCCAATGAAAACTCTGAATATCTCTTTTAAACTGCTCCAAAGAACACCCAGTCGTGTTAACAATAAATTCTATATCTCCAGCATATATAAAATCCCAAGCCCCAATCATTAAAGCAACCATAATTGGAGGTATCCCATTACCTTGATACGAATCAATTAACTCTACTAATTTCTCTCTATATTTTGATTCATCAAAATAAGATGATCTAATCTTTCTTCTAACTTCTTCTGTTAATACTGCATTTTGGCTTCCCTGTCTATAAAAAGTCTGTCCTTCATGAATTGGTTGAATATTAACACCTTGTACCAGTTCATATATCTGCCCATCATTTTCTTTATTAATACATATTATCTCAAAAACTTTATTATCATATTTAATTTGCCCCGTATTAACAATTGGTTTTGGACTAATTTTATTTATCCAATTTTGGTACTCATTATCATCTCGCATCTCTTCTGCTGAAATACCTACTAATTCCCTATTATCATCTACGCCAATAATAATAAAACGGTTTCGTCCATATGCAGTATAAGCATTAAGCATAGATAGAACATCTTTTATAAAATATCCTTGTTTATCTTTTTTATAACCAGTTTGTTTATAATCGATAAACTCACACTCTGGAGGCAATGATTTTAATAGCTCTATAAGTTCATCTTCTGTATACATAATAATTCACATCCTTTATATCTTTAAATATGGCTTCAACCTCTCAACTAATTACAATATTAGTGCTTTATAAAAATATACTTTATCTCATACTATTATATTTCTACATATTATTAAAAATTCCTATATATAAGTATGGTTAATTTATTTTATACCTTTGATAAATTTTAAAATTATAATCCTTATTATATTACACGTCCTAGATTATAATAATATCGTTTTAAAAGAGCTATTTTATCAATGTCACGGAACTGAAAAAATACCAAAAGAACCCTTTATAGTAAATATTCTGCTTTAATAAATACTAAAAAGAAATCCGCGCTTCCAAAATGATCTGCTCCCATTTTCTTGGACAGATATAATCTCTTAATTTGTTGATAAAATCTCCATAGGAAGTAAATTCCTCTACATATAACAAATCTAATTTTTATAAGCCAAAGAAATTTTCCATCACGCTATTATCCAAATAGCTTTCTTTTCGAGACATACTTTTGAGGATAGCGTGATTTTTAATGTTTCTTGACAAGTGTTATGCTGATACTGCAATCCTTGATCTGAATGCAAGATACAGCCTTTTACATTGCTTTCTAAAACTTCAAGCTCCTTATTAATTTTTAAAGAGACAAAATTTTTTCAAAAAGGCTAATAACTTTTTCTTTAACTTCTTTTGAGTATTTTGACATAAAAAACTGCACCTCCAAAAATTATGTCCAATTTTTGGGGTGCAATTCATTTTCATATAATCAATTCATAACTTTTTAAATATAAGGGGCTGTTTTGTAACAGCCTTTTATTTTACAAACTTGCTTTCACAAGTCGTATATGGGTATATAGTTTTATGTTTTATGATTCGCTTATTTAACTAAAAAATATACTTAGTAATCTATATTTATTTTACGAAGTTATTGGCTAAAATTATTTACTAATTTAGCTAATATTTTGTTCTATTGTTCCGCATATGGAATTGCTAGTGGATGGTTATCGTAGGTGCCTCTATGTTGGTCATAGATGGTTTCTGCACCTGGTAATGGTGGCAAACCTAAGGAGTCAGTACGTGTGAAGGCTTCAAATAGGCCTGGTGTTAAGTGCATATTTGGAACATGTTCCGGAGTTACTTCGTGAACGATGGTATCGCCTTTACCGTTCATGATTTTATGACCAAATTCAGGATCTACCAAAGTACCACGGCCTACTGCGATAATATCTGTGTAGTTTTCTACTGCATCACGAGCTGCTTCTTCGCTGAAGATATTGCCTACAATAATAAGCTTTGTTTCATCATCAAGAGCTGCTTTAAATAAAGAGCCAAAGGATTGATCAGCACCTTCTGGTTTGGAGTCATAGCCACCCCACAAGGATAAGTGGATGTAATCTAGCTCTTCTTTTACAATAGCCTCTACGAGTTGAAGGGATTCTTTATAGGTATAACCAATATCTGTACCGTGGATTTCTTCTGGGCTCAAGCGATAGCCAATGATAAAGTTTTGTACGCCTGCTTCTGCTACCACGCGTTTTACTTCACGCACAACGGCTAATGGGAAGCGCATGCGATTTTCTAAAGAGCCGCCCCATGTATCTGTACGGTGGTTCGTCAATACAGAGAAGAATTGTTGTAATAAATAGTGGTTTGCACCATGGATTTCTACACCATCAAAGCCTGCTTCAGTAGCTCGTTTTGTAGCGTGACCAAAATCAGCGATGATCTCTTCAATTTCACTTTCAGTGAGAGCACGAACAGGGAATTTACGTTGCAAGTCGCTAGGCGCTACTACGTCTTGATGATTAATAAAACGACCAATCGCCATGCGTCCACCGTGATGGATTTGCATAACAGCTTTATTGCCGTCTTTCTTTAAAGCTTGTGCAATTTTCTTTGCTCCCTCTAAGTGAACATCAGAGTAAATGCCCATTTGAGATGGATAGCCAGGCATGTACGCTGGGCCACCACTTTCACTAACATAATGGAACTCAGTAATCAATAGGCCTGCGGCCTTAGAACGATGATTGTAATAACGGATTGTATCATTACTTGCATAGCCACCCTCTAATGCAGATAGACTTTGCATCGGAGCCAAGGCAATGCGGTTAGGAATCGTTAAGCCACGACGGAATGTAATTGTATCTGTTAAGTTATGTTGTGCCATTATAGCCTCTTTCTCCTATTACTATAGGAATTTTATACGATATACATCTAGATGATGACTGAATTATATTTTCACATTCACATATTGCGAATTACCGATGTGTCAATTTATTATTATATCATATATTTTATAAATAAAAGCCCCTGATTGATATGTACCACCTTTACTGGTTCTCCAGTAAAAATAGCATATCCAAACAGGGGCATTTCTTTATAAACTTGCTTCCACAAGTGCTTTTGTATATGGGTGTACCGCTTCTTTAAGTCGTTTTGATTCGATAGTCTCTACGATTTGCCCATCTTTCATAACGATGATTCGGTCTGTTACGGCTTGTAACAGGCCTATGTCATGGCTGACGAATACGTAGCCGAAGGGTTGTTCCCTGTGAAGTTTTTGTAATAAATCTAGTACCAGCTTTTGATTCACCGCATCAAGGGCTGATGTAGGTTCATCAAAAAGTACTAGTTTTGGATGCATCAACATAATCCTTGCCAGTACTAACCGTTGCAGCTGACCACCACTTACTTCATGAGGATATTTCTGAACAATAGTTTCAGGTAGATCTACATGTTTAATCCATTGGCGGATATCTTCCTTTGCAGCGGCTATATCCATAAGCCCATAGTTAATATACGGCTCTAAGAGAAATACTTCTAAGTTCATCCGCGGTGGAATCACCGCCAAGGGATTTTGGAACATCATCTGCATAGAACGATATATTTCTGTATGATTTTGAATGGAATGGATGTCCTCACCAAAGAGTCGCAAGGTGCCAGATGTAGGTTTTTCTAGCATGGCAATCATTCTAAGCAATGTACTTTTACCAGAACCACTACCACCAGCAATACCTACCCGTTCATTCTCCGCTACAGAAAAAGATACATCATCAACAGCACGAACCGTATGATTGTGGTTTGTATATTGTTTACATATATTCTCGAGTTGAATCATGCTACACCACTTTCATTACAGAATCTAACAAAATACGAGTATACTCATCTTTTGGGCATGCCATAACCTCTTCGGTGGAACCTACTTCAACGAGCTGTCCCTTATTCATAACGCCAATGCTATTGGCAATTTGTGCGGCCGACTTGATATTATGAGTTACGATAATCACCGTTGCTCCAAGAGCTTGTGTTACCTCTTTCATAAGGTCTAATACAGAGGCTTGCACGAGCATATCTAAAGCACTAGTTGGTTCATCAGCAAACACGATGCTAGGCCTCAAGATAAGGCTCAAAGCTATTGCTAGTCGCTGTTGCATACCACCGCTCAATTGAAACGGATAAGACTGTAAAATCCGCTCACCATCATTAAGATGAACTAACTTCAACATGTCGATGACGCGAGCCATTTCATAGCTTTCACCATGAGCACGGAACAAATCTTTGAAGTGATTTTCTACGGTGCGATTTGGATTTAGATAGGCGCTAGGATTTTGAAAGATCATAGAAATCTTGGTGCCCCGCAATTGTCGCCAATCACTATCACTCAAAGGAGAAACATCGATGCCGTTTAGCAAAATTTGGCCGCTAATACTAGCTTGTTTCAACATGCCAAAGGCGGCACGGACCAAGGTAGATTTACCAGATCCACTTTCACCAACGATGGCAAAGACCTCACCATTGGGCACGGAGAAGGATACATCGCGTACCGCTTGCTCCGTACCATATGAAATTGTAACCTTATCAAATACGATACAATCAGATTTATTCAATAGTAGAATCCTTTGTTAATAAGTAGTAATCGATTGGATGTACTGGTACATTTTTAACCTTTGTAGTGGATACAACAGTTGCACTTGGATACATCAAGTAGATATCTGCTACGTCATCAACTAACAATTGTTGCGCTTGTTTAGCTTCGTTAGCTCGTTCATTTTGGTCAAATGTTACGGACAATTGATCGATTAATGCGTCTACTTGAGGGTTGGAGTAAGCACCAACGTTTGCTTTCGCACCAGTTTTGTAGAACAAGCTGAGGTACCAGTACGGGTCATTTGTAGACATAGTAACCACAGCACGTTCTACCATATCAAAGCCATCTGTACCAAGTGTATCTACTTCGCCAGGGCCTTGTAATTTTTTAAGAGTTACTGCAATGCCAGCTTGTTTCAATTCTTGTTGAATTTCTTCGTACAAGCTTGTGTCTTTACCCCAAATAGCAAGAGTTAGAGCCAATTCTTTACCATCTTTAGCATAGATGCCGTTTACATTTTTAGCATAGCCAGCTTGAGTCAAGAGTTGGTCAGCTTTAGCTACATCTGTCATCGGTTTATTAGCGATAGAATCAAAACCTAAATTAGCAGATGGTGGGAATGGAGCCGCACCTGGTGTAGAACTGTTACCAATGATTTTCGCCATAGAATCGTAGTTAATAATATGAGCAATAGCGGAACGTACAGCTTTATCATGTAATGGAGATAATTCAGTATGGTTCAATTTCAACATGAGCACACGAACGCCTGCAACGTCTTGAATGTTGAAGCCATCTTTGAACAAGCTGCGGTTAGCAGAGTCCACTTTTTGGATTATATCAACGTCTTTAGATTGCAACGCCATAGCGCGTTTGTTGTTATCTTCGATGTCTTTTACTGTTACAGTATCAAGACCTGGTTTGCCACCCCAGTAATCTGCGAAGGCAGCGAGTTCGATTGTTTCACCTTTTGTGAAAGCAGTGATTTTATAAGGACCTGTAAGAACTGGTTTAGATGCTACATCCTTAAGATCTGCAGTGTCCATGATAACGAACGCTGGTTCAGTTAAGCTAGACAACAAGGAACCATTAGGTTCTGTTGTTTTAATAATCAAGTTTTGACCATCTACTGTGATGGACTCGATTTTAACAGCTTTCGCGGAACGAGCACTTTGTTTCATTGTGTACTCGATAGACTCTTTAACCTTTTGTGGAGTCATAGGCGTACCATTATGGAATTTTACATTTTCACGGATGTGGAATTTCCAAGTTGTAGGGTCCACATTTTCCCAAGAATCTGCCAATTGAGGGGCAAATTTCATGTCTGGTGTAACAACAGCCAAGTTTTCACCAGCGCCGATACGCGTCAAGGTCCACGCATCCCACTCGTGAGTTGGGTCTAATGTTTCACCAAACCAATATAAACCAACATTCATATGCTTCCCTTGTTTGCCTTGTTTAGCCGTATCGCTACCGCAACCAACCAAGAGAGCTACCATGCACAGCATAGTTAGACACGCTAATAACCAACGTTTCATAACTTCTCCTTTTTGAACATCACCTCTGTGAAAGAGGCTTTCAACATAAACATCTATACACAGCGCGGTTAGCGAGATACATCGAGAGCATCGCGCAACGCATCGCCAATATAGTTAAATAAAACAACAGTAATAAAAATTGCGAACCCTGGGTAAATTAACAGCCATGGCGCAGTTTGTAGAAAATCTCGGGAGCTCAACAAGATAGCGCCCCACTCCGGATCCGGCGGTTGTACACCGATGCCGATGAGTGAGAAACTGGCTACCAAGATGATAGTCTCCCCTAGATGTTGAATAATAACAATCAACAACGGCGGCAATACATTCGGCAAAATATATCGACTCAGGATTCGTAGGTTCGAAGCACCCGACATGCGAGCAAAGGTAATATACTCCGCATGGCGTTCAATCTGTACGAGGCCTCTCGTGATACGCGCATATTCCGCCCATTTAGTAATGCACAGGGACAGGATGACATTCGTAATGCTTGGCCCCATAATACCGATGAAAGCAATGGCAATAACCATATTCGGGAACCCTAGTACCAAATCAATTAAGCGAGATAACCAACGGTCGATACGCGGTGTAGAGAATCCTGCCAATCCGCCAATAACGATACCGATAGCACCGCTGATACCGATAATGGTGAAAGCAATGCCTAACGAAGCTTTACCGCCATAGAGAATGCGAGACCAAACATCTCGCCCTAACTGATCAGTACCTAATAAGTGAGTACTGCTTATGTCTTGTAAGCGGTCTGCCACACTAGTCGTCTCCGGATCGAATGGTGCTATATAAGGAGCACATAGGAAAAATACAATCCATAGAGCTGCTAATAGCAACATAGCATATAAAGTGTAAGGCTTTCGTCTATTCATAGGAGCCTCCTTTTATAGCGGCTCTTCGTTTTGGATTTAGCCAAATGCTCAAAACATCGATAATAATATTAATCACGATGAACACCATAGTAATCCAAATAATGTAGCCTTGCATCAAAACATAATCGCGAGCCATAATGCCTTGCACCATCATGTAACCAAAGCCTTTTATGGCGAATACCATTTCAATAACGGCAGACCCACCTAACATGGCACCCATTGTTACCCCCATCATGGGCAATAACATAAGACCTACATGGGGGAAGATATAACGGGTATACACCAGCCACTCAGGTAGCCCCAAAGCGCGAGCCCCTTGCACAAAAGGCTGACGAGATACTTCTAAAATGGCATTACGCAAACGACGAATATACAAGCCGCATATCCATAAGGCTAGGGTTACAGCTGGCAATATATAGGCAGCAAAGCCCTTTGTATTCGTCACAGATACGAGCTGCAATTTGACACCGAATAGATACAATAGCAGTAGGCCTACCCAAAAACCCGGGATAGCTAAAGCTAAAAACGTAACTAAACGGATACCGTGATCCACCCAAGAATCCTGATATTTTGCAGCTAATATACCAAGAGGGACAGTTACAACGATACCTATAACAAGTGCTAATGATACAAGACCTAATGTATTCGGTAAGGCACCACCTAAAATCGTAGCCACTGGCAAAGCATACAGAATAGACTCACCAAAGTCTCCTTGTACAATTTGACCTAACCAACGTAAGTATTGCTGCCACCAAGGATCATTGAGCCCTAACTGCTCTCGTATCTGCGCGACCACAACTGGATCAGGAGTAGCCCCTAAAAGATTATACTTCATCGACACAGGGTCGATAGGAGATAATTTTATCAATACAAATGTACCGATAGTAACCACCAATAAAATACCTACAATACTTGCTAAACGTTGTAATATCAATCGATACAACACATCACCTGCCTTCTTTATCACAAAATAGCCCTGTTTATATTATAACATTTATTCTCATTTCTATATATCCGTATAGCTATATCATAATGATTTTCATTATGAAATTTAGTTATATATACAAAAACGGCCCCTCATAAGAGGAGCCGCTTCTTATATAACCCTTACAGTGTCCATGCGAGTGCTTCACCGCAGCTCGCATGCCTATCCCACTAGGCTGGACTGTTATATTATTTTGTATGTGCTTTAGGTGCTACAGTGTTAGCAATAATAGCCTTCGCCATGTCGCGAGTTACAGGGCGCTCAAAGTACATCGCATGGGTTTGACCATCTTTTGTCCAACCAGCGAGGTATACCATTTTTTCGCCACCTTTGAAAGTAACCTTTGTACCGTTTACTTTTTCTGTAGCTGTAACGCGATAATCGTTATAATTACCACTGATATCACCTGTTGCATTAGCTACGCGATAAATGATACGTTTGCCTGCCACTTGGTTCCGCGTTGCATCCTCACCAGCTTGGTAAACATACACAACTTGCAAAACATCTTTATTGATTGTGCTTACAGACTCAATATTATAGCCTACAGGTAACACTTTAGGCAATTGAGGCATAATATTCATGTATTTAGCAGCTTCATCAATAGTAGCGAATTCATGAATTGGGCTTGACATGCCAACCATTGGAGCTGCCTGTTCTGCAACTACAGGTTTAGCTGGATCTGGTTTTACATCTAAAGTACCTTGTGCATCAGCAACAGTGTAAGAACCTACACAAGCACACGCAACTGCTAGTAATACAAATTTTTTGACCATGGGTATAATCTCCCTTCGCGTAACATAAAAATTATTAAAAACACATTTATTTTGTATGTGATTTTTCTTCAACAATATTACGGATAATAGCCTTCGCCACATCTCGTGTAACGGGACGCTGAAATTCTAAAGAGTGATTTTGTCCATCTTTCATCCACGATGCAAGATAAACCATTTTCTTACCACCTTTGAAAGTAACCTTTGTACCATCTACACTTTCAGTTTCTATAACCTTATGAATCTTATGGTCATCGCTGATATCACCTTTTAATTTAGTAGATGTACGATAAAAAATAAGAGCACCACCGGCTTTATTTACGTACGGATCTATACCGGGTTCATACACGTACACAACTTGTAAAATATCTTTCTCAATAGTAATGACAGATTGAATATTAAATCCTACAGGCAATAGCTTTGGCATCTGAGGTCTAAACCCTATATATTCAGACGCTGCTTCTACAGTGGTAAACACATGTACAGGACTTGGCATAACAACGCCAGGAACAGCTGCTTCAACAGACATTTCTAAGGGGCCAGAAACTTTAGTTTGTGCATCCATAGCATCTTGACCCTTAACAACTCCATAGGTACCTATACAGATGCAAGCTAAAGCCATCAAAAAAGATTTCTTTAGTAGTAAGGTCATAATAATATACTCCACAAAATACATTTTGTAAAATTATATTTATTAAAATACGCTTAATAAGTATATCCTAAATGATATAGGATTTCAAGTAATAAATGCTACCTATATCATTTTAACAAGCTAGATACTTAGCCTGTTATTTCTTATGTACCATAAAGCCTGCCGCTTGTTGGTTCGCCATGATGGTTACATCAGAGATTTGCAAGCGTTTAGGTTGGTTCGTTACATATAGTACAACATCGGCTACGTCTTCTGGTTGAACAGCCTCAATACCAGCATAGACAGATTTAGCTCGCTCCGCATCACCGTGGAAGCGTACTTCACTGAATGGAGTTTCTACGATGCCTGGTTGAATGGTGGTAACCTTAATATCTGTAGCTATAGTATCCATACGAATGCCATCGCTTAATGTCTTTACCGCTGCCTTTGTAGCGCAGTATACTGCACCATTAGGATATGCATAAATACCTGCAGTAGAACCCATATTTACAATATGACCTTCATTTTTATCAATCATAAAAGGTAGTACTGCTTTTGTTACATATAAAAGACCTTTCACATTGGTATCAATCATAGTCACCGCATCATCAACAGCACTATCTTGAAAAGGATCAAGCCCTTGTGCAAGACCAGCATTATTAACGAGCACATCGACGCCACCAAAAGCCTCAATAGCAGCAGGAACCTTGCTTTCAACATCCTCGCGACTACGCACATCAAGAACTAACGTCTCAACACGCACGCCATGCTCCTTAGACAAACGAGCCTGTACCTCGCCCAATAACTCAGCACGACGACCAGAAATTAACACATTATCGCCATGCTTTGCATAAGCCTCAGCAATACAAAGACCAATACCAGACGTTGCACCAGTGACAAAAACATTACGACCCATAAAAGCCTCCTCACTATCAATCCATTTTATTCTATCAAGTTCATTATACCATTATGAAAATCAAAAAACTCTACCCTACCACCTATAAACGACGGAAATATTGTATACATGGACGCTACGCGTACCATTCCGCCCTTCCCCAAATGACATATTGACGCATCTGAAAGGAAATCGTATAGAGATGAAAAAGGATTACCGTTCCGGAAGCGACTTAGCTCGCTTTAGAGCCTTCTGCTATTTCCTAGAATGATATGTTGGCACATCTATATGTAAAGCAAAGATATTTGACCTCTACCACAGCTAGAAAGCAAATAGGGATACCTATTCGAAGCCGCCTTGGGCGCTACACGTAGCATTCTCTCCTTCTCCCCTAAATGATATGTCGGCGCAGATAGGATTTAAAAGAATACATAAAGTGGCTTATGGATCTAGAGATATGATAATAAAAAGAGGATACCCTTTCTGAAAACGACTTAGCTCACCTTTGTCCCTTCCACTTTCTCTAAAATGATATGTAGGCGTATCTGTATTTAATACGCTAATATTTGAGCTCTATCGCAGCTAGAAAATAAATAGGGATACCTATTCGATGCCGTCTTGGGCGCTACGCGTACCCATGAAGGCTGAGGATAGGTATCCCTATTGTTTTATTTAATTTGATTAGTAGAGCTCAAATACGCTAGCTTTTATTTCAGATGCGCCAACATATCATTTAACACTTCCATGCAATCCCCTACGATGCCATAGTTGGCGTGTTGGAAGATTTCTGCGTTTGGATCGTTGTTGATAGCCACGATTGTGTCAGCACCGGAGATACCGCTCACGTGTTGGATAGCGCCGGAAATACCGAATGCCAAGTATAGTTTAGGGCTTACAGTTTTACCAGTTTGGCCTACTTGGTACGGCAATTCAATCCAGCCTTTTTCAACGAGTGGACGTGTAGCGCCTACTACGCCGCCAATAGCTTCAGCAAGTTCGTAAAGTTTATCAAAGTTTTCTTTAGAACCCATGCCGCGACCACCAGCTACAATGATATCTGCTTCTTGGATATTGTAACCATCTTTGCCGAATGGAATGAAGTCAAGACGCTTCATGCGAATGTCTTCAGGTTTAAGGTCGAATTGTTCAACTTGAATACGGCCCCAGCTATCTGCAATGCGCTCTGGTCTCTTGAATACGTTAGGACGTACGGAGCCCATTTGTGGACGATGGTTTGGAGAAATAATTTCCGCCAAGATGTTGCCGCCCAAGGCAGGACGAGTCCATTCTACAAGGCCTTCTGCCGTATCTACAGTCAAGATTGTACAGTCTGCTACTACGCCGTTTTGCATGCGACCAGACATACGAGGTGCCAAGTCACGACCGTTGTTAGTAGCGCCGATTAAAATTACATTAGGCTTATGATCTTTGAAGAAGTCAGTTAATACTTTTGTGTAGCCATCAGTTGTATAGTATTTCAAAAGAGGACTTTCAAAAACGTGAACAATATCAGCACCATGTGCTACGAGTTCTTCTGCTTCGGATTGAACATGTTCGCCAAGTAACATAACTTGAACAAGTTGGCCCAATTCCTTAGCGATACGGCGAGCTTGGCCAATCAATTCATAAGTAACCGGATGCACCACATCATCGATGGTATCGGCTACGACAAAGACGTCTTTATAATCATCAAAATTTGTCACACCCATTACCGGTCACCTCCTTTGGAACCTTCATCACCTTGAGCGGCAGCTACCGCTTTAAAATCGCTGGCGGACACACTTTCAACAGTGGCAGCCCGTTGCGCAGGATCTTTAACATCAACACCTTCATCATTAGGTTCCTCAGCCGCAACAGGTGCGTCGCTTGGAACTAATAGATGAGCAAATTTTTCTGGCTTAATATTGTACGCCAATTCGAGAACCTTTTTAGAACCTTCCTCAACATTTGGAAGCATTTCAACTTTACCGCGAAGAGGTGGTTGGTATACCTTACGAACGCGCGTAGGGGAACCGTTAAGGCCGATACGGCTTTCATCAATATTAGGCATATCACGTAATGTAATATGGGAAATTTCATAACGTTTCGCGTAAATAGAGCTCCAGAGACCTGGTTGACGTGGCTCATTAAGCTCAGCTGTAGCCGTTACTAATACTGGTAATGGCACTTCTACGATTTCGTAACCATTTTCATGCTCCCGTGTTACAGTTGCTTTTTGAGCCGCTGTATCTACAGCAAATTTACAAGCATACGTTGCTTGCGCCATACCGAGTTCTTCTGCAATTTGAGGGCCTACTTGTGCAGTATCGCCATCGATAGCCTGCTTACCGCAGAAAATGATTTCAAATTGACGATTCATTGTCTTTTGAATATGACGGATAGCAGATGCAATGGTATAACTTGTAGCCAATGTATCAGCGCCACCGAAAGCGCGGTCTGTAACAAGTACCGCATCATCAGCGCCGAGAGATAAACATTCGCGAAGAGCATCCTCAGCTTGAGGAGGACCCATCGCCAATACTGTTACACGGCTACCTTCATTTTCGTCTTTTACCGCAAGAGCTGCCTCTAACGCATGCATATCGTCAGGGTTTACAATACTAGGCAAGCCTGTGCGGATGAGATTATTCGTTTCCGGATCCAGTTTAATCTCAGATGTATCTGGAACCTGTTTGACACATACTAATAACTCCATACACTCACCCCTGTCTAAATTCTACGCCCTTAGCGTTACGCGGATATTTCCAAGTTTTTACGATAGTTTCGCCACAGAGAACACGGCAAGTACCGCACTCTAAACAACCAGCGAAGTCAAAGGCCAAATCGCCATTTTCTTGTAATGTATATAGACCAGCAGGGCAGCCATTGACGAGTTTCATTTTCTCTTCGCGGCTGAAGCCAGCGCCATCCACAAGGATATGAGGAGACGTTTCATCTACATAATATTTATTGGCGCCCAAGCGCTCTTCTAATTTCATAGGGAACGCACCCCTTTCAATGCATCACGAATCAAGGTTACAAGGCCAACGTCACCAACGCGACCCATTAATTTTTTCAACATCGGAACAGCACCGTCACCGTTTACAGTGAATACATCGCGCATCACATTATTCACGAGAGCTGGATATTCCTTGAATATACGAGGATTGGATGCAAGGAAGTCAGGCATGTTTTTATACAATTTCAAGTCTTTATGCAACCAAGAATTTTTGATTTCACGTTCATATAGACTAGCAATGCGTTCCATATTTTCGTCGCGCAATGCCACGTTAGCAGCAGCTGCGGCACACATGCCGGATTCGATGGCAAGGTCCATCCCACGAATCGTGTAACCAAGGTTCATACACATACGCGCTGCATCGCCAACGATAATATAACCATTGCCGCCCAATTGTGGCATTGCTTTATAACCACCTTCTGGTACTAGATGAGCACTATGTTCTTTCAATTGACCATTTTTCAACAATGGTGCAATTCTTGGATGACTTGTGAAAGCTGAAAGCATTTCGTCTACAGATTTATTAGCTTTGCCGATATCTTCAAGACCTACAACCATACCTACGGAAAGGCTTTCTTTATTAGTATAAATAAAGCCACCGCCTAATAAGCCGTCAGTCATATCTCCCAATGTAAGCCATGCCATACCTTCATCACCAGATAGCATGAGGCGATTTTCAAGATCATCTTTCTTAAGTTTATATACTTCTTTAACGCCTACAGCCATAGTACTTGGATCTGTAGGGCCTGTTAAACCAGCTTTTTCCAATAACAATGTATTGGAACCTTCTGCGATAACAACTAGTTTTGCATACACTTCATCATCATGACAGCGAACGCCTACAACGCGACGGTTCTTGCCTTCACCTTCAGTGATAAGGTCTGTAACTTGTACGTTAGATACGAGGAGAGCACCTTTTTTCTCAGCCTCACCTGCGAGCCATTTATCAAATTTAGCACGCAATACTACGTAGGATTCCTCATTAGGCTTCCCATCTTGATTACTATACTCAATAGTAGTCATTTCATTGCCAGTGCCAATAGAAATACGTTCTTTTGTCACTTTACGTTCCAATGGTGCACGTTCTCTAAAGTCCGGTACAAGACGTTCTAAAGAATGTGTGTAGATACGTCCACCCATCATATTTTTAGCGCCTGGTGCGGTGCCACGTTCGATAAGTAGTACTTTCGCCCGTTGTTCTGCGAGGCGCAATGCCGCCGCAGAGCCCGCTGGACCTGCACCAACGACGATGACATCAAATGTTTCATTACGATCAATTGCCATATACTCAGCTCCTTTAAATGAAAGCTTAACTTACATAAGTTCATACAGTATATATATATTCTCTACGAAGAGGTAAAACACCTTTAAAAAAATCGACAAAAAAAGAAATATATTCTATATTTTACGAAATTATGCTATATAACACTCTATAGGATGTATATATAATCATTATAAGCTCATAGTATTGCACACTAAGATTTTTAATTAAGTGCAATAAAATTCATCAATTCGTGAAATATATAAGTTTTTTCTAGCTTTCACAGTGAAAGTAGCGTATGATAAAAGTAGGAAAAACCCTATACGGAGCAAGACGCGTATAATACGACCGCATAATGCAAGTCCACGGTCAAGGTTAGGAACTCGTTATTTTTTTAGTAAGAGGAGGCCCTATGGACCCGTTAAGAATCTTGAAAGCATTATCCAATCCGCATCGGTTAGATATTATATTGTGGCTAAAACGCCCAGAGCAAGAATTTGGTGTACAAGTACACTCTAAAACTCTTATCGATTTTCCTAACAGTGTAAGCGTTAAGAGTATCCAAAAACGCTGCGGTGTATCTCAATCGTCTATTTCTACATTTATGAGCATCTTAGAAAATGCGGAACTTGTAGAATCTCGTAAAATCGACCAATATACCTACTTCCGTCGTAACGAAAAGGTAATTCGCGATTTTGGTGAATGGTACAATAAAGAAGTATCGATTCAGTCTGATCAGGTTGACAGACTGTTAGAAACGGTTATCTTAGAAGACACTTCGTATCCAACAACAGAGGAAAGCTCTATGCCTAGCGAGCAGCTCGCAGCCGAATTGCATACTAAGGGACCACATCATGAAGAAAAAGGAAAATAATTCTCCTTCCCTACGTATCCTACCTAGGGATAAAACAAAAAGAAGCTATAACATCTAGTCTTATAGCTTCTTTTTTATTTTAACCCGCTCCCTTATGCGACGAAATACATCGGCACCAGAGTATCGAATTTTGCTTTCTTTTGCTGCAGAATCAGCTTCATCCAAGGCGTACTCAATAGGATCTGTTAATGCTGAATATTGTTCAATACTCATTAACACCATAGTTCCATATCCATTCTTAGTTAAAAATACAGGAGAATTTGTGGTAATAACGATTTCTTCAACTTCCGGAAATTTATTACGCAAGTCTGATACAGGTCTAATATTAATCAATATATACACCTCCTTATATCATAATTCTATCATTATTTTATTGAATTTACTAATAGTATTATATTAATTAACAATTCAAGTAATAAAGCCCTCCAACTGGAGGGCTCTTTATATTATGATTATATTTCTGATTGTTAGCGTTGTGCTTCGTAAGCTCTAAATAGTTTAGATAACAATTCAGGCGCCAAGCGTAATAAGTCTGGATTTTCACAGAAGGATATGCGCAATTGTGTCTTACCTGGGTTATCATCGCCTTTTTTACCGCTGTAGAAACCATTGAGCGGTGCCATGAGAAGTGTGTATTCTTGGCCATCATCGAGGCTGACTGCTCCGTGTTCGGCACACCAAGAGGCAAACTCTACACCATCAAAGCCAGGTTTAGCCACCTTGCGTACGTCGATGACAAAGTAGATAGACGCTTCAGGACGAGATACGATAAAGTCCGGCTCTACCTCTTTGAAACCTTGGTGAAGTTCAAAGATCATTTGACGGTAGTAATCGCGTTGTTGCTCATACCAGTTGTGTAATTGTGCGTAGGACTCGTGCTTCAACGCGCCAAAGATATATTGGCCCAATGTGTTAGCACTAAGGTTTGCTGTATATTCAGCAACAGATTTTTCGTAGCACAATTTATTATCGGTAATGATGGCACCAATGCGTAGGCCACAGGCATTCCAAACCTTACTTGCCGTTTCAAGACTGATACGGCGACCTTCGATACCAGGCACATCTTTATCGGTTAAAGCCCAGATACTAGATGTTTCTTTCCCTTTTTCATAAGCCAATTCACGGTATGCTTCGTCAGAGATAATCCACAAATTATGTTTAACACATAGTTTAGTATATTCAATCAATGTTTCCTTACTGAATAATTGACCAGTTGGGTTATCGTAAGGAATGATGAGCAATGCGCCCGGTTTTGTATCGATAATGCGTTGCTCTACAGTTTCAACGGATGGTAATTCAAACTCGCCATCTTCATTAAGCTCACGCTCAACAGTAACTGTTTTACGGCCAATGCGAAGGCCTACCGCATCATAGTTTGTATAAGATGGGTTGAACATCAAAAGAGGGCGTTCCTCTTCGCCTGCACCACCACATACGCCAAGCATGATGATTTCCATCGCCATGGATGCACCGTCTGTTACGAGTACATCAAGACCAGTTGTATCAAAACCTTGGCTACGTAAAATGTGAAGGAATGCTTCGCGACATTCATCAGTCCCCGTAGTTGGTACGTATGGCACGATGCCATTATGGAACGGGCTATTCACACCGCCCAAATTGAACAACCTACGCTGCATGGCGGGATGCATAGGACGCATTACATTACCAATAGAACCATTCACCAAGATAGGCGGGTTCTTACGTTCCAAGAATTTAATTTGTCCTAAGCGAATGCCAGACGGCTTGCGAGCCATCATATACGGCGACAATTCTGGTTGTTTCATTTCGATCCAACTCCTCTAAAAATAAACCTCCTCAACAAGGAGGTTTTGATAACTGTGAAAGTAACAAAACACCTACTATACAAGTAAATACCTGATACATCACAAAGCAAAATTAAAAACAATTACATAGATATATATAGATACATAATATTATAGAGCTTTTACTATAGAAAATCTATAGTTTTATAACACATACTTATGTACATATGCCTAATTTATTGGCTATTGAAAATAACTCTCATAGTGCTGTACTAATATACCACTAAAAATTATAGTAAAAATGAAAGAGCCTAACGAAAGGCTCTTTCTCTTTCATGTATACAGCGATTATAACGCTCTATGTTTTAAATTGTCACTTCTACGCCGAGACGATAGTTGCGACCTTGACCTGGCCACCAGTCACCAGGGTTGCCCCAACGAACGCTAGATTGTTCTGCATAGTAAGTATCAAAGATATTGTTGATACGACCAAATACAGTTACGTTTTCGCGTACTCGGTAGTTTGCGCTGATGTCAGCTAACCAGTAAGTTTTGCGCGGGAATACATTATCCGCTGTACCAGGACGGTTGATGATACCGCGAATATCCAAATGAGCATCCCATTTAGCATCGTTGTAATCAAGACCTGCGTTAACAGCATGTTTTGGTACATATCCATCACGGTTTGCTTTGCGAGTTGGTGTTGCATCGATATGAGTATAAGTATAGCCAAGACGTGCGGACAAGTGCTTAGTCAATTGTTTACGCACATCTGCGTTGATGCCATGAGCTTTTTCAGTATCGAAATTGCGATATTGACCTGTGAAAGCGGCAGGGTTTGTCATAACCCAACCGATTTTATCTTTCGTACTACGGCTGAAGAAGCTAAGATTACTATTCCATGTTTTACCGAATTTGTGGTGTACACCTAAATCAAATTCATGACCTGTTTCCGGTTTCAAATTGCGGTTGCCATTGAAACCATCAAATAATTGGTATGGTGTAGGTGCCAAGAAGTACTCTTTATATGCAGCATATACATTTGTTTTTGCATTTACATCATAGCCTAGGCTGATGGATGGAGATGTATGCGTACCGAAGGAGGAATGATGGTCAACGCGGATACCAGGTGTTACAGTCCACTTAGGAGCAAATTTCCATTCGTCTTGGATGAAATAGGATGCATTTGTCAGTTTCACACCACCCATGTTAACCACTTTATCTTGACGCCAATCAAAACCACCTACTACAGTATGATCTTTAGCTTTATATGTTACTTGATCGCCGATACCACGAGTTTTCACATCTGTTAAGTACCCATCGTACGTTGTTTTGTAGTGATTATTCATCAAGTATAATTGATGGCTCCAACGGTTGCTAATTTTATTATTCCAAATCGCACGCAAGGAGTCATTTGCTTCATTACCATAACGAATGTGATTGAGGGCACCTAAATGGTCAGAGTACATTACATCACCACGATATGTGTCGTAAGATATTTTTACATCGTTCTTATCATTAATTTTATTGCCTACCATGAAGGATGCAGTATGGCTGTTACCGTGTTGAGGAATGCGCACGCCATGACCATCTTTATAGGAACCGATGATATCTTTTTGTAAGCCTACACGCCAGTACCAATCGTTTTTGCTACCTTCGTTAGTAATAGCGTATTGCTCTAAGTCGTTGCTGCCGCCCATAACGCGGAGTTTAGTTTGCACACCTTGCTCAGGTTTTGCAGTGATTACGTTAACTACACCACCGATTGCACCGGAACCATACAAGGTAGAACCTGCACCACGTTGTACTTCAATGCGATCAATGCTAGACATATCTTTTAAAATAGTCATCGGCGGATTTACACCAGCTGCGCCCATATTGATGCCATCTACCAAGTACAATACTTGTTCAGAACCATTGATACGGAATGCGTTAGAGTTCGTATAACCTACACCGCCACCGTACGTATTAATATCTACGCCTGGTACGATGTTCAAGGCTTCGTTCATATTCGTAGCATGGCGCTCACGAATATCGTCACCTGTTACTACGCCTACACTAGCTGGTACCTCTGAAAGTTGTTGCTCACTACGTGTAGCAGTAACAACAATGGTATGCGCTTCTTTTGCGTCACCTGCGTTAGCAGCTAATACATTAGGCACACTCAAAGTGCTACCAAATACTAGGGCTAACCCTACATAGAGGGATAATCGTTTCATTCTTGATACTTTCATAAAAACCTCCACACACACTAAATCACTTGCTATATATATTTTGTGCCATAGAAACCATTGCACGAGTCATGAATTGGGAATAGCTCATGACCTGCGAGGAGTCTACGAGATACACACGACGATTGGCGATGGCCTTAACACCTTGCAACGCAGGATCAGAATAGAGCTGTTCTGCCGCTGCTGGCGTAATGCCATCAGAAGTATAGTCCACGGACGGAATGATAATAATATCTGGATTGGCTTTAATTAAATCCTCTCGCGTCCCGTTATCAAAAGGCCCTAAGCCTAATTGAGCGGCCGCATTGTTCACCTTCAGATATTTAGTCATGTCATCAAAGGTTGACCCTTTGCCACCTGTTAGACCAAATTGCGTGTAAAACGCCACTAAAGGACGCTCACCGCTATGCTTATTTGCTATGTCTTCTACAGTTTTCAAATCTGCATCCATACTAGCAATCATTGCTTCATCAGAGGCATGTAAAAGACCAGCAATTTCATGAATAACTGCTTTTGCTTCTTCTACCGTAGTCGGCGTCTTATACACATACACTGGTATTTGCATGTTCCGCATTTCCCCAATTGCATCAGGAGACATCCAGTTTGGAACTAATACTAAATCAGGCTGTACAGAGAGTATGGACTCAGCAGTTGCTTTCACATGTTTCTCTACCTTAGCTGACGCCTCAGGCACATTGTTTACCACAGTGCCCACAGCAGCCACTCGGCTCGGATCAACTAAAGATAAGACGATATCCTCTGTACTCGCCGCGATAGGAACGATGCGCTTAGGCTCGCTAGGCACCGTAACGGCTACGCCGGTGCCATCTGTCACCTGACGTGTAGCGCCAGTCGTCCCCGTTTGTGTAGGTCCACAACCGACCACCAGCAGTACCATCATGAGTATGGTGCATATAATCGATATTCTTTGTTTCATACTAACGCCCTTCTATAACACCTTCTATGGAAAGATATAAAGACTGCAAGTCTTGTAACGTCTCTGGTTCTGCATCCCAATAGCCACGTTGAGCGGCTTCTAACAAGATTTCTGCAATGCGCTGCAAGGCCCAAGGGTTTACGTCGTGCATCCAGTCTTGTACCGTTTTGTCTAAGGCATACTTGTTCGCATAGCCTTCGTAGACCCAATCGGGAACTATATCGCTCGTCGCATCCCAGCCAAAGCTATGAGACACTACATTAGACATGTCCGAGGCTCCTTTGTATCCATGTTTCATCATGGCTTGAATGAATTTTGGGTTCTGTGTTTCCCCTTGCACAACGCGGCGGAACTCATCCGACAAGGACCGCATCACGACGCGACTACGATCTGTGCTATCCCCTACATACGCGCGAGGGGCGCTGCCTTTTGCAGTTCGCACCGCCGCAATAAGGCCACCATGATAGCTATAATAATCGTCAGCACTCAAAATATGTGTCTCCCGATTATCTTCATTCTTGATGGTCACATCCATAGTCGTGAGGCGACGTTGGAATAATCGCATATCTTGTGGCACATCCTTATGCAGGTGAAAGCTACTCCACTTGCTATATACTTGCGCAATATCGCTTAAGGACTCCCAGTTTTTACCTTCTATCAAGGCACCTACCCCGGTGCCATAGGCTTGTGGCGGGTCACCGAAGATACGAAGGCGTGCCTTCTTAGTGGCTAACAAAGAATCTTCACCTTGTTCCACAAGCCAGTCTACATCGTCGTGAATATGCTTTTTCACATAGTTATCTTCTAACGACTCATCGAGATCGGCTACTAATTCAACCGCCTTGTCGAGCCAGCTGATAGCAGTAGGCATCATATCTCGAATGAGACCACTGATACGGCCCATTACGTCGATACGAGGTCGTTGTAATTCCTCTAATGGGATAACCTCTAACCCAGAAATGCGGCCATTGGATTGCCACTTAGGGCGAACCCCTAGCAAATAGAGGAACTCACCTAAACACTGACCGTGACTTCTAGAATTGCTACTAGCCCAAAGGATAATGCCAACCGTCTCCGGATAGCGCTGTTCATTTAAAATATAATCGGCAATGACTTGATCTGCCAAGTCTATGCCTAGTTGGTACGCTATCTTCGTCGGTAAGGCGCGCTCATCTAAGCCATAGAAGTTTCGTCCTGTAGGAAGTACATCTACTTGACCACTCGATGGAGCACCCCCAGGGCCTGGCTCAACGTAGGTCCCTTGTAAGGCTTTAGATATGGAAATGAGCTCATTCTTGGTTTCATCTAATTTAGGAATGTATTCACAAAGGATAGCCTCAGCCAAAGGTTGTAAACTAGGAACGATCTCATAATCTGGGTTATGCATGACATTAGATACAAAGGTACGTAATTCATTCCAAATACGGTCAATGATTACGCTATTACGAGTGCCCTCATCAGAGAGTTCACCACTGTGCTGCTCTAAATGCGTCCAATCATAGCCCATCTCCGCAGCTAATGTTTCTAAGGCCGATGCAATATCTCCTTGAGGGGTTCGTATGATGGCAGTAATAAATTCTTCTAAATCCGTCCCCTCAGGTCCTTGCCCCAAAATATGTAAGCCATTGCGCATCTGCATATGTTTCAAATCAGTCAGTTTTTCGTGGACTTCCGTAATAACAGCATCTAGCTCTATCGTAGGTCCTTGTTCTTCATCGATAAGATGGCAGGCTAAGGCTTTTTCTCGAATGACCTCTCCAATTTCAGACACACTTTCAGGATGTTCCTGTTCAAAGTGGCTATGCTCATCGAGTAAGGCTTCTAGTTCTTCAAACTCATCGTAGAGCCCGGCCGTCGTCATCGGTGGCGACAGGTGCCCTACTAAGCAAGCGGAGCTACGCCGCTTAGCCTGTATGCCTTCTCCAATGATAGTTATCCAGTACGGGTAAATATTTGGCAAACTAGAGATGCCGATTTCAGGATAACAGCTAGCACTGAGACCAGCCCCCTTACCTGGTAACCATTCTAAGGAGCCATGAGTCCCTACATGAATGACTGCATCCGCTTCAAAGACATTCCGAACCCAGTGGTAGAACGCCAAGTATTGATGAGGTGGTGGCAAACATGGATCGTGATAGATGGCAGATACATTCTCTCCGAAGCCGCGCGGTGGTTGCACCGTAATCCACAGATTGCCATTTGAAAAACCTGGAATGATGACTTCATCATCGTACACAAATACATCTCCTGGGGCCTCCCCCCAAGATGTAACCATAGCTTGTTGCGTATCTGCTGGCAGTGTTTCAAAGTATGCTTTATAGTCATCACTGCTCAAGCGACCTTCTGCAGAGGATAACAACTCATCGGTAAGCATGGATCGGTCATTGGTCATGTGGGACGTTACCATATCCATCAATTCTGCACTGGTGTCTGGCACCGTATCGACAAGGTAGCCTTCTTCCTTCATCTGTGCCAATAAGCGTAGCACCGATTCAGGTGTATCAAGGCCTGCGGCAGAACCAATATTAGAATTCTTAGGCGGATAGTTGTGTAAAATAATGGCTATCTTTCGCTCTGATACAGGAGTATGGCGCAACTTAGACCATTTAATAGCACGCTGTACGACGGCAGCAATGCGCTCTTTCACAGGTAAATACACATAGTGACCACGCTCATCATAGGTTTGACAAGCCACAACGCCACCTTGAATAACCCCATCCAGCTCAGGTTGTGATATAGATAAATTCACATCTAATGGCGTAACTCCTTGCGGGTCCTGAGCCCAAGATTTCTCATCCATGTATATGGTATACCCTTGAACGATAGGTACGTCCTGTAATTTTAACTCCTCCAAGGTTTGAGCCCCTAAGGACTGGAAGGAGAATTTACATGTGTTGATAAGCACGTCAAAGGGGAATACATCTTTCCCAAAAAGATGGTTCATGGACAATTTCATATTCGGAATGCCTACGCGAGGATTAGACCCATATTGCCCATAAAAGATAATAGGGTTGTAACCATGTTTATAAATCTCTTCAAACAAGGCCTGCTGATAGTAAATATCCCCCATAATCCATTCATCGCGATAGAAATACACCGCTATAGAGGGCCAATCTCGATTACCTTCGGCATCCATGAACTCATCATAGGTTTCGTAGATATTTCCATCGCGTCCCATAATGGCTTGCCACGGAATGTGGTCAGGTTCCTCCCATTCGGAGATTGGTTTTGTACTGAAAGCACCGTTAATAAGGCGCACATAGTTCATGACACCACTAGTGCGGCGATAGCTTTCAAGGCGAATCCGTTGATTTTCGTCTATATTGCGATAGAGGATATCTGTTTTCTTAGGTTCTACTACATCGATCCAGTACTTGGGGTGATGAGCATACAGCCATCGTTCAAGGCGTTCTAAGAATGGCGAGTCTAAGCCAACCCCCATGTTGGTTACAAGCACTACATCGGCAGCACGAAGGCGACTTTCAAAATCACCGTCCCAGAGAGGAGGCTTTTTCATATTGCAAATATCCACCTCGCCCTGTACCAATTCAGGGTAAGTGGCAACGGCCTTTTCTATATATTGGATTTGTTTTCCTAAGTTAGAAATATACATGAGCCGACTCATGATTTACCTCCGCGATACGCGCAAAATACGATCTGCCGTAATAGTATCCATGGCATAATAACTGCCATTCATCAATTTACATAATTCCTTAGCCAACCCCAGCTTGATAAAGCCCGTTTCCGTATCGATAACAATACAATCTACAGGCAAGGTCCCAAGAATGCGAGCCCATTGCTTGGACTCCGCTACAGGGTCCTTAGAATCCCCCGACGTAGCTCGACCATCGGTGATACATATAATCTGAATTCGTTCCGCCCGATGGGCACGCAACAATCTATCGCACATGGTATAGGCTATCCGTAAACCGTGAGCTAATGGCGTTTTACCGCCTGTAGGCATAGAGGCTAACAGTCGCTCGGCTCGCTCTACGCTGCGCGTGAAAGGTAATAACACCTCTGCTGACTCCTTGCGAAATGCAATGAGCCCTACCGAATCACGATGAACATAAGAATCTCGTAAAAGGCTCAAGATAGCCGCCTTTGTAGCCTCCATGCGATGACGTGCCGCCATAGAACCGCTGGCATCTACTACGAAAAGCTGGTATGCACCAATGCGCTTTTCACGGGCTTTTCGGCGGTAATCCTGAGGTTTTATCACTAAAGATAATCCCTTGCCTCCTTGTTGCTTTAATTGCTGGGACTGAGTAGATAGCTTTTCTTGTTCCATTTTAGTAGCAGCTCGCAACCGTTGATACGGTGCCGCTGCTCGCAACGTGTCTACTAGCGCCAAGTCCTCTAGAGCCTGTTCATCTTGGTAAGCTCGAATCATACGCCCTCTCGTGTCCTTTGTTTTGGTCATGAGGCGACGACCTGAGCCCTTTCGATACTGACGGTCTACTGTTTTAGAAGATTCTAGTTTCCATTGGAATAATTGGTTAGCTATACGGGCAACAGTATCGGGTAAGCATAAAGAAGATAGCTTGTCATATATATCGCCCATATCATTAGTAGCATTATCTCTTAGTTGGTCTTTAGACTCTGAGGAATTACTACTGCCATCAGCTTCACTTGAATCAGCATCATCACCTTCAGCAGAATCTATATCAGTATCATCTGCATCATTAGCGTTTGATTCGTTAGAATTTGATTCATTAGGATGTAGCTCATCTCGATTACTATCATCCTGTTCACAGTCATTTGATACATCGGAATCCATTGAGTCAGAGGTATCATTACTTTGACTACAATCTTTCTCACTGGTACTACTGGAATTTTCACCTGGTGATGGCTGTGATTCTCGCATTTCAGCCTTTTTCATACGATGTGGCAGTACATATAGCGCCGCTAATTCTGCATGATGAGGCTTACAATAGGAACCGCCTTCTAGAAGAGCTAAGGACTTCATAACTTGTAACAACACATATTCTGCACCATGACCTACGGTATGCGCTTTAAGTGCATAGGATACGGCAAGAGACATCATCGCATCAGGTGTAGCAATCGCTGAAATCCGCTTATTGTCGATTAAGCTGACTACAACGTCAGATGCGTCCGCTTCTGTTAAAGGTAAGACAGTCTCTACGCAAGAAATTTCATCTCGAATTTGTTGTAATACCGCTAACCTTGATTCCAAGGATGCTCGTTCCATAGCTACATGTACATCGACGAGTTCCCATTCCGCGTCAGTTAAGGTTCTATCCTCATGGTTTATCGTCATGATTAACAAGATATGACGTCGTTTTGCCTCCACTAACAAGGCATGACGCACTTCTGGGGATAGAACTTGACCATCATCTAGGAGCCAACATCGCGTGTGCGGATCATCTAATAAACCTGCGTTCATCACCATCTGACCTTGTTGCAGAGACGCTTCAAAGTCGATAGTCGCTTGTAGTTGTGAACTATCTATATACACAGGAATAAGCCGATAGGGAATATGCCATTTCTCGAGGCACTGACGAACTAAAAAGCTTTTACCAACACCAGTACCACCAGAAATAACAACACTATGAATCTGGTCATTTACGAGGCCTATTTTGAGGGCCTCTTGTACAGATGTATCCATAGCTATCCCTCAAGTACCGCAGATACTACTGTATCGATGCGGTCTACATCGTGACCTTGCTCCTCAAAAGGTAATCTTCGCATACGATGTTTTAACGTCAATCTTGCAGCCACCTTAATATCGTCATCTATGATGTGTGAGCGACCGTGAAAGGCAGCGTGAGCGCGAGCCGTATGCATCATCGTAATATCTGGGCGATGCCCATCAACGCCAACACTGATACTAATGCTTGCTATCTTAAGGAGAATCTCATCAGAGGGGATAATAGTTGGTAATAGCTTACGAGACTCTAACAAGCGCTCATGCAAAGCTCGTTCAGATTCCTTATAGGTGTCCACGAATTCTGTGGGATTGTCCCCAAAGGTTAGACGTCGCTTGATAACATTCATACGCTGTGCTGGATCTTGCTCACCACAAACCATAACAGATAGACCAAAACGGTCTAATAGCTGTGGTCTAAGATCCCCCTCTTCAGGGTTCATAGTTCCTACGAGAATGAATCGAGATGGATGGGAATGGCTTACCCCTTCCCGTTCCACCGTATTCACGCCCATTGCTGCTACATCTAGCAAGATATCTACAATATGGTCATCCAAGAGATTAACCTCATCTACATAGAGAATATTTTGATGTGCCGCTTGTAAAATGCCTGGTTCAAAGGCTTTCACACCCTCTTGTAAGGCCTTTTCTAAGTTAATAGACCCTACAACGCGGTCTTCAGTAGCATTGATTGGTAGCTCTACAACGGTCATGGCCGAAGCACTTTCTTCCATAGGAGGTAAAAGGCTCGCCAGTGCACGTACAGCCGTGGACTTTGCTGTACCCTTTTCACCTTCGATTAAGACACCACCGATGGATGGATTGATGGCATTCAGTAAAAGGGCCAATTTCATTTCTTCTTGACCAACAATAGCAGTAAATGGATATAACATAAGCCTAACCTCATTCGGAGTAGCAATACAAATCTGTGAGCTAGACAGGAAATCTACGAAGCTATCAATAGATATCCATACGTCTATTTCAGCTGAGGATCAATGGACATCTCTCCACTAGCCTCTGTTTGTTTATATGCCTCAATATCCGTAGTTCCCTTAGGGAATATAAAGATACGTTGTTGTTTAAAGTACGGATCGTCATAGACCGCCGCAGATAGATGAAATGCGGCTCGTAAGTTATCCGCAGTCAAAACTTCTCTCGGCGTGCCTACATCGATGATATGACCATCGCTAACTAGGACGAGCTTAGTACAGTATTTAGCAGCTAGTTCTAAATCATGAACGACGATTAAAATAGTTTTTCCTTCATCGCATAATCGACGACCTTCGTGGAAAATATCATCGGCGTACACTAAATCGAGCGCCGCCGTTGGTTCATCGAGCAATAGCACCTCTGTTTGTTGTGCCAAAGCCTTAGCCAAGAATACCCGTTGTCGCTCGCCGCCACTAAGGTTTTGCACGGACCGATGTCGCAAGTGATATACGCCTACGTCTTTCATGGCTTCTTCTACAATGACCTTATCTTCTGGTCCTTCTTGTTGCCACCATTTTAAGTAAGGATAACGAGCGGTCATCACAATATCGATAGCTTCATAATCAAAGGAAACATTGACGGACTGTTGCATATACGCTACATGATGAGCGATTTCCTTGTCGCTCAAAGAAGCGATACTTTTACCGTCCCACAAAACTTGGCCCCCAGAGATAGGATAGAGACCACGCAAGGTTTTTAGTAATGTCGTTTTACCAGAACCATTAGGTCCGATAATACCAACGAACTCACCACTATCAATAGAGAAGGATGCATCCTTTAGAATAGCGTTTTCCCCTAGCGTAACGGATAGAGATTGAACATCTAGTTTCATTAGGCCCCTCCTTTACTACGCAAGCGATGAAGTAAATATAAGAAATACGGTGCCCCTAAGATTGCTGTCATAATACCTACGCGAATCTCCACTGGTTGTGCTATAACGCGACCTAAGGTATCACAGAACACGAGGAAAAGCGCCCCACCCACAGCTGCCATAGGCAATAATAGGCGATGATCAGGTCCCACCAAGAGACGCACAATATGCGGTACTACAAGGCCTACAAAGCCAATGGAACCGCTGACGCATACCGCAGTAGCAGTAACTACAGAGGATAAGAACAGGAATAGCATGCGATACACCATAACAGGTAAACCTAAGGCACGAGCCTCTGTATCACCGAGGACGAGTACGTTGAGGTGACGACCGAGCATCATTAAAATGACACTGCCCGTCATGATAGGACCTACCGCCAATAGAACATGGTCCCAACGACGGAAGTCGAGGCCCCCCACCATCCAGAATAAGAATTCCCGTAAGCGGTATTCATTGATCATCGTCAAAATGCCCGATGTAAAAGCACCAAGGAGCATACTAACGGCGACACCGGCTAATAGTAAGGTCGTCGTATCGAGCTTGTTGTTACGCCATGTTAATAGGATGGTAATCCCTACGGACACAAAGGCACCTACGAAGGCAAAGGCAGGCATGTAAAACATACCGAGAGACGTTACACCAAGAGCGATGGCGATAACGGCTCCTAGGGAGGCCCCTGCGGAAACGCCCATAATACCTGGGTCCGCCAGTGGATTGGAGAAAACACCTTGCATAACAGCCCCAGCTAGCGCCAAGGCACCGCCTACGAGTAGGCCTATAATGAGGCGCGGCATGCGGATAAACCATAATACTGCCTCTTGTTCAGCTGTAATAGGCTCCGTAAAATTCACAGGCAAGCCCATACCATTTAAAATACTTTGTACACCGCCACCGATAGGAATCATGATAGTTCCTACGTGGAGTGCCAGTAGACTCACAATACATAGCAATACCCCAATCAGAATAATTGCCATGATTCGTTGCTTCTCTTTAGTCATGAGAATTCCTTTCTAACTGAGGATATACAGTATGCATGATGGCGAGCATCGCTTCTCCAATATGCTGATTCATAGTATATAAATAAGCTGCCGGTAATGGCTTAACACGGTTCTCACGTATAGCCGGCAAATTTTGAAAGGCTGGATTTAATAAATATCGATCCGCCAAATTCTTGTCCATTCCCTTATAGGAAGGAATAAAAATATAGTCTGGATTCATGGCTAGCACCCGTTCCTCCCCAAAGGGAATCCGCGGCGGTAAGCCAATCCGATCAGGTGCATTATAGATACTCATATAGTGACACATATCATCAAAAAGGCTTCCTGTTCCCGTATATCCGTCCATAGATGATACAAAGAGAACCGTCTTGCGCTGCTCAGGCGGAATAGATTCGCCTAATCGCTTCAATTCATCTAGCTCTCGACGAATTTTTTGCTTGTAAAAGCTCCCCTTCTCGTCTTCTCCAATAATATGAGCTACGTCGGTCACATTCTTAATAACATCCTCTACGGTAGAGCCTGACGATACTACGACAGTAGCTATCCCCATGTGCCGTAAGCCATAGATAACATCAGCCGATATATAATCTGGCGCTATAACGAGATCCGGTTTCAAGGCTATGATTTTCTCCAAAGGATACGAACTCAACACTGGTTTTACCAGCTTTGCGCGCTTTGCCTCTAAAGAATACTCCTCATAGGTAGACAGTTTATTGATGCCCACCAAGCGCTCTGGCTCTATAAGACCAAGTAAAATCGTATCAAACGCAGAGGATAATGCTAAAATTCGCTTCGGATTCTCTGGCACCCCTACCTGAACGCCATCATGGCTTTCCACATACCGCGTATAAGGCGTCTGAGTCCCCTCATTAGGAGACTTAATTAGACCACAGCCAGCTAGACAAACGCAAAGGAGTATCATCAAAGTTATGAGAAAGCCGATAGTCTTATTCATGATGATACTCCTTGTATAGTTCTAATTAACATATATAAGTACTAGAATTTTTGAGTATAGCTAAGTTGATAGTTGAACGGCTCATCCCAATATTCCCAGTCACCGTTGGAGATAACATTGTTACGATTCAACAAGTTTCGTGCATCAAGTCGTAACGAAGAATCTTGATTGAATTGATAGCCTACGTACGCATTCCAAGCTACGAGATTTGGATTTGTACCACCATCGCGGTTCTTCATCCGTTTTGTTACAAAGTTGAGGCTAGAACCAGCTATCCATTTTGGACTTGTATAATGGATGCCTCCAGTAAATTGTAATTTTGGATTTGCTTGTTTCCAGTAAGTCTTATCGATTTCTCTTTGTTTTGGATTAGAATACGATGCACCCACAGTCATTTTTAAGTGATCTGTTAATTTACGACCATATTGGGCTTCGATACCGACATTTCTATAGCGACCACCGTTTACGCGAATCGTGTTTTTACCATTGCTATCTGGCTTCCAAGAGAAGAAGTTTTTAAAGTCCATATAGAAGAGCGCTACTTTCCAGCTATCTTTGTTAGTAATGTGTTTATAGCCTAATTCGTAATTCCAACCTTCTTCAGGTTTCAAATTACGTCCACTAACAGAGGCATAGCCTTTATTAATTTTCTTGAAAGTATCGCTTAAGTTCGGCATTCTAAAGGCTTTACCAGCATTTATGTACATGGATGATTCCTTGTTAATACGATGTTGTAATTGGAACTGAGGAATTAATACGCGTTGATTTTTCACAGGGTCTTTAATATCCGAATAACGCAAGCCTAAAATACTAGTCCATTTAGGATTGATTTGATAGGAGTATGTACCATAAATGGCATAACTATTGCGATGTGGATTTCCATAGTATGGACCAGATGTAGTGCGATATGTTTCTCGTTTACCAAGTACACCTGCAATGAAATAGTCCTTGCCACCGCGGAAGTCCCATTCATGTTGCACATCGAAACCATATTGTCGAGCAATATAGTTGTTATCACTCAACGTATATGTCTTTTTGCTATGTATGCGACTTTTACCATACAAATCTCTATCATTGTAGAAGATTGTACCTGTAGTATTGCCATCTTTATAAACTAAAGACGCATTATTTTTAGTATCTTTATAAGCATATGTTGTAGAGTGAAGCTTTTGCTTAATAGGATTCGTTTCTGTACTCAACTGTCCAAAAGAAGAATTACCTTCAAAACGGCTAAAGTTCAAAGTCAACTTATCATTTAATTTACCGCTCACAAATACACCTAAGGAATTCCCTTTGTTACGAGCTGTATAATATTCATAGCCTCTAGCATAAGCACCGATATCGGAGCGGATAGGGGTTTCTGGATCTTGAGCACCAAAGAAGTTACGTTCCACACCAATTAAGAAGCGAGGCGTGCCATAGTTAATTTTATAAGTTTGGCGCCCCATATTACCAAAACCTACTGTAGCAGAGCCCCCTTCTTTACTTGGAGTCTTAGTAATTACATTGATAACACCACTCATAGCATCAGCGCCATATAAAGCAGAGGCTGCACCTTTTAATACTTCAATGCGTTCAATAGAGCTAGTCGGAATAGAACTAAGACCGCCCTTGCCATTGAGGTTCATCGGTACCCCATTCATAAGAATCAAGGATCCCCGTTCAAGGCCACGGATATTCACACGGCTATCCATAGCCCCATATTCAAGACCAGATGCACCATAGGAGAAAGATGTAATACCAGGCACCATGTTCACCGCATCAAAGGCATTTTTAGCACCGCTATTCATGATATCTTTGTCCGTAATAACATCCATCGCTGCCGGCGTATCTAAATCTAAAAGAGCCATACGATTTGCTGTTACATTAATAGTATGGATTTCAGAAGCTCCACTCGTTTCAGTAGACAATGCTGTAGTAGGCACATCTGTAGCAGTAGTTACATCTGCTGCATATCCATTCACAGACAACCCCATCAATGCCAAACCAATAAGTATAGAAGTACGTCGCTTAATCTGTTGTTTCATAACAAACACCTCATAACACATATACTTTCACAGAATTTACATAAACTACATATTTGTATTATTACACATTTATGAAGGCCACACAAAACCCATACCCCCTACCACTACTGCATTTATAGGGTAATGTATAAAAACTAGATGTTAAAATTTATGCGTATAGCTCAATTCATAATTAAATAGTACACCCCCATACTCATCATTCTTGATAACCATAATCTACATTAACCACGATCGTAACTGGTGCGCCTGTTGTATTTTCAATACCACCAGAGCTTGCTACGAGGCTAGCAGCAGCATTATCGAGAATGCTAGAGCCACTACTACCAATCTTTTCTGCACCAGCATAGTTGCCATCGGCATCAAAAGTAACTTCAAAGGAAACCGTACCACTAAGTCCCCGGCGTACCGCTTGTTGAGGCATTACTTTATTCGCATTGACACGACCAATATAGCCAGAGCTATCATAGGAACCGCCAGGGCTATTTTCTACACCTGGACCTGGTGGACCAGCATTAGATCCCGGACCATCATCAGAATTTCCATTATTACCAGTTGGTCCATTGTTAAGGCCTGGTTCATTGCCACCACCTGGATTGCCCACAGGATCATTATTATTACCATTTAGGTTTACAGGTGCAGGTTCATTACCTCCTAAGAATGGATTAAGGTTATGTAACCCCGCGGTCGGTTTCCCTGATAGGTCAGGCAATACGCTGCCTGCTTTGCCGCCACCTGCTACAGGCTTATCATCAGGTCGGACTTTTGGCTTTTCTTGTTCTTTTTTCTCTTCAGGAGGCTCTACTTGAGCCATATCAAGAGTGATAACCAAGTCCTTCTGCGGTGTTTCTGGCGGTTTTAAATGGCCGAACCAATTCCCTACAAAACCCCAGTACGCAATATTGATAACCAATGCAGCTACAAAAGGGATTCCATATCGTTTATTCACCATAGGATCACTTCCGTTCTGTAGCTACGCTAACAAACCGAGCACCACTGATTTTAAGATTATCTAAAATGCTAACTACTTCCTTGTATGCAATATCTTCAGAAGCACGTACAATAAATGCTTGTTGTGGTTCCTTTGCAACAATACCTTGAATTTCTGCCCCCAATTGAGCTGGTACAATTTCACGATCATTCAAATACATCTTATGTGTAGCCGTTAATGAAATCGTAATTGGTTCAATCGTCTTAGCAGAAGACGAGGACGCCTTCGGTAAGTTGAGCGGAATTTGCTCTTCTGTATTCATGTACAACGTACTCATCATGAAGAATACAAGCAAGAAGAATACGATATCAATCATAGGAATAATCATGATATCCGGTTCTTTTTGAATGCCTACTGAACTACGTTTCATCGTTGACTCCTAATATATAAATCCATGATAGAACCTAATTTTTGTTCCAATTTTGCAATATCATAATTTACTTTACTGGTGCACCAGCTATGAAATGCTAATGCTACGATGGCTACTGAAAGCCCTGTTGCTGTAGCAATCAACGCTTCGGATACACCGCCTGTAATAACAGTAGGAGCACCAATATCGCCACCAACAGCTGCGAAGGAACGAATCATACCAACTACGGTGCCCAATAGACCAAGCAATGGCGCCATAGTTACCATCATACTAAGCCAATTAAGACCGCGTTTCAAACGTTCGTCCATATAGCCTACTACATCATGTAAACGATTTTCTAAACCTTCTACACTATATACAGAATCAACAATTGGAGATACGAACTTACTCAATGCATCATCACTATTTTTTACAGCCTGTTCAAGGGCCGCCCAACTATTGCTATTTCGGCCTGTATCAATGTTGTCAGATAGCTGTTGTAACTCACGATCGATATTTCTATACATACGAATACGTTCAAATAAAATAGTACATGCTGCTAGCATGAATAGTACAAGTGGATACATAACGATACCACCTGCATGAAATAGGTGAATTGTATACTCCATCATAGCCTCCAAGATGTATAAAATTACATATCAACTAACAAAAAGTGATTATCTATATTATTCGATTAACCACTAACATTGTCATTATTTCATAAAGAAAATATTAGTACAATAACCCTATACCCCCTATGGTTGCTGGAATTCTATAGTATTCCATTATTAGTACACACTCCATCCATTTTATATATACATTTGTCCATTTAATACAAACAAAAATATTCTCACATTAATAATATACGGATAAGATAATAAAAAATACAAAAAGCAACCTGTAAAAATAGTTTTTATAGGTTGCTTTTATGTTATTTTAATCATATTAAGTAACAGAGTATCCTCTTTGTCCCCAATATTAATATTTTGTATTTTTATAATACTATATTACTTCATGAATAAAATTTATACATCAATGAATATTATTTATGTTTTATCCAATATTAATTCATTTTGTGTATTTTATAAGGTTTTTCTTATAATAATCTATTATTTTCTCTTTTATATTATATATTATCCTTTCTATTATCGTTTCTTTTTATTTATGATTCTATTCATGATTATATTTATTATGTATTCGTTATAGCCTACTATCGTTCATATACGAATTGCGCCATGTTATATATGCCACGGCCAATGTGATATGTCTTAGCCATCATAGATTCATTAGATATGATAACGACCTTTTTGTTCTTAATGGCCTTAACGTTTTTAAGAGCCGGATCATTATAGTAGCTATTAAGTACCGCATCACGGTTAAAGCCCGGTGCTTTCACATCTGCGGGTACAATAATCACATCGGGATTGACCTTGATAAGATCATCCTTTTTACCCATGTAGGACCATTTTACGCCTGCCTTAGTCGCCGCATTGTCTACGTTTACATATTTGAGCATATCTTGTATCAATGTATCTGGCGCCCCATATAAGCCATTTTCATTATAAACGGCAACGGTCTTTTTTGGGTCATCACGGCGAGCAAATCGCAAGGACTCTGTATCCCGGATGTAGTTCATCATCGTCGTAATGAGGGATTCAGCTTTATCAGCACGACCTAACAACTGCCCTACACTGCGCGTTTGATCCTCTACCTCTTTTACCGTCTTAGGCGCTCTAAGAAGTGCTACCTTTACGCCTGCCTCACGCAGTGGCCTAACGAGATCTGTAGTACCATCATCGTCCTCTACAATCACGATATCTGGTTTTAATGCAGCGATAGCTTTCACATCAAGGGCCACTCGTTGCTTTACGCCATTAGATGATTGATACGGTGCCGCAGTACTAGCCACCACCGAGTCACCTGCTAGTTCAGCCGCAAGGTCCGCCGCATTGGGACCAACGGCTACGATGCGTTCCGCCTTGTGATCGAGTATGACTGTCTCACTGGTACCGTCCACCATTTTATAAATGCCCTTTGAGCTCAACATACCAAAAATGCCGCCACTTGTGAAAGCATTCCAAGACTTGTACATGCCCATAATGGCTACGACCAAAACGCCACAAAAGATGGCCAATACTATTAATAAACGCTTTAGTTGCATACTCTCTCCTCATAGACTGTCAGATCTATATGCAACACGATTACATATAGACTCTGCTATGCATTAACTCAACAAACTACTTTCACCATAAATCATATAACTATATAGATAGCCTAATGTTCATCACGGCTCACTCTTATATTTAACGATGCCCTCATAGGTACTAGGACCATAGAGCCATTTTGCCATTTGTTCCATAGCCATGAAAGCTTTCCAAGAATAGCTCATCACAAATAGTTCCTGAACTGGATAGACATAGCCTTTTTTAACAGCCGTTACATTTTGTAAGTCTGGATCGTTCATAATGGCATCAATATCTTGCTTGTAATCTGGTAGTTTATCGATAAAACGGGTAGGCACAAAAATAACATCTGGATTAATGCGAATCAAATCGGCTTTTGTCCCCATAGATTGGTTCATATCTACCGTCGTTTTATGATCTCGGTACCACCAAACATCAGATAACATATTAATATCCTTACCACTTTCTGTTATCACAAGGTTTCCTGCTCCATCAATACCATGCACCTGTTCAATCATATCCCGAACGATACCCGACCGATATACGCCGTGAGAGCTATTATATAAAGCAATAACGGGTTTCTTATCCTTTTCGTGAGGCTCTACAAGTTTCTTAACATTACGTCTAGATACAATAAACTCACGTTCGGAATCTTCATCCTTGAAAATCTTTCCTATTGTTTTAGTGGCTAAAATAATATCATTAAAGCTATCTTTTTTCGTATACACAAAGACAGGTATGCCTGCAGCGCGCAAGGACGACACAAGGCTTGGAGGTGTAGAATCTGGCGCTACGACCACGTCTGGCTCGTAAGACTTAATGGAATCCACGGTTAACTCTACACGGCCATTAATATGAGTAGAACTGGAATAAGGAGATCCATCTGTAGCCACGATATAAGGCTCTCCACCAATAGCGCCCATAATATCTACCGTACTTTCACCTATAGTAACGACGCGACGTACATAATCCGGTACAGTCATGACTGTATGTTGACTATCCTCAATCTTCCGTTCATTCAGAGACGTCAATAATTTACCTACAGTGCCATGTCGCGGTATGACATCACCTAACAAATCTGGAGCCAAAGCGATAAATAGGCCAATGAGTATAAGAATGCCTAAAAATATATAATTGAACATAATCCATTTTAAGGCTCCAAAAATGCTTCTCTTTTGATTCATAAGCGTCCCTCTCTCATCTGCAACTTACGATTAACCGAATATTTATAGCTTTAGTATACAGTATCTACTGTATGCGGTCTATACAAGAAAGAGGACCAAGCTTTAGCTCCGTCCTCTTGTATTTATAATATATGAACGATAATCTGTCTTATTTAGATTATCCTTCTACACAGCCCACAGTCACGCTGTATGCCTGCTTATTTTTAGCATTAAATATTATTAATTTAGCTTTAAACACTATTATTTTTTAGCTTTATCTGCTTTTTTATTGTCTTTTGCTTTTTTATTTTCTTTTACCTTTTTAGGTTTTTCTTGTTTAACCTTAGCTGGCTTTTTACCATTAACAGCAGCGCCTGCAGGTTTCACGAAGGCATTATTAAGGTTTGTCGCCACTTGTAATGCTACATCTGCATTTGGAGTAGTGACGATGTTTTGACCCGCAACAGTTACTGTGCCACCGTTATAAGATGCAGAACCTGGTGTCACTTGATTGTTGTGGTACATGCGAGCTAATTTGCCGGCCATGTAGAAAGCGCGTTCTTCCCCTGTATAGCGGCCACTAGCAGCTGGTGTATAGATATTATCACCATTTACATACACAGCGCCTTTAGACACGTTTACGTGGTTTCCAGAATATGTGTACATGCGAGCAATATTATTATTCACACGGTCTGTTAACTTAGGATGGTTATTAGGTGCCACTACTTGTGAAAGCCCTTCACGATAGTGTTCCCCTACTTTATTGCGAAGTACAAGCATAGAACCGGCTGCACCGCCCACATTATAAGGAGATTCGCTTAAAATTTGGAAGCCCAACTCATCGGCTGCTTTTTCTTGGCTCATTGTAAATACTTGGTTAGACAAATAGTTACCTGCTACGTTGGATAAAATGGCAGCCCCTTCGCTACCGCCTGCAGCGATACCTACCGCAGTAGATAAGCCAATTTGTTTTTTAGCGCCATTGATAATATCTTTGTGCTCACCATGTGCAATTTCATGGGCCATTACATACGCCAATTGATCATCATCTAGCGTATCTAAGGCACCTTTGTTGATAGACATAACACGGCCAAGCGTTGCAAAGGCATTGAACTCCTCATCAGGGTTAGCATATACAACGTAAGAACGTTTTACGCTCGGCGTAGCCTCTAACGTTTTCATAATGCGATTTACACGTTCTTGAGCTGCACTATCGTTCAAGTAACCTGTTTTTTCTTTTGTACGAGCCAAGCTTTCTTTTTGGCCTTGCTCAGAATTATCCATTTTATTTAAAGCAGTAGATACGTAAGCCATAGCAATAGCACCACCAGCTAGTGATTGTACTGCAGCAGATGCAGCTTGTACAGGCGCTGTTTGCATGATTGCCGGTGCCATAGTTACTGCCATAGCGACAGATAACGTAGCCACTGTAAGTTTCTTGTTCATTATATTAACCTCTCATATTACTCAATTCTCTCAATATATAGATACTACTATCAATAGTATGTTACGTATTGTAACAGCATCTTCATACTCTCAATCACAGTATTTGCACACTAACCCTATCTTATATGTTCAGCGTAAATACAAAATGAATAGTGGAACAACTAATCATATATTTATTAGTATAAAGCCCGCACACGAGACTTTTACTGTATAATAATTATTCTATTACTTTTACTATATCTAATAATTATGCTATGCCTTTACCATATATAATAATTGTTCTATTGATACTATCTATACTAACAGATTAATAGTTCTATTCTTCTACTGGTTTTGCTGAAAGCACAACGGCTTCTTTACCATCTTTAGAAACAGCAGCACCATGCGTATAGCCTACAACATCAAAGCCTGCCTCAGCACACTGCTCTGCGATGCTTTCATAATTTTCATTTTTACCACGAGTACAGGTAGAAAGATGAACCGTAGTAACCCCTTTTTTCTTGAAAGACTCGATTTTCTTAGCTAGATCGCCACCACTGTGCGTGAACCCTACTAACTCAATATCCTCATCTGCATAACGCTCAAAGGAATCCGCTTTATTCATAAATGCTTTTAAGCAACCGCCACAAGAACAGCGCTGCATTGTATCCTCATTGACGAGAACTGCAATTTTCTTAGTCATAAGACCTCCTATGAAAATATAGTATAAACCTTAGTATAACATAGCTATAAAGAAAAGATGTATCCTGAAGCACGTTCATTAATGATAATTATAGATAGGTAAATTGAGGTTTGAACGCATATATGCTATCATAAAAGAAAGAAGGATTAGGATTGATAAAGAAATTAGATACTGAAATATACGAAATACGATCAAAAGTATCTTCAAATATTCAAAGAGCTTTATATTTTCATGTAAAAAACAATCAATATATTATTACACATGGATTTACAAAAAAGACTCAAAAAACACCAATAAAAGAAATAATAAGAGCTAAACAAATAAAATCAGAATTTGAGGAGGAATATTATGCCAATAAAAACCTTAGATAATATATTTGAAAAAGACAGAAATAATCCAGAATTTTTAGAAGCTTATTTAGAAGAAAAAGCTAAATTAGAAAATGCAGTGGCTGTTTTAAAAGCACGAGAGGCTGCAGGATTAACACAACGTGATTTAGCTAAGAAATCTGGTGTCCCGCAGTCTACAATTGCACGTATTGAGAAAGGTGCCAATACAAGTCTAAGTACTATGTGTAAAATTGCATTTGCTTTAGATAAACAAGTGAAGATTAGTTTAGTATAAGAAGACCCCCTATAAGCTAGTTAACGTGGCTTATAGGGGGGTTATATCTTCTTTTGTAGAGTAAGATTTACGTATTACATAATATCTTCTTCACGGCCAAATTTACCGTTTATGTATTCCCCATAAGCGAGGAGAAGCTCTGTTTTATTTCTCATAACATATGGCCCTTGTTTTACCACTGGTTCATTGAGTGGTTCTCCAGCGAGAACGAAGATTTCAAGACCTTCATCACCAGACTCCACCTCAAAGCGCTCTCCATCATTGTTGAAAAGTACAAAGTCACCAGATTCTATGCTTTCACCATTGGCACTGCCAGTACCATTAAGCACAAGGAAGCCTGTATTCCAAGTCATATTCTCAGAAATAGAGATCCATGAATTAGGTTGAAGTTTTAATTTGTAAATATTCATCGGTGTATGGGATTTAGCAGGACCTGTTATATGTCTGAAAGCACCGGTGTAAACGATAGCATCGATTGTTTCATCAAGAGATTGATACCGCCCCATTGTGGTAGCAGGTATATATTGATATGCAGGTACATCGTTTTTATGACGTTCAGGTAGATTTATCCATAATTGTAAAGCATGGAACAAACGTCCCCGCTTTGCATATTCTCTTTCATGAAATTCTTTGTGCAAAACACCACTAGCTGCAGTCATCCATTGCACATCACCAGAATGAATAACACCACTATTACCAGCTGTATCTTTATGTTCAATGGAGCCGGAAAAAGAAAATGTTACCGTTTCAAAGCCTTTATGGGGATGTGGAGTGTCACCTGTATCAAAAGGACTGCCCTCAAAATAATATGGCTCGTTATAGTCGAGTAACAAAAATGGAGACATACGATCAAGCATAGGTGACTCATCGCCATTAGGGAAGTACTGACGTACTCTAAATCCAGTGCCTACCCAATGAATATCAGGGGCTTTAATAATTCTTTCAATTGTTCTTACAGGATTCATTCTATCACCTCTTAATCGAACAGGATTCATAATAGTTGTATTATATATGAATAGTTGCTCATATATCTTAACTCCATTATATCTAATTTTTTCAATATGTCAAGAAGTGGGATATTAGAATAGTAATTTACATAAGTTTCGAGCCACTCAATTAATTTACGATTTGATAATATCATTGGTGATATGTACTGAGAAATTGATTACCTATAGTTAATTTACATAAATTTAAAGTTACTCAACTAGTTTACGGTTCGGTAACATTGGCACGTTGTGCCGCGTTACCATATGGATATAGTTTGCCTCCTACCAACAGCCGCAGCTTCCTATCACACTCGCCCATGGCAACATATAATACAATAGTTTAATGTACAGCATACATTTTAGGGCTTCGTCGAAGGTGATGTGTGGGCCCCATGCGTCGCTACGCTCCTCTGTGGCCTCACACCCTACCCTTCCCACGCCGTCCCATAGATTACTATCCATAGATAATACTTGTACAACCTTGGCTGGAGACGGCTCTAGAAGGAATTAGAATGTGCTCGTTAGAGCACAAAAATAGAGGGCCAACCCTTTAGGGTTGACCCTCTATTTCGTCAATCAGCGAGTTCTTATGTACGATTCTTCCCTCCAGGATACTGGGTGTTCGTCGCTGTGGATGGCCTTATGTAGCTTCGCTACATGTCCATCTTACGCTCCGAACTAAGCGATGCAGTGAATCTGTCGTCGTTTCACTCCTCCATATTCTACTACCCTGCTCACCAGGTACCCTGGGAGGATAGGAAGCCATACAACAAAAAAGACACACCCTCAGGTGTGCCTTTAAGCAATCAGCGGCTTCCTATCCTCCCAGGCCGTCTCCAGCCAAGTACTTTCGGCGTTTATGAGCTTAACTACTGTGTTCGAGATGGGAACAGGTGGATCCTCATAGCCATCGCCACTGAATCTGTCAGAGTTTGTACTCTGAAAACCACATAGAAGTTATATATATTTGTTGCACATTTCTGCTTAATGTTTTGTTTAAGTAAAGCCCTCGATCTATTAGTACCAGTCAGCTCCAAACCTCACGGCTCTTCCACACCTGGCCTATCAACCATGTCGTCTACATGGGATCTTACTAGCTTATGCTATGAGAAACCTCATCTCAAGGCTGGTTTCACGCTTAGATGCTTTCAGCGTTTATCCGTCCCGAACGTAGCTACCCAACTGTACCCTTGGCAGGATAATTGGTACACCAGCGGTTCGTCCACTCCGGTCCTCTCGTACTAGGAGCAGCCCCCTTCAAGTTTCTTGCGCCCGCGATGGATAGGGACCGAACTGTCTCACGACGTTCTGAACCCAGCTCACGTACCACTTTAATCGGCGAACAGCCGAACCCTTGGGACCTACTTCAGCCCCAGGATGTGATGAGCCGACATCGAGGTGCCAAACCTCCCCGTCGATATGGACTCTTGGGAGAGATTAGCCTGTTATCCCCAGGGTAGCTTTTATCCGTTGAGCGATGGCCCTTCCACTCGGCACCACCGGATCACTAAGCCCGACTTTCGTCCCTGCTCGACCTGTCCGTCTCGCAGTCAAGCTCCCTTCTGCCTTTACACTCTTCGAGCGATTTCCGTCCGCTCTGAGGGAACCTTTGGGCGCCTCCGTTACTCTTTAGGAGGCGACCGCCCCAGTCAAACTGCCCGCCTAAGACTGTCCGGCCGGTCGTTACTCGGCCCGTTAGAAATCAATTAATGAAAGGGTGGTATCCCAACAGTGACTCCTCTAAAACTGGCGTCCTAGATTCTACGTCTCCCACCTATCCTGTACATTCATTAACTAAGTTCAATCTTAGGTTGCAGTAAAGCTCCATGGGGTCTTTCTGTCCAGTCGCGGGTAACCTGCATCTTCACAGGTACTTCAATTTCACCGGGTCCCTCGTTGAGACAGTGCGCAAGTCGTTACACCTTTCGTGCGGGTCGGAACTTACCCGACAAGGAATTTCGCTACCTTAGGACCGTTATAGTTACGGCCGCCGTTTACTGGGGCTTCAATTCAGAGCTTCGACCCGAAGTCTAACCCCTCCTCTTAACCTTCCAGCACCGGGCAGGTGTCAGCACCTATACGTCAGCTTTCGCTTTAGCAGGCACCTGTGTTTGTGGTAAACAGTCGCTTGCGCCTCTCTTGTGCCACTCATTCATGCTCCATGCGTTGCTGCACTTCACACTACATGAGTCCTCCTTTTCCCGAAGTTACGGAGGCATTTTGCCGAGTTCCTTAACGAGGGTTTTCCCGCGCACCTTAGGATTCTCTCCCCGCCTACCTGTGTCGGTTTTGGTACGGGCGATGTGTCTCTACCTAGAAGCTTTTCTCGACAGTGTAGGATCAATCACTTCGTTACTATTGCTAGTAACTCGTCATCACATCTCAGCTTTTAGAGCTACGGATTTGCCTATAGCTCAACCTACATGCTTAAACACGCACTTCCAATCGCGTGCTGACCTACCTTACTGTGTCACTCCATCGATCAAACGATTCACACCGGTACAGGAATTTCAACCTGTTGTCCATCGCCTACGCTTTTCCGCCTCGGCTTAGGTCCCGACTTACCCTGAGACGACGATCGTTGCTCAGGAACCCTTAGGCTTTCGGTGGAATGGATTCTCACCATTCTTTTCGCTACTCATACCGACATTCTCACTTCTCATCAGTCCACAACTCCTTACGGTACTGCTTCAGCCCGATGAGAACGCTCCCCTACCCATATACATTGCTGCATATGACACG